>NZ_JABFWW010000033.1 GCF_013362045.1 Frateuria sp. | reverse complement strand
TCAGCTGGCACGCCGACAGCCAGGCGCTTGCCTGGCAGGTGCCCGAAACCATCACCGCCCGCCTCGCCGAACGCAATGCCGCCGCGCTCGCCACCGTCACGGCGCTGGAGGAACGCCGCGCCGACAGCGCCGACGACGACAATCCGGTCATGCAGGAACTGCTGCGGCTGGACGCCAAGCTCAACGCGCTGATCGACATGATCAACCGCGTGGCGCTGTCTGCCGACGCATTGCCCTCGCGCCAACCGCTGCGCTTCAACGCCATCGGCGCGGTGATTCCCGACACGCTGGTGCCTGCGGGCGAGGCGCTGCTGCTGCGCCTTCGCTTCGATGCCTGCCCCAGCGCGCCGCTGGAGTTGCCCGCTCGGATCGGGCGCCGGCTCGACGACGACCGCACGTTCGTCGCCTTCCACGCATTGGGCGAAGGCGTCGCCGCGTCACTCGAACGTTTCGTGTTTCGTCACCACCGACGCAAAGTGGCAGGTGCGCGCCAGGCCAGCGCATGAGCCCGCGCGGTCCGCTTCCACGCATGTGTGAGGCGGTGCGCGTTCGGCGCGTGAGGTACTTCACACTTTTGCAGGCTCTCGCGTCGCCTGTTTGACGGCCCCTGCAACCGTAGTGTCGCGCAGGGTCACTCGCCGCCGAACCCTTGGCGCCGGCAAACCGTCGCCGTTGCAGCATCCGCGCATAACGACGCGTCGACATTTCCTTCACGAGTGACGCATTAGGGCCACCCGCCCGTCCGCGGACAGGGCACACAGCCGCCTGCGCTGGCCTTCTTCTTGCTCTCCACCTTTGCGAGATCGGTGACGGAAAGCCGGCATTAGACACAGCGAACACTGCAGGACGGTCGGCGGTTCGTCTGGTTCAGCGTCAAAGCGGAGGCACATCCATGAGCAAGGTCGATTTCCTGGTGATCGAGTCGAACGAAGCGCGGGCCGAATCCATCCTGTCTGCGCTGCATTTCCTCGGTTACCACCCGCAGCGAGGCGAGGATTGCGCCGCAGCGGACGAATCGACCCACGCCTGGCGCGCCGTCTACGTCGGCACTATCGCCGACGCCGCCGATGCCGAACGCCAGTTCGCCCTGCTGGGCGAGGCCGCGAGCCATGTGCCGGTGCTGCTGGCCAGCGATTCGGCCTGGGCCTCGCGCCTGTGTGCCGCCAGCTCGCCGTTCGCCGCCCGTATCGGCATGCTGGAATTCCCGCTGCGCTACGAGCAGCTGGCCGAAGTGATGCGCAGCCTGTACGCGCGCCTGCTCGGCGGGCGTCGCGGCGAGCTGCGCTTCGTCGGCGAGTCGGCGCCGATGCGCCGCGTCAACGCGCTGATCCGCCAGGTCGCGCCGTTCGATTCCAGCGTGCTGGTGCTGGGGGAATCCGGCACCGGCAAGGAAATGGTGGCGCGCACCATCCATGAATGTTCGCCGCGCCGCGACAAGCCGTTCGTGGCCATCAACTGTGGCGCGATCCCGGCCGAGCTGCTGGAAAGCGAGCTGTTCGGCCACGAGAAGGGCGCCTTTACCGGTGCGATCAGCGCGCGCAAGGGCCGCTTCGAACTGGCCGAAGGCGGCACGCTGTTCCTCGACGAGATCGGCGACATGAGCCTGACCATGCAGGTCAAGCTGCTGCGCGTGCTGCAGGAGCGCGTGTTCGAACGGGTCGGCGGCACCAAGAGCCAGCGCTGCGACGTGCGCATCATCGCCGCCACCCACCGCAACCTGGAGCAGGCGATCGCCAACGGCCAGTTCCGCGAGGACCTGTTCTACCGCCTCTCCGTGTTCCCGCTGGAAATGCCCGCGCTGCGCGAGCACCTGGACGACCTGCCGGTGCTGATCGGCGAGTTCAACCAGCGCCTGGCGCGGCGCGGCCTGTCCAGCGTGCGCTTCTCCGCCGGCGCGCTCAACGCGCTGCATCAGTACGCCTGGCCGGGCAACGTGCGCGAGCTGTGCAACCTGGTCGAGCGCCTGGCCATCCTCTATCCGCACGGCGAGATCCGCGGCAGCGACCTGCCGGAAAAGTACCGCGGCCGCCAGGCCGCCGAAGAAGTGCAGGGCGCCTCGCTGCTCGCGTTGATGGAAGGCGCGCAGGCGCAGTCCCAGGCTGCTGCCGCGCCCGCCGGCGACGCCACGCTGCTGCCCGAGGGCGGCCTGGACCTGAAGGATCACCTGGCCGACATCGAGGTCGGCCTGATCCGCCAGGCGCTGGACGTCACCGGCGGCGTGGTCGCCCACGCGGCCAAGCTGCTGCACATGCAGCGCACCACGCTGGTGGAGAAGCTGCGCAAGTACGGGCTGCAGGGCAGCCTCGCCGCCTGAGCCCTTAGCTCTCCGCTTTTGCGTCATCTCCCCCGGCTGCACCGGGGGAGATGACTAAAGCGGTTCGCCGCACCAGAGGGCTCGAAGGCCGCATGGCACACCTCGTGCAGCTCCACCCCCGAAGCCCGCCACGCGCCGGAATCCCGACATGAGCACCATCGACGTCAACAACCTGCTCGCCCAGATGCGCCAGCTTTCCGCCCAGGTGCGTCCGGCGGAGACCGCACTGAAGGCGGCGCCCGCCGCCACGGCGGACTTCGGCGCGCTGCTCAAGCAATCGATCGCCAGCGTGGGCGGCAGCCAGCAGCAGGCCGGCCAGATGGCGGCGAGCTTCGAGCGAGGCGATCCGGGCGCCAACCTGGGCCGCACGATGGTGGCGATCCAGAAGGCTGACCTCTCGCTGCGCGCGATGACCGAAGTGCGCAACAAGCTGGTCGATGCCTACAAGGACATCATGAACATGCCGGTCTGACGCCGACCGGCCCGAGGACCGCGCCGCGTTCCCTCCCTCGCATTACGGATGACCCTTTCCCATGGCCGAAAACGCCATCGCGACCACCACCGACAGCTCCGCCAACCGCTTCGACCTCAGGCAGCTCGCGCGCAGCCCTGCCTCGCGCCAGCTGCTGCTGCTGGTGGGCATGGCCGCGGCGGTGGCGCTGGGCGTGGCGGTGGTGTTGTGGTCGCGCGGCCCCAACTGGGGCCTGCTCTACGCGGGCCTGGGCCAGCAGGACGCCGCGGCCATCACGCAAGCGCTGCAGTCGACCAACACGCCCTACCAGCTGGGCAATGACGGCAGCTCGATCATGGTGCCGGCCTCCGACCTGGCGGCGATCCGCCTGCGCCTGGCCGGGCAGGGGCTGCCGCAGGGCACCGCCGCCAGCGGCGCCGCGCCGCAGGCCGACTCCCCCTTCGGCATGAGCGACCTGGCCGAGCGCACGCGCTACCAGCAGGCGCTGGAGGCGGACCTGGGCAACACCATCGGCAGCCTGCAGGGCGTGCGTTCCGCGCGCGTGCACCTGGCGATGGCCAAGCCCTCGGCCTTCATTCGCGACGATCGCCAGGCCAGCGCCTCGGTGCTGGTCACGCTCTATCCCGGCCGCCAGCTCGACGCCAGCCAGGTGGCGGCGATCGTGCATCTGGTCGCCGCCTCGGTGCCGGACCTGGACCCACGCCAGGTCTCGGTGGTCGACCAGCAGGGCCAACTGCTCACCGGCACCGATCCGGACAGCGCCACCGCGGTGGGCGACAGCCGCCTGCGCCTGGCCACGCGCATGGAGAACACCTACGCCCAGCGCGTCGAGCAGCTGCTCATGCCGCTGGTCGGCCCGGGCAAGGTGCATGCGCAGGTGTTCGTGGATCTCGATTTCAGCCAGACCGAAAAGGCCACCGAGACCTACGGCCACGACCATCCCGCCCTGCGCAGCGAGCAGACCAGCAGCGAGCGCCGCGGCAGCGGCAGCGCGGTCGACGGCGGCGTGCCCGGCGCGCTCAGCAACCAGCCGCCCGTGATGGCGGCGCAGCCGACCGCGGCCAACCCCAACGCGGGCGGCAAGCCCGTCGCACCGGCTGCGGCCACCGCGCAGGCCGACAACAGTGACAGTTCCTCCAGCGCCACCCGCAACTACGAGCTGGACCGCACCATCAGCCACACCAGCGACCCTGCCGGGCGCCTGGTGCGCCTGACCGTGGCGGTGGTGGTCGACAACAAGAACGTGGCGGGCCCCAACGGCAGCACCAGCGCGCCATTCACCGCGCAGGAACTCACCCATCTCACCGAGCTGACCAAGAATGCGGTCGGCTTCAACGCCGCGCGCGGCGACAGCGTGAGCGTGGTCAACCAGGCCTTCCAGCAGGCGCCTGCCGCCGATGCGCCGGGCCAGCAGCCGTTCTGGCAGCGCCCCGGCATGCTGGACCTGATCAAGCAGGCGATCGGCGTGCTGATCGCGCTGGTGGTCGCCTTCGGCCTGCTGCGCCCGCTGCTCAAGGGCCTGCTGCGCGGCGTCCCGCAGCCGGCGCTGGCCGGGGCCGGACGCGTGCCTACGGTTTCCGTCCGGATTGCCGATGACCAGGAGGATGAGCGCAGCCGGCTGTCCGCGCCGGCACAGGTGCTCGGCTACGAACAGAAGGTCGGCCTGGCGCGGCGCATGGTCAGCGACAACCCCAAGCAGGTCGCGCAGGTGGTCAGGAACTGGGTCGGTGAGGACGGCAGCTGATGTCCGGCAAGGCAGACACATCCATATCCGGCGCCCAGCGGGCCGCCATCCTCCTGCTCACCCTCGGTGAGCAGGACGCCGCCGAAGTGCTCAAGCACCTGTCGGCGCGCGACGTGCAGGCGGTCGGCCAGGCCATGGCCGTGCTGACCTCGGTCTCGCGCGAGCAGGTCGACCAGGTGCTCACCAAGCTGCACGACGACATAGGCCGGCAGACCGCGCTGGGCGTCGGCACCGAGGACTACATCCGCAAGATCCTCACCAACGCACTGGGCGAGACCAAGGCCGGCAACCTGATCGACCGCATCCTGCTGGGCCGTTCCAGCAAGGGCCTGGAATCGCTCAAGTGGATGGAAGGCCGCGCCATCGCCGAGATGATCGGCCAGGAGCATCCGCAGATCATCGCGCTGGTGCTGGCGCACCTCGAGAACGACCAGGCCGCCGAAGTGCTCGGCTACCTGCCGGCGCGCTCGCGCTCGGACGCGATCATGCGCATCGCCACGCTCGACGGCGTGCAGCCGCACGCGTTGAACGAGCTGGACGAGATCATGGAGCGCCAGTTCTCCGGCAACACCAACAAGCTCAAGTCCGCCAGCGTCGGCGGGCTCAAGGCCGCGGCGAACATCCTCAACGCGATGGAGACCAGCCGCGAGGCCGAGCTGATGGCCGCCATCCGCAGTCACGACCCGGGCCTGGGCAGCAAGATCGAGGACCTGATGTTCGTCTTCGACGACCTGGTCGAACTGGACGACCGCTCGATGCAGGCGTTGTTGCGCGAAGTGCCCTCGCCGCGCCTGATCGTGGCGCTCAAGGGCGCCGAGCCGGCCATCCGCGACAAGATGTTCGCCAACATGTCCAAGCGCGCCGCCGACATGCTGCGCGACGACCTGGAAGTGGCTGGCCCGGTGCGCGTGTCCGAAGTCGACGCCGCGCAGAAGGAGATCCTCGGCATCGCGCGCCGTCTTGCCGACGCCGGCCAGATCAACCTCGGCGGCTCGGATGACCTGGTCTGATGAGCGCCGTGCTCAACCGCGACGCCGTCGCCGGCTACCAGCGCTGGGAGCCGCCGCAGATGGGCCAGGCGCCGGCGCCCGCGCCGGCCGAGGGGCTAGCTCGTCCCACCGTCAGTGACCTGGAAGCGCTCGAACGCCAGGCGCATGAGGAAGGCTACGCCGCAGGCCTCGCCCAGGGCCTGGCCGAGGCGCGCGCGCAAGAACGCGAACGCATCGCGCTGCTGGAATCGATCTGCACGCAGGCGGCCCGCCCGCTGGATGCGCTCGATGCGGCGGTGGAGCAGGAGCTTGCACAGTTGGCGCTGGCGATCGCACGCCGGATGATCGTGCGCGAGCTGGGTGCGCACCCGGAACTGATCGTGCAGGCCGTGCGCCAGGCCGTGGCCGCGTTGCCGGCCGCCACCCGCGAACTCGCCGTGCGCCTGCATCCGGACGACCTGGCCCTGCTGCGCGAGCTCGACGCCGCCGAACCGCACTGGCAGCTGGTTGCCGATCCGGCGCTCGCGCGCGGCGATTGCGTGCTGGAAAACGAACGCTCGCGGCTGGACGCGCGCGTGGAGACGCGCCTGGCCGCGATGATCGACGCCGTGTTGGGCGACGAGGCTGACGCATGAGCGCCCACTCCAGCCTTCTTGGCCCCGCCCGCACCTGCTCCCTCTCCCCTGGCCCTGCCGGCGGAGAGGGTTGGGGAGAGGGGAAGGCCTTTGCCACCACGCGCCGGCCCGTCCAGCCGTGAGCCGCGCCACCTGGCCCGAACAATTCGCCCGCCGCCGCCAGCGCGTCGAGGCCGCCCACACGCTCACCGTCGAAGGCCGCCTGCGCCGCGTGGTCGGCCTCACCCTCGAAGCCGAAGGCTGCGAAGCCGCACTGGGCGCGCGTTGCCTGGTCGACACCGCCGACGGCAACCAGCTCGACACCGAGGTGGTCGGCTTCGCCGACGAGCGCCTGCTGCTGATGCCGGTGGGCGAAATGCACGGCGTGCTGCCCAACGCGCGCGTACGTCCGCTGGCCCATGCCGGCGGCCTGCCGGTGGGCGCCGGCCTGCTCGGCCGCGTGATCGGCGCCGACGGCGTGCCGCTGGACGGCTACGGTCC
>NZ_JABFWW010000235.1 GCF_013362045.1 Frateuria sp. | reverse complement strand
GGCAGGGCCAGCCGCCCGCCCAGGATCAGCCGCGGCGCGAACCACGACCACGGCGCGCGCGCGTCGAGCACCAGCGGGCGCACCGGCATGCCCAGCCGCTCGGCCAGGGCCAGGGCCTGGCGCTGGTTGCCGGCGGCATGGTCGGTGATCGCCCAGCACTCGTCGCGCGGCGTGCTCACGAAGTCGCAGCCCAGGCGATTGTTGACGGATTTTGCACGCTCGGTTCCCCTTTCGACGCCCGACCACCCGCCGCCTTGGGCTTACACATGCGGATCGACCGCGCCGGATGGCGCGCCATCACGCCAAAGGATACCCATGAGCGAAGTGCTTTCCGAGGCCGCCCTCGACCAGCTGTTCCGTACCGCGCGGACCTACCGCCGCTCGGCCGAGGCCTGGAGGGACGTGCCGGTCAGCGATGCGCAGCTGCACGCGATCTACGACCTGGCCAAGCTCGCGCCGACCAGCGCCAACGCCTCCCCGGCCCGCTTCGTGTTCGTGCGTTCGCGCGAGGCCAAGGCCAAGCTGGAGCCGGCGCTGGACCGCGGCAACCTCGCCCAGACCATGGCCGCGCCGGTGACGGTGATCGTCGCGGCCGATCACGCCTTCTACGAGCACCTGCCGCGCCTCTACAAGGAATCGCCCGACGCGATCGGCTGGTTCGCCGGCAAGCCCGAGGCGATTGAAGCCACCGCCTTCCGCAACTCCAGCCTGCAGGGCGCCTACCTGATCATGGCGGCGCGCGCGCTGGGGCTGGACTGCGGTCCGATGTCCGGCTTCCGCAACGCGATGGTCGACGAGGCGTTCTTTGCAGGCACGCAGGTGCGCTCCAACTTTCTCGTCAACATCGGCTACGGCAATCCCGCCGTGCTGCGGCCGCGCGAAGAGCGCTTCGCGTTCGATGAAGCCTGCCGCATCGTCTGACAGCAGCCCCCCAGGAGTTTTTCCATGCGCACACTCAAAGTTCTCGCCTTCGCCGGCCTGCTCGCCGCCGCCACCATCGCCCAGGCGGCGCCGGCCACCTACACG
This sequence comes from Frateuria sp., assembly GCF_013362045.1. Lineage (GTDB taxonomy): Bacteria > Pseudomonadota > Gammaproteobacteria > Xanthomonadales > Rhodanobacteraceae > Frateuria_A. The sequence continues at coordinate 5,625 of NZ_JABFWW010000235.1, read as the reverse complement.
CTCGACCCGCACCACACGATGGTGCTGTTCAGCTGGGGCCACTTCGGCTTCTCCCATCCCACCGCGGAACTCGGCCTGGGGCAGGGTACGCTGACCTTCGACCCGCAGCACCCGGAGCAGGCGAAAGTGGAAGTGACGCTGCCGATGTCGGGGCTGGACACGCACGTGCCGGCGCTGAACGAGCACCTGGCCAAGCCCGATTTCTTCGACTCGGCCAAGTACCCACAGGTGACCTACAGGAGCACCAAGGTCGAGCCGGTCGGCAAGGACCGGTTCCGCGTCACCGGCGACCTCACCGTGCATGGCGTGACCCACCCGGTGGTGCTCGACGCCACGCTCAACCGGATCGGCAAGCACCCGATGAGCGGCAAGCCCTCGATCGGCTTCGACGCCACCGGCACGCTCAAGCGCTCGGACTTCGGCGTGTCGGGTTACGTGCCCAACGTGAGCGACGAGATCAGCCTGCACATCACCACCGAGGGCTCGGTCGCCAAGTAGCCCAGCGGCCGGCCGAAAAGAAAAAGCCCGCGTCACTGGCGCGGGCTTTTTTGTGTGGCGCGGGAAGTGGCGCGTCAGTGCTGCGCCACGCCCTCGTTCTTCATGGCCTCGAGCTTGGCGATGTCGACGCTCGCCACAGCCTGCTTCAGGTCGTCGATGCTGCTGGCGTTGCCGTTGGCCTTGACGGTGAAGCGCTGGCCCACCACCACGCTGTACTCGCCGTTCTTGGACTGGTCGTCCCACGATTCGTGGGTGAGCCGGCCATCGGCGGTGTAGGTCTTCTCGTAGCCGTGGTCGGTGCTTTTTTCCTCTTCCGGCGCCATCGCGCCGGCCATCGCCATCAGGCCCTTGGCGGTGCCCATGTCGGTGACTTCCAGGGTGAGGTTGCGGCCGTTGCCGTCGCCGTACTCGGCATGCGCCTCGGTGACCTGCATGCCCATCGCGTTGGTGCGCTGGGCCGAGCTGCCGGTGCGCTTGAGGCCGAGCAGGGTATCGGGCAGGAAGGCCTTGACCTGGTCGGTGGAGAGCGCCTGCACGGTGCCGTCGTTGCCCATCGCCGCACCCATCATCTTGCCCATCGCCGCCTGCTGCGCGGCGCTGTCGCCGGACTTCTGCGCGGCGTCCAGTTCCTTGCTGGCCTGTTCGGCGCGTTGGCCCATGGCGGCAAGCTTGCCCAGCGCGCTGTTGGGATCGACCGTGACGTTGTCGCCGCTGGCGCTGCCCAGGTGAACGCCGCTCATGGCGGCGCCGGTGTAGGCGGCGGTACCGATCACGCCGGCGACGATCAGGCCGACGATCCAGCTCAGCACGATGGCGATGACCACGGACAGCGCCGTATAGCCGCCGGCCTTCTCGGGCGGACACTTCATGGTGAAGGGCAGGCCCACGTAAAGCAGGTAGATCGAGTAGATGCCGCCGGCCAGGGCGATCAGCCAGCCGATCCATGGAATGATCACCGCGATGCCGGCGATCCACGCGGCGGTCCACGAATAGGCGACGGTCTTCAGCGCCTGCACCATGTCCTTCTGGCCGTTGAAGGTGCCGGCCAGCGCATTGATGATCAGCGCCATGACATAGGCCACCGCCAGCGAGAGCAGGTACTGCAGCACCATGCCGCCGATGCCGGCGCCGACCGGCGTGCGCACCACCACGCCGAGGAAACCGGTGCCGATCAGGCTGCCCTTGATGAAGCCGGCGATCGCCGGCAGCGCGGCGATCCAGATGATGTAGCTGGTGTACAGGCCGCCGATGCTGGCCGGTTCGGCGGCGGCGACCGGCCACTCGGTCCTGGGTGAGGCGAGGATGGCTTTGGCGCGCGCGATGGTCTTTCCGAAATCCATGGTTGTCCCCTTGGCACAGGATGGTCCCGCGACGGACGCCCTGGGCGGGATCGCGGCGCTCAGCCTGGCCGCCGCCCTCCACGGTCGTCCCCCTGGCGCCACCCCGTCCCCCGCGGGCGCCGCCGGCGCACAGTTGAGGCCAACTGGGCCGCGAAGTCCAGTGGGTTCTGCAGGCGTCCCGGCGGGCGTTGCCGGCGGCGCGCCCTGCTACCATGCACGGTTTCGAAGTCTTTCCTGGAGCCTGCCATGCCGCGCCCCCTGCCCGAGGCCGCGCCGATCCCGGCGAATGCCGAAAATCGTTACGAAGTGACGCGCAAGGACCTGCCGCTGTCCTGCCCGACGCCGGCCATGTCGCTGTGGAACTCCCATCCGAAGGTCTACCTGCCGATCGTCGAGGACGGCGGCGAGTCCGTCTGTCCCTACTGCGGCGCGCATTACGTCCTGCGCGACTGAGCCGGCCTTCCGGCGGCGGCCGGTTTGCCGGCGGATCGGCATGATCGCTGCTTGTCCTTTTGGATGAAGGCCACTCAACACCCCCTCATGTCTGCCGTCGTCACCCCCACCCGGCGTCTGGTCGTCGTCCAGCTGATCCCGGCGCTGCATTCGGGCGGGGCGGAGCGTTCGGTGCTGGAGGTGGCGCGAGCCCTGGTGGCTGCCGGGCACCGCTCGGTGGTGGTCTCCGCCGGCGGCCGCCTGGTCGGCCAGCTGGAGGCCGAGGGCAGCGAACACGTCACCCTGGACGTCGGCGCCAAGTCGCCGCGGACCCTGCTGCGCATCGGTGCGCTGCGGCGGCGCCTGCGCGAGCTTGCGCCGGACATCGTGCACGCCCGCTCGCGCCTGCCCGCATGGCTGGCCTGGTGGGCGCTGCGTGGCCTGGCGCCGCGGCCGCACTTCGTCACCACCGTGCACGGGTTGAACTCCCCGGGCGTCTACAGCTCGATCCTGTTGCGCGGCGAGCGGGTGATCGCGGTGTCGCAGACCATGCGCGACTACGTGCTCAGCCATTACCCGTGGCTGGACCCGGCGCGGGTGCGGGTGATCCCGCGCGGCATCGATCCGGAGGCGTTCCCCTACGGCCATCGCCCCGACGATGCCTGGCAGAGGGCCTTCTTCGCCGAATTCCCCCAGCTGGCCGGCGCGCCGCTGCTGACCCTGCCCGCCCGCGGCACGCGGCTGAAGGGCCACCACGAGGCGATCGAACTGGCCGCCGAGCTCAAGCGCCGCGGCATCGAAGTGCGGCTGCTGCTGCTGGGCGTGATCGAGCCCGGCCGCGAGGCCTACGTGGAGGAGCTGCGGCGGCTGATCCGTGAGCGCGGCATCGAGGCGCAGGTGGTGCTGACCCCGCCGCGCAACGACATACGCGACATCTACGCGATGTCCGCGCTGGTCCTGCAGCTGTCGACCAAGCCCGAGTCGTTCGGCCGCACCGTGGTCGAGGCGCTGTCGCTGTGCCGCCCGGTGCTCGGCTACGCCCACGGCGGCGTCGGCGAGTTGCTGGCCGAGCTGTACCCGGCCGGCCGCGTGCCGCTGGGCGACCGCGAGAAGCTGGTCGAGCGCGCGGCCGAGCTGCTGCGCGTGGCGCCGCCGATTCCCATGCTGCAGAGCTACCGCCTGTCGGACATGCAGCAGGCGGTGCTTGCCCTGTACGGCGAAGTGGCGGACTGACCGGCTCTACTGTTCCGGCAGAAAGTCCGCAAAGCGCCGCGGCCGCTCCCCTACAATGCGGCGATGCCACTCGCCCGCGCCCTCGTCCATACCCTGCGCTCGCCGCTGCTGCCGTTCTGGCTGGTGATCGCGCTGTTGCCGTTCGGGCGCAGTTCGGAACTGGGTACGGCGCTGTGCCTGGTCGGCGCGGTGCTGCTGCTCGTGCGCCACCCGCGGGCATGGCGCGGGCAGGCCGGGGTGCGGCTGCTGCTGGGCTTGCTGGCCTGCTACATCGGCGCGGCGCTGCTGTCGGCGATCGACGCCGTGGTGCCCGGCAAGAGCTGGAGCACGACGGCCGGCCTGCTGCGCTACCTGCCGCTGGGCCTGTATGCCTGCCTGGTGGTCCGCCAGGAAGGCCGGTTGCGCGCGCTTTATTTCGGCGTGGCCGCAGTGCTGGCGGTATGGGTCGTCGATGCCTGGCTGCAGGCGCTCACCGGCTGGAGCCTGGGCGGCCACGCCGAGGCGCAGCGCATCTCCGGCATCTTCGGCGCGGACAACCTCAAGCTCGGGCCCACCCTTGCCGTGCTCGCGCCTTTCGCGCTGTGGGCGGCGCGCGAACGCTGGGGCCGCGTGGGTCTGGCGTTCGCCTTGCTGGTGCTGCTGGGGCCGGTGCTGCTGGCCGGTTCGCGCGCGGGCTGGCTGTGCTACGGCCTGGCCGCGCTCGCCTTTGCCTGGCGCGAGGCGGGCGCGGCGCGGCGCTTCGCATGGTGGTGCGGGCTGGGCGTGCTGCTGGTAGCGCTCGCCGGCGCGCTGGCATGGCGCACGTCGGTGCGCTTCCACGAGCGGATGGAGCGGACGCTGGCCGTGCTGGCGGGCAACGAGCAGGGCCTGGACGAGGCGCTGACCGGCCGGCCAGCGATCTGGCGCGCAAGCGTGCGGATGATCGCCGACCATCCGTGGAACGGCGTGGGCGTGCGCGATTTCCGTTACGCCTACCCGGACTATGCGCCGGCCAACGACCATTTCCTGGTCGCCGAGGCCTGCGGCGTGGGCGAGGGCGCCTGCCATGCGCACCAGCTGGTGCTGGAAGTGCTGACCGAGACCGGCGCGGCCGGCCTGCTGCTATGGCTGGCCGGCGTCGCACTGGCGGCGCGCGCGTGGCGCCGGGTCGGTGCGGCGGCGCGTGCGCGCGCCTTTCCGGTGAGCGTGGCCCTGGGCGTCATGCTGTTCCCGCTCAACACCCATCTGGCCTTCTACTCGGCCTGGTGGGGATTGCTGTTTGCCTGGCTGCTGGGGCTGTGGTGCGCGGCCCTTTACGCCGACGGCCAGGTGCCGGCAGGGCAGGCGCGTGGCTGAGCCGCTGTCGGCCGTCGTCACCACCTACAACAGCGCTGGCACGCTGGAGGCCTGCCTGGCCTCGGTGGCCTGGGCCGACGACATCCTGGTGCTCGATTCGGGCTCGTCCGACGCCACCGTGGCCATCGCGCAGCGCCACGGCGCGCGCGTGCAGATGCAGCCGTTTGCCGGCTACAGCGCGCAGAAGCAGGCGGCGATCGACCTGGCCCTGCACCGATGGGTGCTGCTGCTGGATTCGGACGAGGCCCTGCCGCCTTGCGCGGCGGAAACCGTGCGGCGCACGCTGGCCGCGCCCGCCTGTGCGGGCTATCAGCTCTGGCGGCGCGAGTGGGTATTCTGGCGCTGGCAGTCGCCGCGCGCGCGGCTCAACCATTACGTGCGGCTGTTCGATCGCGAGCGTGCGCGCATGAGCGGGCACAGCGTGCACGAGGCCGTGCGCGTGGATGGACCGGTCGGCGTGCTGGAGGTCGTGCTCGATCATTACGGCGAGCCGGACATCGCCGGCCGCGTGGACAAGGCCAACCGCTACTCCTCGCTGCAGGCCGCCGAAGACGCGCGTCGGCGCCACGCCCGCCTGGGCTGGCGCATGGTGGCCTACCCGAGCGTCGCGTTCCTGCGCTACTACCTGCTGCGCGGCCATTGGCGCGCCGGCTGGGCGGGATTCATCGCCGCGCGCGTGCATGCGTTCTACGCGTTCCTGAAGTACGCCAAGCTGCACGAGGCGCGCATGCGCGCGCGCCGGCCGCCAGGCTAGCCGCGGCTCGCGTCCGGGCCGCGGGTGGCGGCC
>NZ_JABFWW010000290.1 GCF_013362045.1 Frateuria sp. | reverse complement strand
GTTACTCCGAGCTCGGCACCAAGGGCGGCCATCGCGTGCGCGACCTGATCAACAAGGGCAAGGAATCCGAAGGCAACGAGTGATCCATCCCGGAGAAGACCATGACACGAGGTGTAGGAGGCCATTCGCCGGCCAATGTGCAGAAGTACCTGAGCGGCGTGGGCTACCCCGCCGACAAGCAGGACCTGATCGAATGCGCCCGCCGCAACAACGCGCCGGACGACGTAATGCAGGAGATCAGGAAACTGCCTGACGAACAGTACGGCGGCCCCCAGGACGTGATGAAGGGCTACGGCAACGTCGAGTAGCCCCGCCGCCCATTCCACATCGACAGGAGCATCCATGAACAAGCAAACGCACGACAAGGGCGACATGACCGTCCGCCAAGCCGGCCAGAAGGGCGGCGAGACACGCAAGGACGAGCTGGGCCACGAGGGCTACTCGGAACTCGGCAAGAAGGGCGGCCAGCGGGTCCACGATCTCGTCAACGAGGGCAAGCAGGCCGAGCACGGCCGCAAGAAGTAAGCCCACCGGCGACTTTTTCCAATCCCAGAGAGGTGCAGATCATGACCAGCAACAAGAACCAGGGTGACATGAGCGTCCGCGAAGCCGGCCAGAAGGGCGGCGAGATCCGCAAGGAACAGCTCGGTCCCGAGGGCTACTCGGAGATGGGCAAGAAGGGCGGCGAGACGCGCAAGGAACAACTGGGTCCGGAGGGCTATTCGGCGCTCGGCAAGAAAGGCGGCGAAGCGCGCAAGGAAGAGCTGGGCCCGGAAGGCTATTCGGAGCTGGGCACCAAGGGCGGCCATCGCGTGCGCGACCTGGTGAACAAGGGCAAGGAATCCGAGTAAATCCGGTCCACTGATGCTGCGATACCGGCCGGCAGCGGTAGGGCCCGCCGGTTCGCGTGGTGGACGGTGCGGTGAATCGCGCAAACCCCGCGTCGCCGGAGTGCATCGCCTGCCCGCAGGCTCCCGCCCCTACCGGCCCGAGCCTGCGGGCAGGCGATGCGTTTTGTGCGGCGGCTTCAGCGGGAGCCGACAAGGTCAGGCGACGCCGAGCCCCTCGATGCCGCTGATCGCCTGTCCGTCGAACCCCGCCAGCTCGGCAAAGCGACGCCCGCGCTCGGCATAGTCGTGGAACTGGTCGAAGCTCGGCGCGCCCGGCGACAACAGCACCACGCCGCCTGCCGGCGCGAGCGCCCGCGTGCGCTCCACCGCCTCGGCCAGCGTCGCCACGAGGGCGACCTCGGATACCGCCTGCGCCTCGCGCAGTGCGGCCGCAATGCGCGGCCCGTTGGTGCCCTGCGCCACGATCGCCAGCCCGGCCCGGCCGCTCACCGCCTCGACGAACGGCGACCAGTCCAGACCGCGGTCGTGCCCGCCCACGATCACCGTCACCGCGCGCCCTTCCAGGCTCGCCAGTGCCGCAAGGGTGTCCTGCGGGGTGGTGCTGATCGAATCATTGATCCACCAGCGGCCGCCGCGTTCGCCCAGCGGCTGCAGCCGGTGCGGCAGCGCGTGGAACTGGGCCAACGCCGGCGTTGCGGCGCGCGCGTCGTGGCCCATCGCCTCCAGCGCCGCCAGCGCAGCGCATGCGTTGAGTGCGTTGTGCTCGCCCGGCACCGGCAGGTCGGCCACCGCGAATACACGCTCGCCCGCTCGACGGATGAACCCCTCGCGCAGGTGCCAGCCTTCGGGCACGCCGAACAGCACGCGCCGGGGATGTGTCGCCGTACGCGCGAGCAGCGCCTCCTGCGTGCCGTTGACCAGCAGCGTGTGCGCCGCGTCGGCGAGCCTGAGCTTGTCCGCCACGTAGCGTTCGCGCGAGCCGTGCCAATCCAGGTGTTCCTCGTAGAGGCTGGTGACCACGCCCAGCGGCAGCGGCCCGGCCTCGCCGGTCTGGAAGCTGGACAGCTCCACCGCCCACAGGTCCGCGCGCGTGTCGAGCAGCTCCAGCAGCGGCATGCCGATGTTGCCGGCCAGGGCGGTGCGCACGCCCAGGGATCGCGCCAGGTGCGCGATCAGCGCCGTGGTGGTGCTCTTGCCCTTGGTGCCGGTCACGGCAACCACCGGCGCCTGTGGCTGCTCGGCGAACCACAGCGCGGTGCCGGAAGTGAAGCGCGTGCCGCGTGCCTGCGCGTCCAGCAGCGCGGGCTTGTAGGCCGAGATGCCGGGCGATTTGATGACCACGTCGAACGCAGCCAATGCGGCCGCGTCCGGTTCCTCGCCGCGCACCGCCAGGGCCGGTTCGAACGCCTGCGCGACCTCCGTTTCCGCGGCGCTGCAGAACAAGGTGAGCGGCAACTGCGGCAGGCGTGCGCGCACGGCGGCGATCGCTGCCCTGCCCTCGCGACCGAATCCCCAGACGGCAACGCGCTTGCCAGCCAGGTCCGCGATGCGCATCAGCCAATGGCCTCGAGCGCGGGCCGCAGCCGTGAGGGCACGCGGTGCTCGGCTGCGGGCTGCAGCCAGGGCTCCAGCGCCAGCGTCGCCGGATCGAGCTGGGGCAGGATCTCGCGCGTGAAGCGCGCGACCAGCGCGTCTTCCTGCCACTCCGAGCGCTGGCTCAGCGCGTACATCGCCGCGCGTGCCTCGGCGCCCTCGCCCACGCATTCGAACGGCTTGTGGTCCTGGTATTCGAGCAATGCGTCGAAGCCGGCTGCCTGGCTTTCGTCGTCCAGCAGGTTGCGGCCAAAGATCGAGAGCAACCGCGGCTTGGGGCAGAACGGCGCCAGCGCCAGGAACACGAAATGGCACTTCGGGCACTGCCCGCACCAGCGGTCGGCCGGCTTGGGCCCGAGGATGCGGAAGTTGCGGTTGCAACTGGAGAAGGCGTCGAAGTAGGGCGTGAGCCGGGCGAACGCGCGGGTGATCGCCAGTTCCGAATACGGGCGCAGCAGCGAGCAGTAGTCCAGGTCCGCCGCCACGTGCGTATGCAGCCAGTCCGAAAGCATGGCCTCGAAGGCGTAGCCCTTGCTCCACTGGTGGTTCACCTGCTGGCCTTCGTATTCCAGCGTGGCGGCCGAGGCGGAGCGCTCGTTGGCGAAGGCGACCGAGTCGTAGCCGTAGAGGATCGCCGCCAGCGCCAGGATCACCGAGTTGATCGCGGTCACCGGGATGTGCCCGTTCCAGGCGCCCAGGCGGTTCAACTCGAACAGCACCGGCGAGAGCTCGCGCTGGATGTTGAGCATGGGCAGGCCGGTGCGCTCGGCGCAGGCGGCGATCAGCGGGGAGTTGCCGACCCACGCCGCGGTGGCCTCGCCGCCGATCGACTTGATCGCTTCCACCGCGACCAGCGAATCCTTGCCGCCGCCGATGGGGACGAGGGTGCGCTTGGGAAGGCCCAGAACGGGTGCGGGCGGCGGCGCGGCGACGCCGCGCGGGAAGGCGATGCGTCCGCGCAGGTCCAGGCCGTTGCGATAGGCGAACTCGGCCAGGCCGTGCAGGTAAAGCGCGTCGCACAGGTCGGCGGTTTGCGTGTCCAGCGGCTCGACGTCGATCGTCGGCGGCACACCGGCCTTGTAGTAGCTCACGCCCGCGACCAGGTGCAGCAGCTTGAGCGCCGCGTCGAAGGCCCTTCGGCGCTCGGCCGGCAGCGCAGGCGCGTCGGGGAAGCGGATGCGCTCGACCATTTCCTCGTCCTGGTCGAAGGCGTAGGCCAGCTCGGCCACGCCGTCGGCGTAGCTGGCGCGCACGAAGCGGAAGCTCTGGGTCAGGCGGGGGTTGATCGTGGTCACTCGTTCACTCCGATGGAACGTGCGTTGCCTTTGGGCTCCCCCATTCCCTTCTGAAGATGGAGGAAATGGCTGGGTGAAGTGCCGGGGCTCGCCAAAGCCTCCGTCACCGCCTCGAGCACGCTCTCGATGTTCGTCAGTACGTCATTGTTCCAGAAACGCAGCACGCGGTAGCCGTTGGCCTGGAGGTAACGCGTGCGTACATCGTCGTAATCTTGCTGTTCCAGATGTTGGCTGCCGTCGAGTTCCACCACCAGCATGCGTTCGGTGCAGATGAAATCGACCATGTAGCGGTCGATCTCATGCTGCCGACGGAACTTGCAACCATTCAGTTGCCGGTTCCGCAAGCGGTACCACAGCGCCTGCTCGGCATCGGTCATGCCTGTGCGCAGCCGGCGTGCGCGATCCACGTTCATGCGCTTCATCCTTGAAACTCCGCTCCATGAAAGTCTGTCGCTAGAGCACCCCCTCACCCCAACCCTCTCCCCGGAGGGGAGAGGGAGCAAAGGCTAAGGTCTCGCTTCATGCCTACTCCGCGCAGGACCAGCCCCCTCTCCCCTCCGGGGAGAGGGTTGGGGTGAGGGGCCGGGCTCGCCTCAGTCGTCCAGGATCACCTCGTCTGCCTCTTCCCGCAGGTTGTAGCGCGACGACATCACCTTGCCGTACGCGCCAGCTTGCGCGATCAGGATCACATCCCCCTCCTGCGCCTCGGGCAGGCGCCGATCGGTGCCCAGCACGTCGCCCGATTCGCAGATCGGCCCGACCACCTGGTAGAGCGCCTCCGCCGGCGCCTCCATGCGCGAGAGGTTCACGATCTCGTGCCAGGCGTCGTACAGCGTCGGGCGGATCAGGCTGTCCATGCCGGTGTCCACGCCGAGGTAGCGCAGCGTGCCCTTGCCCTTGACCTGGGTGACCCGGGCCAGCAGCACGCCTGCGTCGGCGACCAGGTAGCGGCCCGGCTCCATCCACAGCTGGTAATGCGGATAGGCCGCCTTGACCTCGCGCAGCACGCGGTCCAGCGCGGCGATGTCCAGCGGCGCCTCGCCCGGGTGCGAGGGCACGCCGAGCCCCCCGCCGATGTTGAGGAAGGCCACGCTGCCGATGCGCTCGGCCAGGCTCGCCAGCTGCGCGTGGACCTCGCCCCAGTGCTTCGGATCGAGCACGCCCGAGCCCAGGTGCGCATGCAGGCCGCGCACGCTCGCCTGGTGGGCGTCGGCCAGGCGCAGGAAGGCGTCGAGCTGCTCGACCGGCAGGCCGAACTTGCTGCCGTTGCCGCCGGTGCGCACCTTCTCGTGGTGGCCCAGGCCACGGCCCAGGTCCACGCGCAGCACGATCTCGCGGCCGCGGAACAGCTCGCCCCAGTGTTCCAGCGGATGCAATGCATCGAGGGTGATCGTCGCGCGCGTGGCCAGCGCATGGACGTAATCGGCGCGGCGCGCGAAGTTGGGCGTGAACAGCAGCGGCGCCTCGTCCGGAACCGTCGCCGCGACCGCGCGCAGTTCGCCCGGCGAGACGCACTCGAAGGCGAAGCCTTCCGCGGCCAGCGCACGCAGGATGGCCGGGTGGGTGTTGGCCTTGACCGCATAGTGCAGCCGGTCGACCGCGCCCAGCGACTTCATCGCGCGCGCCTGCGCGCGCACCGTGGGCACGTGGTAGACGTAGCGCGGCGTGGCTTCCTGTGCCAGCGCGAGCAGCCGCGTGCGTGCGACCGGCTCACGCCACCACGCGGCCGCCGGCGCCACCGCTTCGCCGCGGCCGTAGAGCACCTGCCAGCTCGGCCCGAACAGCGCGCTGTCGTCGGTGCGCAGCGCGCCGGCGGCGATCAGCAGGTCGTGCAGGTGCGGCAGCAGTTCGTCCACCACCGTCTCGTCCACCACGAAGGTGAGGTTGAGGTTGTTGGACGATTGCGAGATCAGGTGCACGCGAAGTTGCCCGAACTCGGCCAGCACGGTCGAGAGCGTGTGCAGCATCGAACGCATGCCGCGGCCGACCAGGGTGATCGCCGCGCAGGGCGCGATCACCTTGACCCGGCACACCTTGGCCAGGTCCGCCGCAAGCGCGGCCACGGCATCGGAATCGAGCAGGTTTTCGGTGGGATCGAGCGACACCGTCACGTTGGTCTCGGCCGAGCCGATCAGGTCCACCGACAGGCCATGCTTCTTGAACTGCGCGAACACATCGGCGAGGAAGCCGACCTGCTGCCACATGCCCACCGATTCCATCGACACCAGGGTCAGGCCCTTGCGGGCGCTGATCGCCTTGACGCTCGGCGCGTGCTCGCGCACCTCCGGGCCGATCACCGTGCCCTCGAGCTCGGGTCGGTTGGTGTCCTTGATCAGCAGCGGCACGCGCGGCTCGCGCAGCGGCGACAGGCAACGCGGGTGCAGCACCTTGGCGCCGGTGGTGGCGATTTCCTGCGCCTCTTCGTAGTCCAGCCGCGAGAGCAGGCGCGCGCCCGGCACCTGGCGCGGGTTGGCGGTGAACATGCCGGCGACGTCGGTCCAGATCTCTACCCGCTGAGCCTTCAGCAACGCGCCGAAATAGGCGGCCGAGGTATCCGAGCCGCCGCGGCCGAGCAGCACCGTGCGGCCCTGACCGTTATCGGATTGCGCCTCGCGCGCGATGAAACCCTGGGTGATGAACACTTCCCCGAGCGCCGCCAGGCGCGCGGCCAGCGACGGATCGGGGCGCGCCTCGACCGTGGCCGAGAGCAGGCGCGTACGCTCGTTCTGGTTCGGCAGGGCGATGGCAGCCAGGCATTCGCGTGCATCCACCCATTGCGTCGGCAGGTCGCTGGCGGTCAGGTAGGCCGCGCCCAGCGCGCTGGACATCAGCTCGCCGTGCGCCTGCACCTGCGCGGCCCAGGCCAGCTGACCCAGCGCGGCCGGGCCGCTGGCGGCCAGCGCCGCCAGGTCCGCCA
>NZ_JABFWW010000251.1 GCF_013362045.1 Frateuria sp. | reverse complement strand
TACTTCTCTTTGGGCCCGCAAAGAGAAGTGACTCGAGCGCCGGCAGGCGATCGAAAGCCCGCCGCAGGCGAGCCCGGTCGCGGCAACGCTACAAAAAGAACGACAGGCAAAACACGACAGCGCACAATCCATCCCGCGAGCACCCGCTCCTCACCCATAGGGGAAAGGGAGCAAGGGCATCGCGCCCCAAAGGAGAGAGAGCGCAAAAGAAGAAAGGCGTCAGCCGACGCGCCCAACCCGCGTGAAGAACGGCCACCGCACCGCCCGCACGAGCTCCGGCGCGCCCCAGACCCGGGCCAGCTCGGGCGCCACCTGCTCCACCGGATCGATGCCGGTGCGCTTGAGATGGCGCTGCGTGGCGGACCACGAACGCAGATAGGCCATGAACTGCGCCAGGTTCCAGTCCGCGCGCATCATGAAAGTCGGCGCCGGTACGGCGGGAAACGGGAAAGGCAGTTCGCGGTAGCCGCTGTCCACCAGCGCGCGCTCGGGTGGCCAGTCGCCGCCGAGCGTGCCGGCGTAGAGCGCCTGTTCGACCGCATCCACCGCGCGGTCCACGCTGCAGTTGCCGTAGGCGCACACCGCCAGCAGCGCACCCGGCCGCGCCACGCGGCGGACTTCGGCATGGAACGCATCCAGGTCGAACCAGTGCAATGCCTGCGACACGCTGACCAGGCTGGCGCTGCCCGCCGCCAGGCTGCTGCGCTCGGCCGGTTCCACGCGGTAGTCAATCGCCTCATGCGACGGTGCCTGGCCGATCTGCGCAGCGCTGGGATCGGTGGCGATCACGCGCTCGAAATGCGCCGCCAGCCCCAGGCTGGCCTGGCCGTTGCCGCAACCGGCGTCCCAGGCCAACGTGCGGTCCGGCGCCTGGCCGGCGAGCCAGGCGAACCAGTCCCCTGGCGGCAGCGGGCGGGCATCGCGGTAGAGCTGCGCGTGGCCGGAGAAGTGGTCCTTGAAGCTGGACATGGCTGGGCTCTTGCGAGGGGTGCGCCATTATCCCGCAGCCGCGCCGGCGGCACCTACCGCAGCCGGCACGTCTGGCCCGGAGCGAGGCCGTCCAGGGCGTAATCCCCGATACGCAGGCGCACCAGCCGCAAGGTGGGAAAGCCGACCGCCGCGGTCATCCGGCGCACTTGGCGGTTGCGTCCCTCGCGCAGGGTCACCGTCAGCCAGCTGGTGGGAATGGCCTTGCGAAAGCGCACCGGCGGATCGCGCGGCCACAGCCACTGCGGCTCAACCGCATGTTCCGCGCCGGCGGGCAGGGTCGGCCCGTCGTTGAGCATCACGCCCTGGCGCAAGGCGGCCAGTGCTTCATCGGTGATCGCACCGTCCACCTGCACCAGGTAGGTCTTGGGCTGCTTGTGCTTCGGATCGGTCAGCCGGTGCGCCAGCGGGCCCTCGTCGGTGAGCAGCAGCAGGCCCTCGCTGTCGTGGTCCAGCCGCCCAGCCGGATAGACGTCCTTTTCGCGCACGTAGTCCGCCAGCGTGGGCCGGCTGCCGTCGCCGCTGAACTGGCACAGCACGCCGTAGGGCTTGTTGAGCGCGACCAGCACGGTCCGCTACGGCGCGGAGCCCGCGTGCGCCGGTGCCTCCGGCTTGACGAAGCGCAGCGTCATGCGGTCGGACTCGCCGATCGCCAGGTACTTGGCCTTGTCCTGTTCGCCCAGCGCCAGCGTGGGCGGCAGGGTCCACACGCCCTTGGGATGGTCGTGGTCGTCCTTGGGGTTGGCGTTGATCTCGCTCTGCCCGTCGAGCACGAAGCCGGCATCGGTGGCGAGCTTGACCACGTAGCCGACCGGCAGGTAGCCGCTGTCCTTGACCTCCTCCAGCGCGGCGCCCTCGTCGGCGCGGTGGTCGACCACGCCGAGCACGCCGCCGGGCTTGAGCACGGCGAAGAACGCCTTGAACATCGCCGGCGCCGTGCCTGCCATGGCCCAGTTGTGCACGTTGCGGAAGGTCAGCACGCGGTCGGCCGAGCCCGGCGCGCCGAGCACCGGCGCCTTGGGATCGAAGGCGACGATGGCGGCGTGGTCGAACTGCGCCGGACGCGCGGCGAACAGCTTGCGCAGCGCGCTGTCGTCGCTGCGCGCCTCGGCATTGGAGTCGGGCCTGGTCTCGGCCGCGACATAGTGGCCGTTGTCGCGCAGCAGCGGCGCCAGGATCTCGGCGTACCAGCCGCCGGAGGGCGTGATCTCGATCAGCGTCTGGTCCGGCCGCACGCCGAAGAATTCCAGCGTGGCCTTCGGGTGCCGGTAGGTGTCGCGCGCACGGTGCGCGGCCGGCCGCCAGTCGCCGGCGATCACCTGGTCCAGCTGGGCGGCGGTGTAGTCACTGGCGCTGGTCGGCGGCACCAGGGCGTCGGCGGGCTGGTCCTGCGCCCGGGCCGGGCCAGCCAGCAGGGCGGCGGTGCACAGAGCTGACAGCAGCAGGATCTTCATCGTGATCTCCCAGGGCCGCGGATGAGGTGTGATGCAAACGCCGCGCATTCTAGCCGAGCACTCGCGCCGGGATCCTTCCCCGAACGAGGGAAGAATCTAGTAGCGGATCACCGAGCGGATCACGCGCCCTTCGTGCATGGCGTCGAACGCCTCGTTGATGCGTTCCAGCGGCAGCTCCTGGCTGACCATCTCGTCGATGCGGATCTCGCCGGCCAGGTAGCGCTCGACGTAGCCGGGCAGCTGCGAGCGGCCCTTCACGCCGCCGAAGGCGCTACCGCGCCACACGCGCCCGGTGACCAGCTGGAACGGGCGCGTGCGGATCTCCTGCCCGGCGCCGGCCACGCCGATGATGATCGACTCGCCCCAGCCCTTGTGGCAGCACTCCAGCGCCGAGCGCATCACCTCGACGTTGCCGATGCACTCGAACGAATAGTCCACGCCGCCGTCGGTGAGCTCGACGATCACCTGCTGGACGGGCGTGTCCGGATGATCCTTCGGGTTCACGAAATCGGTGGCGCCGAGCAGCCGCGCCAACTCGAACTTGGCCGGGTTGGAATCGACCACCACGATGCGCCCGGCCCTGGCCATCACTGCGCCCTGCACCACCGACAGGCCGATACCGCCCAGCCCGAACACCGCCACGCTGGCGCCCGGCTCCACCTTGGCTGTGTTGAGCACTGCGCCGATGCCGGTGGTGATGCCGCAGCCGAGCAGGCAGACCTTCTCCAGCGGCGCGGCCTTGTTGATCTTCGCCACCGCGATTTCGGGCAGCACCGTGTACTGGCTGAAGGTGCTGGTGCCCATGTAGTGGCGGATCATTTGGCCGCCTTTGGAGAAGCGCGAGGTGCCGTCAGGCATCAGGCCCTGGCCCTGGGTGGCGCGGATGCGCTGGCACAGGTTGGTCTTGCCCGAGCGGCAGTATTCGCAGGTGCCGCACTCGGGCGTGTACAGGGGGATGACGTGGTCGCCCACCGCCAGCGTGGTCACGCCCCGGCCGACCTCCTCGACGATGCCGCCGCCCTCGTGTCCCAGGATCGCCGGGAACAGGCCTTCCGGGTCGGCGCCGGAGAGGGTGAACGCATCGGTGTGGCACACGCCGGTGGCGACGATGCGCACCAGCACCTCGCCGGCCTTCGGGCCGGCCACCTCCACCTCTTCGATCGACAGCGGCTTGCCTGCTTCCCAGGCGACGGCGGCGCGGGATTTCATGACGTTGTTTCCGGCAACAGGGGGAACGACGATGGTGCACTCGCGCCCGCGCACCGCGGAAGTTCCGGTGGACGCCCGGGCTGCGCGCAGGCCAGGCATTCGCGGCAATACCCCTCGGCCTCGGCCAGCACCCACTCGCGGAACACTCCGAGCCCCCGGTGCTCCTGCGAGCGCGGTGGATAGACCAGCCAGTAGGCCTCCTCCGTCGGCATGAACCGCTCGCCCAGCACCACCAGCCGGCCCGCCTCGATCAGCGAACTGGACGTGACCATCCGCCCCAGCGCCACGCCCAGCCCCTCCAGCGCCGCGTGGCGCAGGGCGTCGGTGCTGTCGAAATGCGCCACGTAGCGCCTGGGCAGCTCGCCGCCGACGTGCGCGAACCAATCGCGCCAGCGGTTCGAGGGGTCGCCCAGCAGCGGCCAGGCGCGCAGGTCGTTGGGGTCGGCGCCGCCCATGCGCGCGACCAGTTCGGGCGTGGCCACCGGCGCCAGCCATTCGCCGAACAGCCGCTCGCAGCGCAAGCCCTCCCACTGGCCGCGGCCGTAGCGCAGCGCGACGTCCACCGGCTCGCGCTCGAAGTCGACCAGCGTCGAGCTCGATTGCAGGTTGAGCTCCAGCTCCGGATGGGTCGCCACCAGGCGCGGCAGGCGCGGCACCAGCCAGCTGGACATGATCCCGGAGCTAGCACTCAGCGTGAGCGAGTCGTGCCGCCGCTCGCGGTAGCGCGAAAGCGCGTGCTCGATGCCGTCGAAGTGCCCGGCCACCGCCTCGAGCAGGCTGCAGCCTTCGACCGTCAGCGTCACCCCGCGCGGGCCGCGTTCGAACAGGCGCCGGCCCAGGCGCTCCTCCAGCTGGCGGATCTGGTGGCTCAGCGCGCTGACGGTGAGGTTGGCCTGCGCCGCCGCGCGCGAGAGGTTGCCCAGGCGGGCCACCCGCACGAACTGCTGCAACAGGCCCAGCGGGATCTGGCTCATCGCATGTCTCCGGTGAAACGCGCTACAGGCGCCGCTGCGGCAGCTCCACGTAGCGCGGTGCGGACAGGTCGCTCGCCGAGCGGCCGACGTAGAACGCATAGCGGCCGCCGCGGATCACCCAGTGCCGCGTGCCGGTGTCGAAGTCGGCCAGCAGGCGCGGCTCCAGTTCGACCGACACCTCGCGCGACTGCCCTGGCGCCAGCGCCACCTTGGCGAAGCCGGCCAGGCGCCGCACCGGCGAACCGGGCACCTGCACGTAGACCTGCGCCACGTCCGCACCGTCGCGCCGGCCGGTGTTGCGCACGGTCACGCGCACGCGCGGCAGGCCGTCGCGCACGTCCACCGCCGGCTCGCCATGGGCGAAGCGGGTGTACGAGAGGCCGTAGCCGAACGGGAACAGCGGCTCGCGGTGCGTGCGCTGGAACCAGCGGTAGCCGACATCGGCGCCTTCGATGTCGTAGTCGACGCTGGTTGCCGCGTGCGTGCCCGCGGTGGCGCCCGGCAATTGCGGGCGCGGCAGCTGATCCAGCGCGCGTGGCCAGGTGATCGGCAAGCGGCCGGACGGGTCGACCTTGCCGAACAGCAGGTTCGCGATGCCCTCGCCTCCGGCGCTGCCCGGATACCAGGCCTGCAGCACGGCGCCGACGCGATCGAGCCACGGCATCGCCACCGGGCTGTTGGTCTCCAGCACCACCACAGTGCGCGGGTTGGCCCGGGCCACCGCGTCCACCAGCGCGTCCTGGTTGCCCGGCAGCCTGAGGTCGGGCGCGTCGAACGATTCGGCCGCCCATTGCGTGACGAACACCACCGCCACCTGCGCGCGCTTGGCCAGCGCCGCGGCGGCGGCGATGTCGTCGCCGCTGGCGAAGTCCACCTTCGCGCCATTGCCGGCGAGCGCCCGGATCGCCGCCAGCGGCGCCGAGGGATCGAACGTCACCGGGCCCGGCCAGGCCGCCGGCTGCAGGCCGGGCACGGCGTTGCCGCCGCGCGGGGTCACCATCGACGAGCCGCCGCCGGCCATCACGCCCTTGTCCGCGTGGCCGCCGATCACCGCGATGGACTTCGCGTCGCCCGCCAGCGGCAGCAGCCCGCGCTGGTTGCGCAGCAGCACCGCGCCAGCCTCCAGCGCGTGCTGCGCCACGGCCAGGTGCGCCTTCTCGTCGACCGGGCCCGGCTGCGGCGGATGGTCGATCAGCCCCACCGCGAACATGCTGCGCAGGATGCGCCCGACCATGTCGTCCAGCCGCGCCTGGCTCACTTCGCCATCCGCCAGCGCCTGCTTCAGTGGCTTGTCGAAGTACACCTCCTTGTCGAACGCCAGCGCGGCCGACTCCTGGTCCAGGCCCGCGTTGGCGGCCTTCGCCGCGCTGTGCGCCGCGCCCCAGTCGGACATCACGTAGCCGGGGTAGGCCCAGTCGTGCTTGAGCACCTGGTCGAGCAGGAAGCGGTTCTCGCAGGCCCAATCGCCGTTGAACTTGTTGTAGGAACACATCACCGAGCCGGGCTTGCCCTGCTCGATCGCCAGCTCGAAGGCGAGCAGGTCGGATTCGCGCATCGCCTTCTCCCCGATGCGCACGTCGATGCTGTTGCGCGCGGTTTCCTGGTCGTTGAGCGCGTAGTGCTTGACGGTGGCGATCACGTGCTGGTCCTGGATGCCGCGTACCGCGGCGGCGACCATCGTGCCGGCCAGCAGCGGATCCTCGCCCGCGTACTCGAAGTTGCGCCCGTTGCGCGGCTCGCGCTGCAGGTCCATGCCGCCGGCCAGCAGCACGTTGAAGCCCTTGTGCCAGGCCTCGCTGCCGATCATCGCGCCGCCGGCGTAGGCCACCTGCGGGTCCCAACTGGCCGCGGTGGCCAGCCCTGCGGGCAGCGAGGTGGCGGTGTCGCCCGGGCGCACGTTGACCGGGTTGGCCACGCCCAGCCCCGCGTCGCTCAGCTGCTGCGCCGGGATGCCCAGCCGCGGGATGCCGGGCACGTAGCCGGCCGAGCCGATCGCACCGGCGGGCTTGGGCAGATGGTGGCTGTCGTCCGGTTCGCCGAACGCGCTGTAGATGA
>NZ_JABFWW010000111.1 GCF_013362045.1 Frateuria sp. | reverse complement strand
GCCCGCGTCCGGCCAGAAGAACGGGTTGGCTTCCACCGCCGCCCAATCGAAACCGCGCGGCACGACCTCGCCCAGTTGCGCCAGATGGCCGCGCACGCGCACGCCGTGCCGCTCGGCCAGCCACTTCTTGGCGATCACCGCCGCGGCCACGCGCATGGTGGTCTCGCGTGCCGAAGCGCGCCCGCCTCCGCGCGGGTCGCGGATGCCGTATTTCTGCCAGTAGGTGTAGTCGGCGTGGCCCGGCCGGAATGTCTGCGCGATCTCGCCGTAGTCCTTGCTGCGCTGGTCGGTGTTGCGGATCAGCAGTGCGATCGGCGTGCCGGTGGAGCGGCCTTCGTAGACGCCGGAGAGGATCTCGACCTCGTCCGTCTCGTGACGCTGCGAGGTGTGCCGGCTGCGGCCGGTCGCTCGACGGTCCAGGTCGTGGCGGAACTCGTCCGGCGCGATCGCGAGGCCGGGCGGGCAGCCGTCGACCACGCAGCCGATCGCCGGCCCGTGGCTTTCGCCGAAGGTGGTGACGGTAAAGAGCTTGCCGAAGGAGTTGCTGGACATGCGGTGCGGCCAGGTTCAGATAGGCAGAAGCATAGCCGCTCGCCCCGCATCCGGCGGCAGCTCCGCCGGGCGCAGCATTCGATCGCTCCGCGGCCGACCGCCCAGCGGAACCCCTAGAGCGGCTGCGCAGCCTGCCATTCGCGCGCCAGCATGGCAAAGACCGCGTCGTCCACCCACTCGCCGTGCAGCCACAGGCTCTCGCGAAAATGGGCCTCCTGGCGCATGCCCAGCGCGCGCAGCAGGGTGAGGCAGGCGACGTTGCGCGGATCCACCGAGGCATGCACCCGACGCCAGCCCAGCTGGCCGAAGCCGTGCCCGAACATCTCCTGCAGGGCTTCCCGTGCGTAACCCTTGCCCTGGTGCGCGGGCGCGATGGTGATGCCGAACTCCACCGATTCGCCCGGTTCTGCCGGCAGGCAGACGCCGAGGTCGCCGATCAGCGCGCCTTCTTCGCGCAGGCGGATGGCGCGCTGGAACCAGCCGATCGACGGCTCGCCCGGCTGCCGCCCGATGAACGCCAGCGCCGCATCGGCATCCGCCGGTCGCCAGCCCTGGAAGCGCGCAACGACGGGATCGCCGCGATAGGCGTACAGCGCCTGCGCATCGCCCGGAAGCAGGCGGTCGATCCGCAGGCGCGGCGTGCCGAACTCCATGGCGTCCCTGATCGTGCCGAGCGTCAACGACGCGCCGTGGCGGCCGCGCGGATGGCCTGGCCGTGCTCGACCAGTTCGCGTCGCTCCAGCGCGAACACGCCCATCGGCCCCACCTTGAACTCGATCCACACGAAAGGGACTTCCGGCAGCAGCTCGGCCAGGGCGCGCTCGCTCTCGCCCACCTCGACGATCAGCAGGCCGTCCTCGGTCAAATGGTCGGCCGCCTGGTCCAGGATGCGCAGGCAGATGTCCAGGCCGTCCTCGCCGGAGGTCAGGCCCAGCTTGGGCTCGTGGCTGTACTCGCCGGGCAGCGCGGCGTATTCGTCCTCGGTGACGTAGGGCGGGTTGGAGACGATCAGGTCGTAGCGGCGGCCGGCCAGGGCAGCGAACAGGTCGGAGCGGATGGCTTCGACGCGCTCGTCCAGATGCTGGAAGGCGATGTTCTCGCGCGCCAGCGAAAGCGCCTCCTCGCTGATGTCCACGATGTCCACCTGCCAGTGCGGGTGATACTCGGCCATGGCGATGCCGATGCAGCCCGAGCCCGTGCACAGGTCCAGCGCGCGCTCGACGTGCCGGCCGTCCAGCCAGGGCGCAAAGCCCGACTCGATCAGCTCGGCGATCGGCGAGCGCGGCACCAGCGCGCGGCGGTCGCTCTTGAACTTCATGCCGGCGAACCAGGTCTCGCCCACCAGGTAGGCCACCGGCAAGCGCTCCTCGACGCGCCGCTCGATCAGCCCGAGCACGCGCTCGCGCTCTTCCGCGGTGAGCCGGCCGGCGCCGTAGGCCGGCGGAATGTCCGGCGGCAGGTGCAGGCTGGCCAGCACCAGGTGCGTGGCCTCGTCGATCGGGTTGTCGTGGCTGTGCCCGAAGGTGAGCCCGGCCGCCGAGAACCGGCTGGCGCCGTAGCGGATGAAATCGATGATGGATGACAGTTCGGCGGTCACGGGCCTTTCCTGGCGGCGCGGCGGGGAGGATCGGCGATTATCCCTCAGCGCTCGTCCCGAGCGTAGCGGGCCTGCTCAAGGCGGACGGGCGGCGTTCTATACTGGCCGGATGACTTTCGCCGTCCTCCTGCAATACCTGCTTCCCCATCGCGCGCTCTCGCGCGTGGTCTACTGGGCCACGCGCTGGACCTGGCGGCCGTGGAAGAACTTCCTGATCGGCCAGATCGTGCGCCGCTACAAGGTAGACATGGCGGAGGCCGCGCAGAGCGACCCGTTCGCCTACCAGCACTTCAATGCCTTCTTCACCCGCAAGCTCAAGCCGAACGCGCGGCGCGAGGATGCCGACCCCACTGCGCTGGTCTCGCCGGCAGACGGACGGATCAGCCAGGCCGGGCGCATCGTGGACGGGCGGATCTTCCAGGCCAAGGGGCAGGAATACACCGCCGCCGAACTGCTCGGCGACGAGGCCGCCGCCGCGCCCTACCGCAACGGCGAGTTCGTCACCATCTACCTGTCGCCGCGGGACTACCACCGCGTGCACATGCCGCTGGGCGGTACGCTGCGCGAGACGGTGCACGTGCCCGGGCGCATCTTCAGCGTGGCGCCCTTTGCGGTGGAGGCGATCCCGCGGCTGTTCGCCCGCAACGAACGGCTGGTCTGCCACTTCGACAGCCCGCACGGGCCGTTCGTGGCGGTGATGGTGGGCGCGGTGCTGGTGTCCTCGGTCGCTACGGTCTGGGACGGCCTGGTGATTCCGCCCTACGCCGCCTCGATCCGGCGCAAATCCTTCGCCGGCCAAGGCATCACGCTGGCCCGCTTCGGCGAGATGGCGCGCTTCAACATGGGGTCGACGGTGATCCTCCTGCTGCCGCCCGGCATGATCGAACTGGACGAACTCCAGGCCCAGCAGACGGTGAAGCTGGGACAGCGGCTGGGCCGGCGGCCGCTCCCGGTCGGTTGACGCAATACGTCATTCTGTGACGTTTTAGGCGTCATGCCGCTATGTGCCTGGTTATGCTCCAGCCCGGTCAACGAACCGGGGGAGTATCCATGCGACCGATCATTCTCTTTATCGCGTTCGTGCGCGGCTGGCAGCTGGACCGGCAGTTCCGCCGCATCGGCAAGAGCCTGGAGGCGTTGCCCGCCACCGCCCGCGCCCGGCTGAGCCTGCTCGCCCTGCGGGAGATCGGCCAGGCGGCGCGCAGCGAGTATCCGCACCTCTATGGCACGCCCCCGCAGGACCGCTACCTGCCCTGGGGCCGCGGCACCGGCACGGGCTACGCCCGCGCCGTGTCGGACAACCCGGAAATCGCCCTGCGCGGCATCGCGCTGTGGCTGGCGGTGGCCTACCACGAAACCAAGGATTCTCCTTATCCCTTCGTGCGCGCGCACCATCGCCAGCTGCTGCGCGTGGTGCGCGAACTGAAGGAACTGCACGGCCATGGCGCTGTGCGCGAGAGCGAGCATTCGGGCGACAGCTGGGTGCAGTCCAGCGCCGCCGCCTGAGCGGCCTGGAGGAGCGCGACGGATCGGGCCCTGTCCTCAGCGGCAGGATGGCAGCTGCAGCACCTGTCCTGCCTTGATCCGATGGTGCTTGAGGTCGTTGAGGTCCGACACCTCGCCCACGTCCGAGCAGCCGAGCCTGCGCACGATGCCGGCCAGGGTGTCGCCATGGCGCACGACATAGCGCGAGCGCGGGCGCGCCGTGCGGCTGGGCGGCGGCGGGTCGGCCTTGGCCACCTGCGGCACGACCGCCGAATGCAGGTCGCTGGCCAGGATCGGCCACGGCCCGTCGACGCATCGCGAGGCGTAGGCCGCCTCCAGTTGCCGGGGCACCTGCAGGTCGCTGCCGGCCGGCTGCGCCACCTGGGGATCCAACCGCGGATTGAGGTTGCGCAGGGTACGGAACCAGCCCTCGTCCATGCCCTGGGCCGAGCCCAGGCAGATGGTCAGCTCCGACAGTGAAGCGGGCCGCTTGAGCGTGATGTGCCCCGGCGCTCCGTCGATCCTGGGGAAATGCAGGTTGTAGCTGTCCGGATGCAGGAAAAGCCAGGCCGCCGCCAGCACCGCGGGAACGTAGCCGCGGGTTTCCTCCGACAGCTGGCCGTAGATCTTCGGGTCGTAGAAGCTGACGCTGGTGTCGCCGTCGATCATCCGCCGCATGCGCCCTTCGCCGCCGTTGTAGGCCGCCAGCGCCAGTTCCAGGTTGTTGTTGAACACGCGCAATTGCTCGTCCATGTAGGCAGCGTTGGCGCGTGCCGACTGCGCGGGATCGAAGCGCGTATCGAAACCGCCGTCGCTGTTGAGGCCGAAGCGCAGGCCGGTGGCGTACATGAACTGCAACGGCCCGGCCGCGCCGGAGCGCGACACCGCGTGCACCTTGCCGCCGGACTCCTTGGCCATGATGCCGAACAGCAGCGCCTCGGGCAGGTCGGCCTTCTGGTACTGCGGCCACATCTCGTAGCGCATGTACTGGTAGTTGATCCAGGTATCGACGAGGTTCGAGCGCCACTGGGTCAGCCACATCTCCAGCGCGGCCTTGACCGGGCCGTTCATCGCGATCAGTTCGGACAGCTTCTGCCCGCGCAGCAGCGTCACGCTGCGCTGGGCCTGCGGCAGGGCCGCGGCGCCGCCCGGCGTCGTGGCGCCCGCCTCATTGGGGGCTTCCTCGCCGACGGCGTCCAGGTCGGCGCCCGCGAAGAAGCTGCCGTCCTTCATGCGCAGCAAGCGGTCGAACACCGAGAAGAAGCGCTGCGGATCGCAGCCCGGCGTGTTGCCGCAGCGCGCGGCGGCCTGCTTGAGACTGTCCAGCGACGCCTTGAGGCTTTGTTCCGAGGCCTGTTCGTTGCCTTCGCGCGCCTGCTGCAAAGCCATCTCGTAGCCCTTGCTGGCCTGGTCGAGCTGCGCATAGAGCGTGTTGATCGCCACCGGCGCGCGACTGTTCGCAGTGGCGCAGGCCGCCAGAATGACCAGTCCGGCAGCCAGCAATGCGAGGCGGAAGCGAAGGGCAAGAGTAGACAACGGCATGACGAAAACTTGACGGCGGGGACACATCCACCATAGCGCATGCAGCCTCGATGCCAAAGCCGTCGCGCACCCTGCGCACGAGCGAACGGCAATGCCTTGCGCGTGGCTACAATCCAAACTTCCCGGCACGGAGCGCATTCATGTCCGACATCCTGATCGGCCGCAACGACACCGCTGAAGTGAGCCTCGAAGCCCACTACGGCAACCGCCACGGCATGGTCGCCGGCGCCACCGGCACCGGCAAGTCCGTCTCGCTGATGGTGCTGGCCGAAGGCTTCTCGCGGCTGGGCGTGCCCTGCGTGCTGGCCGACGTGAAAGGCGACCTGGCCGGCCTCGCCCTGCCGGCAAGCGAGCCCGGCGACAAGATCAAGGCGCGACTGGCGAAACTCCGACTCGCCGACTGGCAGCCGCAGGCCAATCCGGTGATCTTCTGGGACCTCTACGGCAAGCGCGGCCATCCGCTGCGCGCCACCGTGAGCGAGATGGGCCCGACCCTGCTCGGCCGCGTGCTCGAACTCAACGACATCCAGCAGGGCGTGCTGGAGATCGTCTTCAAGGTGGCCGACGACAACGGCTGGCTGCTGCTGGACCTGGCCGACCTGCGCGCGCTGCTCACCTTCGCGGCGGACAGCGCCAAGGACATCTCCACTCACTACGGCCTGATCGGCAAGACCAGCATCGCGGCGATCCAGCGTTCGCTGCTGGCGCTGGAGCAGGCCGGCGGCGAGGGCTTCTTCGGCGAGCCGGCGCTGGAGCTTGCCGACCTGCTGCGCCAGGACATGAGCGGCCACGGCGTGATCAACGTGCTCGCCGCCGACCAGCTGGTCCTCAAGCCCAAGCTCTACGCCACCTTCCTGCTGTGGCTGCTGTCGGAGCTGTTCGAGCAGTTGCCGGAAGTGGGCGACCTGGACAAGCCCAAGCTGGTGTTCTTCTTCGACGAGGCGCACCTGCTGTTCGACGACTGCCCGCCCGCGCTGCGCCAGCGCGTGGAGCAGGTGGTGCGGCTGATCCGCTCCAAGGGCGTGGGCGTGTACTTCTGCTCGCAGAATCCCGACGACGTCCCCGACGAGATCCTCGGCCAGCTCGGCAACCGCATCCAGCATGCGCTGCGCGCCTTCACCCCGCGCGACCAGAAGGCCGTGCGCGCGGCCGCCGAGACCTTCGCGCCCAACCCCAAGCTCGACGTGGCCGCGGCGATCGGCCAGCTCGGCGTGGGCGAGGCGCTGGCCTCGACCCTGCGCGAGGGCGGCGTGCCCAGCCCGGTCGATCGCGTGCTGGTGGCGACGCCACGCTGCCGCATCGGCGCGATCAGTGACGCCGAGCGCGAGGAGGTCCGCCGCCGCTCGCCCGTCGGCGGCAAGTACGACACGGCGGTCAACCGCGAGTCGGCCGCCGAGATGCTTGCCCGCCGCACGGAAGCCAAGGCGGCCGATGCCGGCGCTGTCGCCGCGAGTGCGCCAGCGGCCGCGGCGACCACCCACAGCGCCGGGGGCGGCACCAAGCATGACGCCC
Organism: Frateuria sp.; assembly: GCF_013362045.1. GTDB lineage: Bacteria > Pseudomonadota > Gammaproteobacteria > Xanthomonadales > Rhodanobacteraceae > Frateuria_A. The sequence goes on along the minus strand of NZ_JABFWW010000111.1, from coordinate 10 downwards.
GGTTCGGCAC
>NZ_JABFWW010000305.1 GCF_013362045.1 Frateuria sp. | reverse complement strand
CATAGGCGTCGTAGTACATCCGCGGCGAACCATGCAGGCGCAGGTAGATACGCTTGCGATCGCCGCCGGGAACGGCCGCGCGCGGCTCGCGGGCCGGATCGGCGGCCACGCGCGCCACGCCCAGCTGGCGCAGCGCCCGGTCCACCTCGCCGCGGAACCAGGACGGATGCCTGGGCTCGCACGCCAGGGGGCCGCCGTGCCTTTCGCGCAGGCGCTCGAAAAAGGGCAGGGCAACCGATGCGTCGAAGCCGAGGCTCGGCGGCAACTGCAGCAACAGCCAGCCGAGCTTGTCACCGAGCCCACCGACCTGGTCCAGGAACGCAGCCATCGGCCCGTCGCAGGCGCGCAGGCGGCATTCGTGGCTGATCGCCCTGGGCATCTTGGCGGCGAAGCGGAAGTCCGCCGGCACGCTGTCCGCCCAGCGGCGCCAGGCCGTCGGGCGGTGCGGCCGGTAGAAGCTGGAGTTGATTTCCACGCAGTCGAACACCTGCGCGTAGCGCTCCAGCGTGCTGCCTCCGGTGGGGAAGGCAGCGGCATGCGCCTTCGGGATCGACCAGCCGGCGCAGCCGATGCGGGCGACTGCCATCACGTCAACCGCTCGCCCCGAATGAAACTACCCGTTCACCCCGAGCGTAGGGCGCACAGCTCCGAAGTCGAGGACCCCTCGACTTCGCTTCGCTCGGGGCGAACGGTTCGGGTGGCGCAAGGCTCACTTGGCCGGCTTGCGGAACCGGTACATGAACTGGTCGGTATGCCCGCGTATCGACTTGTCGAACACCTTGATCGTGTGCGGGTCGGCGCTGTTGCGCAGCGCATCGCTCTGGCCGTCGAACACGAAGCCGGCCGATTCGGCCTGCTGCCTGACGATGGCCGGGTCGATGCGGTGCAGCGTGTCGGTGTCGCGCATGCCCGAGCCGGCCGGCGCCACGTGGTCGATCACCACGAACACGCCGCCGGGCTTGAGTACCTTGAAGACCTGCCTGTCCAGCACGACCGGATCGACATGGCCCATGAACTTGTCCGGATAGTCGTGGTAGTTCTGCGAGGTGAACACCACGTCCACCGATTCGGGCGCATCCAGTTGCGCGGCGGGCTGGGTGAGCACGCTGACGTTGGCGTAGTGCGGTTCGCCGGCGAGCTTGCGCAGGTTGGCCACGTCGGTCTGCGACTCGGCGGCGTACTCGTTCGGCCACAGCGCGTAGACGTGTCCCTTGGGGCCGACCACGCCGCTGAACACGCGAGTGAAGTAGCCGCTGCCGGGAATCAGTTCCAGCACCTTGTCGCCGGGCTTGACCTGGGCGAAGGCCATCACCTGCGCGATCTTGCGTCGTGCATCGTCGGCGCGGTCGGCCTGGCGCGCGGGATCGTCGATCGCTGCGGTGAGGTAGGGCGGCTGGGTCCGGTGCGTGGTGGCCTGCGCGGCGGGCGCGGCGTGGGCGGTAGGCAAAGCGAGGGCGATCATCGCGGCAAGGACGAGCGTGCGCATGTCAGGCTCCTACGGGGGTGGGGCTGCGATTGTGCGCCTGCTGCATGGCGCGGAGGGCGTGACCTTCGGCAGGGACGCCGTCACGCAAGCGAGCCCGGCGCGGGCCAGGCTCGGGTGGTTTCCCATGCCGTGGCCATCCCTGGCCGGCGTGCGTCCGTGCCTTGTCCGCGGGTGCGTTGTGCAGCCGCGTCAGTGCGTCGTCGAGGCCGGGGGCGGCATCGCAGCCGTCGAGGAAGGCGGCGGCATTGCCGTGGCCGAGGAGGGCGGCATGCTGGCCGGCGGCATCGGCGCGGTGCTGGCCGGAGGCGGTGCGGTGGGCGCCGTCGCCGGAGCCGCCGCGCCCGGCGCGGCGTTCTCTTCATTGGGATGGTTGCAGGCGGTGAGTGCGAACGAGGAAGCCAGCAGCAGGCTCCAGCACAGCAGGCGGATCTTCATGGCAGTCTCCTTCGGGTTATGGGTCAGTGCGGCTGGGACACGCTACGGGTGACGTCGTTCTGCAGCGAACGCGCGTCGGAGCGCTCCAGGTCGGCCAGTGCGACGATGCCGCACAGTGCGCCCTTGGCATCGACCACCGGGATGCGCCGCACCTGCTGGCGCTGCATCAGCCGGGCGCAATCCTCGACGGTGGCGTCTTCCTGGATCGTGATCGGCGGCGCCGTCATGCAGTCCTGCACGCGCACGCCCACGGGATTGCGACCGGCGGCCAGCGTGCGCACCACGATGTCGCGATCGGTGATCACGCCGATCGGATGGCGGTCCAGGTCGACCACGGGGATCTCGCCGACGTCTTCGTCGCGCATCGCGCGGGCCACTTCCTCCAGCGGCGAGGTGGCCAGGCAGAACTTGGGATTGCGGGTCATCAGGCGGTCGAGGTCCATGGATACTCCGGGCGGCGATGGGGCGGGAACGCCAGGGATGTTCCTCGCGCCCGGTTGAACACGGTGTCGGTGGATCATGAAAGAGGCGTGCAAGGCCGGTGTGCAGGTTGCCTCGCGCTCATGCCGGCGGGACTCATGTCAGTGCGGTGGGCCGGTCGAACGGCAGCGGCGTGGCGCCGGCGCGCACGAGCGCCGGCTCGGCACGCGCGAGCAGGTCCTGATCGGCATCGAGTACGACCAGGATGCGGCCGGCCTCGATCTCGCCCTCGAACTTGCGCCGCACCGGATCGGGCACCGAGGCGCCGACCATGGCGCTGGTCCAGCCGCCGGTGAGCGCGCCGGCGATGGTCAGCCCGGCCACGCCGGCCAGGGTGATGCCGATGGGCGGGATCGCCACCGCCACCAGGCCGGCCAGCAGGCCGGTGGCGCCGCCGCCGATCACGCCGCGCAGGGCGGCCGGATAGAAATCGCCGCCGGCTTCCTTGTGCTGTTCGGGCGCCGCTTCCAGCTCGATGTCGGAGCGGGCGACCAGCGAGACGTCCTGCTCCGGTATGCCGGCGGCGCGGGCGGCCTGCATCACCGCCTTGGCGGTTTCCAGGTTGGGGGTGCTCAGCACGTGGCGGGTCTTCATGGCGTTCCTCGCGGTCGGGTGCGGGGCCCGGCGTCATCGTTGTGGAGCGCGGGTGGGCAGGGCGTCGCCTGCGGGTGTCCTTGGCGTGAGGGCTGGCCGTACCATCGCCGGCATGCAGACGCCGTTCCCGGACGATCCGCCGCCCATCCGCCCCGTCGAGCCCGATCCGGCCGACTGTTGCGGCGAAGGCTGCGCTCATTGCGTGCTCGACCGCTACGACGAGGCGCTGGAACGTTACCGCGCGGCACTGGCCGCCTGGCGGCTGCGCCATCCGGACGCCCCGCTGCCCTGAGCCGGGCCGCTGGCGAATATCGTGACGGCCGTTACATTTTTTTGCCGTACAACCGATAAGGCGTAGAACCGCCCCGGTCTTCGCGGGCGGCAGACGGCGGCCGCCCGCAGCGACGGCCGCCGCCGCACGTCGGGGCTGGCAGGGGGACGCATGGGCAAGCGGGGAACGCGTTGGGCGCGCAGCGTGCTGCTCGCGTCGCCGTGCGCGTTGCTTTACTGGGTCCACGTTCCCTACCGTGCCGGCTTCTTCGGCATCCAGGTGGATGCCTCGCTGGTGCACCTGCATTTCGGCTACATGCTGGCGCTGGCGATGCTCTACCGCGACCGCCTGCCGCTGCGCCTGGGCGTGCTGGCCAAGGCGGGCATGTGGCTGGCGTTGATATGGACGACGCATGCGCCGCCGGTCACCCTTCTGTTCGGCGTGTACGCAGCGCTGGCGACCTATGGCCTGCTGCGGCTGGCTGCGCGACAGATGGGCTGGCCGCGCGCCGGCGTGCCCTTCGGCGTGGCGGACGTGTCCGGCTTCGTGCTCTACGGGCTGGTGCTGCTGCCGCTGGCGCTGACCGCCACCAACCTGCTGCTCGAATTGGCCCTGGTGCGGCCGCTGCCGGACTGGCGCGGGCTCGCGAACGACCAGATACAAGTGCTGTTCGCCAAGCTGTTCGGCGTGCTCGTGCTGACCCTGCCCATGGTGGTGCTGGTTACCCACGGCAACGGCCGCGCGGCCTGGTGGCGCTGCGTCCCGTGGCGGCTGCTGGCGGTGGGCGTGATGCTGCCGGTGGGCCTGCTGCAGTGGGTGCCGCGCCTGGGCCGGCATCCAGACCTGCCGCTGGCGATCCTGCTGGACAACCGCCTGCTGGTCGCCGCCGCGCTGGTCTGGGCGGCATTGCACCTGCGCCTGCGCTGGAGCATGCCGCTGCTGACGCTGGCGCAGTTGCTGTTCGCCGCCGGGCTGGCGCGCCACGCCAGCGAGACGGTGCACCTGCCGGATTTTCCCAGCCTGCTGCGCACCGTGCTGGAGTGCGCGATGCTGCAGTTGCTGGTGGTCATGCTCATGCTCTACGGCAAGGAGCGCGATGCGGCCTCCGTCCAGCACGAGCGCGACAGCCTGACCGACCCCTTCACCGGCCTGCCCAATCTTGCCGCGCTGCGCCGACGTTGCGCAGCCGAGCCGCCCGCACTGGGCTTCCTGCTGCTGGACCGTACCGACAAGATCGTCGCCTGCCTGGGCCTTATCGCGCAGGCGGCGCTGATGCGCTGGGTCGCCGCGCGCCTGCGCGGCGTGGCCGAGGTCTATTGCATCGGCACCGGCCAACTGGTCCTCGCCAGTGCCCGTCCAGCGGGCGCGGAAGACTGGGACCAGGCATTGGAGCGCCTGCACCAGGCCGACTTCACCTGGGCCGGCCAGCGCGTGCGCGTGCTGGCCTACCTTGGTGTGGTCGCCGCGGGCGACGGCCTGGACGAACGTCTGCAATGCGCCTCGCAGGCCGCCATCGAGGCCAAGCAGCGTGGCGAGATGCATGGGTTGCGCGCCGGGCAGGGGGCGGCCGCGGGTGACGGCCATGGCGAGGGTGATGCCTGGGCGTCGCGGCAACGCAGCCTGTCGCTCTCCAGCGTGGTGTTCTCGCGCATCCGTGCCGGTGAAGTGGAGCTGTGGTTCCAGCCGATCGCGCCGCTGGGCGCGGGCCTGTCCGACAAGCTCAGCGGCGAAGTGCTCTGCCGCCTGCGCGATGACGGCGGCCGCCTGCTGATGCCCGGCCAGTTCCTGCCCGAGCTGCAGGCAGATGGCCGCATGGCCGAGCTGGACCTGGCCATGCTGCGCCGGCTAGGCCGGTGGATGACCCAGCAGCGCGCGCGCCTGCCGGCGATCGGCTATTTCAGCGTCAATATCGCTGGCCAATCGCTGGCCTCGCGCGAATTCGCGCGCGAGCTGCTGGCGCTGGTCGAGGGCTTTCCGCTGCCGGCGAACCAGCTGTGCTTCGAGGTCACCGAAACCGCCGCGATCACCTATGCCCACGAATCGGCGCGGCTGTTCGCGCAGCTGCGCGAACGCGGTTGCCACCTCGCCATCGACGACTTCGGCATGGGCTACCAGTCCTTCGAGCGGCTCAAGCAGATCCCGGCGGACCTGATCAAGATCGATGGCAGCTTCGTGCGCGACATGCGCCGCTCGCCGCGCGACCTGGAGCTGGTGCGCGCCTCGGTGCGCGTGGCGCGTGCCTTCGGTGCGCAGACCGCGGCCGAATTCGTGGAGGACGCGGCCACCGCCGACCTGCTGCGCCGCCTGCACGTCGACTGGATCCAGGGCGACTACGTGGGCCGCGCCGCGCCGATCGGCCAGGTGCTGCGGCCGCGAGCGGGCGCAGCCAGTGTGATCGGCGACGAGGCCTATCCGACCGCGGCGCCTGCCCATCCTCACAACCGGTTGCCGCCCCTGCTGGCAGGCTCGCTCGGTCTCCTTGCTGACCCTCCGGCATGCCCGCGAACGCCTTGCCCGTGTTGATCGCCGGCGCCGGCCCCACCGGGCTGGCCGCCGCCCTGCTGCTGGCCAGGCGCGGCGTGGCGGTGCGCATCGTCGACAAGGCGCCTGTCCCCAGCCGCACCTCCAAGGCGCTGGCCGTCAATCCACGCACGCAAGACCTGTTGGAGGACACGGGCGTCACCGCACGCATGCTTGCCGAAGGCTGGGCCATCCGCGGCGCCAGCCTGCACCGGCCGGGGCAGGACGAGCTGGCGGTGCCGCTCTCGCCGCTGCTGGACACCGACCACTCGATGCTCGCCCTGGCCCAGTCGCGTACCGAGGCCCTGCTGGCCGAAGCGCTGGCGGCGCAGGGGGTGACGGTGCAGCGTGGCGTGAGGCTCGATGCGCTTAACCAGGCCGAGGACGCCGTCGAGGTGAGCCTGGTGCACGCGGACGGCAGCGTCGAGCGCACGCAGGCGCCGGTGCTGTTCGGTGCCGATGGCGCGCACAGCACCGTGCGCCAGGCGTTGGGCCTTGCCTTCCCCGGAGACGAGCTGCCCGAGCCCTGGCTGCTGTGGGATCTGCGCCTCGCCACGCCGCTCGATCCGGAGCGCGTGCACCTGATGTTGCTGCCCGACGGCTTCCTGTTCGTGCTGCGCTTGCATGGGGATCTCTGGCGCGTGATAGGCAACGGCAACGCGCCGCTGTCGGCGCTGCCGGCCGGCACCGTGTGCGGCGAGGTGCAGTGGCAATCGCACTTCCACATCGCGCACCGAGTGGCCGAGCGCGCCGGCGTCGGCCGCGTGCTGCTCGGCGGCGACGCGGCGCACATCCACTCGCCATTGGGCGCACGCGGCATGAACCTGGGGATAGAGGACGCCTACGTGTTTGCCGATTGCGCCGCCGACGCCCTGGCCGGGCACCGCTCGCGCCTGGTCAATTACGCGCAGCTGCGTCATCCGGTGCATCGGCAGGTGGTCAGGCGCATCGCGGCGCTGACGGGCCTAGATCGGAAG
>NZ_JABFWW010000092.1 GCF_013362045.1 Frateuria sp. | reverse complement strand
GGGTGCCACGTCGGCCGCGGCCGGCGTGGCGGCAGGATCAGGCAGGTTCATGCGTCCTCGGCGGTGGCGTGCGCCAGGAAGCGGGCGCCCAGCGCGGTCAGTTCGCTCATCACGCCGCCGACCAGTGCGCCCATGCCGGGAAGGCGCAGCGGATGGACGTTCATGCGCCCCATGACGAAGCCCGCGCCGGCAGCGACGCCGAGCACGATGAGGGGATGCCGCTCGCCGCGCGCCAGCAGGGATGAGGCCGGCGCAGCGACGGCCTGGCGCGCCTCGCTCATGCGCTGCTGCGCCGCGCGTACCCGCGCGTGCTGGCCGAACATGCTCATGCCGCGTCCTCCCCGTCCACCTGGCGCCGGGCCCGCGCCCGTGTCTGGCGCATCATCGCACTCCACTCGTTGCGTGTGGCGGGCAGGCTCATCCAGTGCATGCAGCGGCGGAAGAACACGATGGCTGCCAGCATGAACACCAGCTGCAACACGGCCAGCGCCATCAGCGCCCAGACCCAGGAGGCGAACCACTTGGCCAGCAGCACGCCGACCAGCGCAAGCAGGGTCAGGCCCAGGCCGACGCCGGCGATGGTGGCGGCCAGGCCGGCCAGCAACATCCACGAGATGGCGCTGCGCGCCAGGCCCAGCTCGGCCGACAGCAGTTCCAGCTGCGCACCGAACAGCTGCTTGATCGCCTGGCCGAGCTGGCCGAGCTCGGCGAGCACCCCGGTGTGCGGCGCCTCGGCGGCACCCTCGGGGTCGACTTGTTCGGCCTCAGGCATCCCTGGCACCCGTGAGCGGAAGGATCAGCGGCGCAGGATACGCCCCAGCAGCCAGCCGGCGCCCACCGCAATGGCGATCGACTGCATCGGTTTCTCGCGCACGTAGGCGCGCGCCTGCGCCATCCAGGCCTCGGCCTTGTCCATCGTGTCGTCGCGCAGTTCGCGGCCGCGGTCGGCCAGGTCGGCCGCCTTGTCGTTGGCCCGGTGCGCGGCGCTGGCGGCCTTGTCGGTCGCGTGGTGCATGCCGGCCTCGACCTTGTCGGCGGTGTGGTTGACCGCGTCCTTGGTCCGCGCCACCGCTTCAGAGGTGGCCTGCTTGACCCGTTCCGCGCTCTGGTCGATGCGGCTGTGCGCCACAGGCGTGTCCGTGGACAGCGGATCGCTCATTCCCGGGTCGGCCACGGCCGGATTGTGGCCGGGGTCGCGCGGAGTGGAGGGACTCTGGATCGGATTGGGCATGGCATTCTCCCGTTGAAGGGTGGCGGCGCCGCCGGCTCAACTGGCGCGGCGGAAGAAGGCGATGATCGCCAGAATCAGGAAAATGATGAACAGGATCTTCGCGATGCCGGCGGCCGCGCCCGCGATGCCGCCGAAACCGAGGATGGCAGCGATGATGGCGATGACCAGAAAGACGATGGCGTAGTGCAGCATGGCGGCTTCCTCATGGGTGGGAGCGGATTCCCTGGTGGGCCGGCCTGCAAGGCCAGACGTTTTCATTCATCCACAGGGGCTGCCATCTGCACGTGAAGGGGCGCGTGCCAGTGCGTCCTTCCCGTTCACGCCGCGTGCGGATTGATCGCATAGGTACCGGTCAACCCGACGCTGGCCAGCACGTGCCCGGCCATCGCCGCATGCAGCTGGTCGAGGCCGAAGCCGGCGGCCAGGCCCAGCCCGGCCACGTCCAGCGCGTGCAGCTCGAAGCGGTAGCGGTGCGCGCGCGCATCGTTCCAGGGCGGACACGGACCGTCGTAGCCGAGATAGGTGCCGGCCATGTCGGGATCGGAGGCGAACCAGCCGCCGTAGTCGTTCTCGCCCTGCACGCTGCCCGGCGGGCCGGACGGCGCGCGCTTGCCATGCGGGGTGACGCCATTGCTGCACGAACCCTCGCCCAGTTCGCCGCACTCGGCCGGGATGTCGGCCATCAGCCAGTGCACGAACTCCGCCCGCGGCAGGTCGGCGCTGACCGTGCGGCCTTCCTTGTTGACGTCGTCGCCGCGGCTGGGCGCATCGACGTCGATGCAGGTGAGCACGAACGAGCGCGTCTCCGGCGGCGCATCGCGCCAGGCCAGGTGCGGGCTCAGGTTGTCGGACAGGGCGATCGGCTCGCCCGGCTTGCCGAAGGCGCACCGGGGCGGGATCGGCTGGCCGTCCGCAAAGTCGTTGCTGCGCAGTTGCATGGAATCCTCCTCGCGGTTGATTGGCGAAAACCCAAGCAGCCCCCTCATCCGGGAGAGCGGGAGCGCTAGTGCTCCGCGCCCCCGTAGGTCACCCGATACACCGCCCCTGCCAGGTCGTCGCTCACCAGCAGGCTGCCGTCCGGCAACGGCTGCACGTCGACCGGCCGGCCCCAGGCCTGCTCGTCCTGCTCGAAGCCGGTCACGAACGGTTCGTAGGCGGTCACCTTGTCGCCGTCCAGGCGCACGGCCATCACGCGGTAGCCGGACTTCTTCGTGCGGTTCCACGAGCCGTGCTCGGCCACGAAGATGGCGCCGTGGTACGACGCCGGGAACTGCTTGCCGGTATAGAAGCGCATGCCCAGCGAGGCCACGTGCGCGCCGAGCTTGAGCACCGGCGGCACGTAGTCCCTGCAGCTGTGGCCCTTGCCGAACTCGGGGTCCAGGATGTCGCCCTGGTGGCAGTACGGGTAGCCGAAGTGCTCACCCATGCGGTCCACGCGGTCGAGCTCGTCGCTGGGTACGTCGTCGCCGAGCATGTCGCGGCCGTTGTCGGTGAACCACAGCTTGCCGGTGGCGGGCTGCCAGTCGAAGCCGACGCTGTTGCGGATGCCGTAGGCGACGTCCTCCAGCCCGGTGCCGTCGGGATTCATGCGGGTCAGCTTGGCGTAGGCCTTGCCCTTGTCGCAGAGGTTGCACGGCGCGCCGATCGGTACGTACAGCTTGCCGTCCGGTCCGAACGCGATGAACTTCCAGCCGTGCGCGGTCTCGGTGGGAAACTTGTCGTAGACCACCTGCGGCTTGGGCGGATCGTCCAGGTGGTTTTCGATGTCCCGCAGCACCACGATGCGGCTGACCGCCGAGACGTACAGGTCGCCGTGATGGAAGGCCACGCCCACCGGCAGCTGCAGGCCGCTGGCAACGACGCGCACCTTGTCGGCGCGGCCGTCGTGGTTGGTGTCGGTGAGCGCGTAGACCTTGCCCGCATCCATCGAGCCGACGAACACCGTGCCCTTGGCGCCCAGCGCCAGCTCGCGCGCCTGCGGCACCTGGCCCGAATACACCGCGATGTGGAAGCCCTTGGGCAGGCTCAGCCTGTCCAGCGCTGGCGCGGCACGGCTGGGCAAGGCGAACAGGACCAGCAACATCACGAGCAGCACGCGCATGAGGCTTCTCCTTGCGGCGGAACGGGCAGCGTAGCGCTGTCGGCGTGAAGTGGGAACGGATGGGGTTGGTCGGATGTCGGGCGTACGGTCGACCTTCGCCGAAATCCGGAAGGCCAACCGCCCTGCCCGTCCCTGCTACCGTACGCGCCTTCAAGGGGGATGCATGAGCGAACTGGACGACCTCGCCACGCTGGTCCGCGCGGCCACGCCGCTGGTGGTGATCGAGACGGTGGACGAGCAACGCGTGATCGAGTGCTTCCGGCACGTGCTCGCGCAGGCGCTGCGCCCGTTGTGGCGCTGGACGCTGACCGACGGCCTCGCGCGGCTGGATTTCGCCCAGCCGGGCAACATCGTGGCACCGGACGCCGGCGCCACGCTCGAGGCGATCCGCGCCGCCGACGAGCGCGGCATCTACCTGCTGTTCGACTTCCACCCGTTCCTGCGCTACGCCATGAGCCTGCGCCAGCTGCGCGAGATCGTGCAGCGGCAGAAGAGCGCGGCGCACACCGTCGTGCTGGTCGGCGCGAAGGTCGAGCTGCCCGTGGAACTGGAAGCGCTGGCCACGCGCGTGCCGCTGGCGCTGCCCGACCTGAAGGAACTGGCCGGCATCCTGCGCGGCGAGGCGGCCGCATGGCAGCGCGAGCACGGCCGTGCGCTGCCGGTCGACGGCGAGGCGGCGCGCACGCTGGTGCGCAACCTGGTGGGCCTGTCCGGCCCGGATGCGCGGCGCATCGTGCGCAAGCTGATCTACAACGACGGCGCGCTGGGCGCGGGCGACCTGCCCGAGCTGATGCGGGCGAAGTTCGAGCTGCTCAACCGCTCGGGCCTGCTGCATTACGAATACGCCACCGCGGGCTTCGCCGACGTCGCCGGCGTGGCGCGGCTCAACGCCTGGATCGAGCGGCGGCGCGCGGTGTTCCTCGATCCGCAGCCGGCGCTCGATCCCCCGAAGGGCGTGCTGCTGCTGGGCGTGCAGGGCTGCGGCAAGAGCCTGGCCGCCAAGGCCACCGCCGGCGGCTTCGGCGTGCCGCTGGTGCGGCTGGATTTCGGCACGCTGTACGACAAGTACCAGGGCGAGACGGAGAAGAACCTGCGCGAGGCGCTGGCCAGCGTGGAGCTGCTCGCGCCCTGCGTGCTGTGGATCGACGAGATCGAGAAGGGCCTGGCCAGCGGCGGCAGCGAGGATGGCGGCGTCTCGCGTCGCGTGCTCGGATATCTGCTGACCTGGATGGCCGAGCGCAAGGCCAAGGTGTTCGTGGTCGCCACCGCCAATGCGGTCGACCAGCTGCCCGCCGAGCTGTTGCGCAAGGGCCGCTTCGACGAAATCTTCTTCGTCGACCTGCCTTCGGCCGAGGCGCGCGTGGCGGTATTCGGGCTGCACCTGAAGCGCCGCAGCCTCGACCCCGCCGGCTTCGACCTGCCCGCGCTCGCCGCCGCCAGCGACGGCTATTCCGGCGCCGAGATCGAGCAGGCCATCGTCAGCGCGCTGTACGACACCGCCGGCAACGGCACGCCGCCGGACCAGGCCGCGCTGCGCCATGCGCTGGAGCAGACCCGGCCACTGTCGGTGCTGATGCGCGAGCAGGTGCAGGCCCTGCGCGACTGGGCGCGCGAACGCTGCGTGCCGGCCGACTGATTCCGCCTTGCTCCCTCTCCTCCAGAGGAGAAGGAGCCAAGCGCCTGCACCCTGCAATTGTTGCAGCCGCGAGCAAATCTTGCGGCCTCCGGCGCCTGCGAACACCCGCAAACCGCGCCGCCAGCCGGGGCACGGTTCTTGCCCCCTCCGGACACCCTGCGGCCGGTGCCCCGTGCCGGTCGTCTCCCTCCGCAGACGACACGAGGAGCTTTCGATGATCGCCCACAACAAACGCCTGCAGTACACGGTGCGCGTCGCCGAATGCAATCCGGCGCTGGCCAACCTCATGCTCGAACAGTTCGGCGGCCCGCAGGGCGAACTCGCCGCGGCGATGCGCTACTTCACCCAGGCGCTGGCCGAGGACGACCCGGGCCGCAAGGACATGCTGCTGGACATCGCCACCGAGGAGCTCAGCCACCTGGAGGTGATCGGCACCATCGTGGGCATGCTCAACAAGGGCGCCAAGGGCAAGCTCGCCGAGGGCGCCGAGGAGCAGGCACAGGCCTTCCGCCAGCTGCAGGGCGCCGGCAACGACTCGCACGTGACCCAGGTACTGTATGGCGGCGGCCCGGCGCTGACCAATTCCGGCGGGCAGCTGTGGAGCGCCGGCTACATCGACTCCATCGGCGAACCGACCGCCGACCTGCGCTCCAACATCGCTGCCGAGGCACGCGCCAAGATCATCTACGAGCGGCTGATCAACCTCACCGCCGATGCCGGCGTGCGCGAGGCGCTGGGTTTCCTGATGACGCGCGAGATCTCGCACCAGCAGTCCTTCGAGAAGGCGCTGTACGCGATCCAGCCCAACTTCCCGCCGGGCAAGCTGCCGGGCAAGCCGGAGTTCGCCAACGTCTACGTCAACACCTCGCAGGGCGAGGGCGACACGCGCGGGCCGTGGAACAGCGACGAGAACTTCCAGTACGTGTCCGATCGCGAGCAGATGCTGGCGATGGACGGCGGCAGCGGCATGCCGGAGGTGTCGATGGGCGAGCACGAGCGCTCCGCGCTGATGCAGATGGCCCAGCGCACGCGCTCCAACCCGTCGATCAACCCGGAGACCGGCGCCGAGCTGGGGCGCGGCAGCAGGCAGCCGCAGGGCACCCGCCACTAGATCCGACGTAGGGTGGGCTTTCAGCCCGCATCCGGCGCGCCGCGGAAAAGATGAGCTGAAGCCACCTACGCCCGTCTGCGCGCTCAGCCGAACGCGGTATCGAGCAGCATCATCAGCACGAAGCCCACCATCAGGCCCCGGTAGCGAAATGCTCGTGCCCCTGCCGGTGCGACTCGGGAATGATTTCGTGGCTGACCACGAACAGCATCGCGCCGGCGGCGAACCCCAACCCTACGGGCAGCAGCAGCGGATAGTCGATCACCACGCTGGCGCCGGCCAACGCGCCGACCGGTTCGATCAGGCCCGAGGCCATGCCTACCAGGACGGACCAGGCGCGGCCGTAGCCCACGGCCATCAGGGCGATCGCCACGACCAGGCCTTCGGGCAGGTCCTGCACCGAGATGCCGGTCGCCAGCGCCGCGCCGTGCGCCAGACCGGGCCCGAAGCCCACGCCGATCGCCAGGCCTTCCGGCAGGTTGTGCAGGCAGATGGCGATCACGAACAGCCAGGCGCGCCTGAGCCGCGACGGCAGGTGTCCTTCCGGGCCCTTGATGAAGTGCTCGTGGGGCAGCACGCGCTCGATCACCACCAGCGCGGCGGCGCCCAGCAGGATCGCCACGCCGACCAGCGCTCCGGCGCTCCATGCCCCCTGCCCTTGCCGCCGCGCCTCCTCGATGCCAGGCAGGGCCAGCGAGAACGCACTCGCCGCCAGCATGACGCCGGCGCCAAAGCCGAACATGGTGTCCTGCGTGCGCGCGTCGATCCGCCGGGCGACCAGCGCCGGCAGCGTGCCCAGTGCGGTCGCGGCGGCACCCGCGCAGCCGCCGAGGAACGCAGCGAGCAGCGGCGTCATGCCGTGGCGGCTCCGGCCCGGGACGGTCGCGGCGTGGCGCGTGGTTGCGGCATGGC
>NZ_JABFWW010000276.1 GCF_013362045.1 Frateuria sp. | reverse complement strand
GTGGTGCCCTCGCCCGGCGCGCTCTCGATGCGCACGCCGCCGCCGGACTGCTGCACGAAGCCGAGCACCTGGGCCAGCCCTAGCCCCGACCCCTTGCCGACGTCCTTGGTGGTGAAGAACGGTTCGAACACCCGCGCGCGCACTTCGTCGGCCATGCCGGTGCCGGTGTCGACCACGGCGATGGCGACATAGTCGCCCGGGCCGGGCTCGCCCGGATGCTGGGGCTCCTCCGCCAGGCTCACGTTGGCGGTCTGGATGGTCAGGCTGCCGCCGGCCGGCATCGCGTCGCGCGCATTGATCGCCAGGTTGAGGATCACCAGCTCGATCTGGGTGGGGTCGACCAGCGCGCTCCACAGCCCGGGCTGCCGCCGGGTGGTCACGGCGATGCTGCCGCCCATCGTGCTGCGCAGCAGTTCGCTCATGCCCTGCACCGTGCCGTTGAGGTCGATCACCTTCGGCTCCAGGCGCTGCCGGCGCGAGAAGGCGAGCAATTGCGAGGTCAGCGTGGCGCCGCGCAGGGCGGCCTGGCGCATCAGCTCCAGCCGCCTGCGCACCTTCGGCTCCTCCACCGCCATGTCGATGAGGTCGAGGTTGCCCAGCACGATGGTCAGCAGGTTGTTGAAGTCGTGCGCGACACCCGAGGTGAGCTGGCCGACCGCTTCGAGCCGCTGCATCTGGCGCAGCGTCGCCTCGACCCGCTCGCGGCCCTCGATCTGCCGGCGCAATTGCCGGTTGGCCGCTTCGAGCTCCTGCGCGGCCAGCCTCACTTCGGTCACGTCGCGGCCGACCGCATAGATCAGCTCGCCCTCGGCGACCGCCGACCAGGCGATCCAGCGCCACTGCCCATGGATGTTGCGCATGCGGTCCGCGAACGGCGCGACGGCGCGCCCCTGCTTGAGGCACGCCATCATCGTCCTGGCCGCATCCAGATCTTGCGGATGCACCAGATCCAGGAACGGCCGCGCCAGCAGGTCGGCCGCCTGGTAGCCCAGGATGCGCGTCCAGGCCGGGTTGACCTCCCTGAGGTAGCCGTCGAAGCCGGCCACGGCCAGCAGGTCCTGGCTCAGCTCGAACACCCGCTCGCGCTCGCGACCGCTGCGCTCGGCCGCTTCCTGCAGGGCGCGGTTGCGGTCCTCCAGCGCCGCCTGCTGGCGGTGCGCATCGGTGACGTCGTGGCAGGCGCCGATCATCCGCCCGGGCTGGCCGTCAGCCGTGTCGCTCACGCTGCCCTGCGAGCGGATCCAGCGGACCTCGCCGTGCCTGATGATGCGGAAGGTCATGTCCAGCGGCTCGCGGCGCTCGATGGCCTCCTGCACGCGGGCGGCGGCCGCTGCGCGGTCGTCGGGGTGCACCGCCTGCAGCCATGCGGCGTATGGATCCTCCACGCCGGGCTCGATGCCGAACAGATGGTAGATCTGCGCAGACCAGTCCAGCGTGCCGGACGGCAGCTCCCAGTCCCACACGCCGATGCCGGCCACCTCCTGGGCGAGCTTCAGCCGCGCCTCGCTGTTGCGCAGCTCCTCTTCGGCCCGGCGGCGGGCAGTGATGTCCATCAGTACGCCGACCGCGCGCGAGGGCGCGTCGCTTTCGAGCAGCATCTGCGCGCGCAGCAGCAGCCAGCGCAGCTCGCCACTGGGTCTACGGTAGCGGTACTCGGCCTCGAAAAAGCGCTCGCCGCGCGCCATCGCCGCGCGCCTTTCGGCATCCAGGCGCTCCCGCTCGCCTGGCGGATAGCCGGCGCGGATCTGCGCCATCGTCGGCACCGCGCCCTCGGGAAAGCCCAGCAGGCGGTTGAACTCGGCCGAACCGTGCATCACGTCGTTGCGCAGGTCGGCCTCCCACACCGCCATGCGCCCGGCATCGAGCGCCAGCTGCAGCCGCGCGCGGCTCGATTCCAGCGCCTCGCGCAGCTGGCGCCGCTCGGTGATGTCCTGCAGCGTGCCGATGTAGCGCACGGCGCGTTCGGCGCCGTCGACCCGCGCGAACTCGACCTCGCCGTAGGCCAGCACCCAGCGCACCGTGCCGTCGGGGCGCACCACGCGGTATTCGTAGGGAGCCCGTTCGCGGAGCGCCGGATCGAGCGCGCGCAGCAGCATTGCGTGGGTGCGCGGCAGGTCATCCGGATGCGTGCATGCCTGGACCTGTTCCAGGGGCAGCAACCCGTCGCCCGGGGGCAGGCCGCAGATCTCGCGGGCGCGCGGCGAGTAGACGAGGGTGTTGTCGCGCAGGTTCCAGTCCCAGATGCCCAGCTTGGCCGCACGCATGGCGAGCTCCAGCCGCGCCTGGCTATCGGACGATGCCCGTGGTGCCGGCGTGGGGGAATCTTGGGGTTGTTGCATGCACCGTCCCTACCGACCCTGATGGACGGCGGCACTCTAGCGCCGTGGTTGTGTGGCCCCGATGCACGCGCGCCGTGCCAGACCCGCGCGGGCGGCGGCGCCGCGCCGCAAGGGTTAAGGCGACGTCGGGGCTGCGCTCAGGGAGTGTCGGTCACGCCTTCACGCGCCACCGATTCTTCGATGGAGCGGTGCAGATCGCGCTTGGTGAAGGGCTTGCCCAGCCGCACCAGGTCGGGCACGGGTACATCCGGCAACTCGGCGTAGCCGGAGGCCAGCACGATCGGCAGCGTGGGCTGGCGCTCGCGCAGCAGCCGCGCCAGACGCGCGCCGGTCATGCCCGGCATCGCGTGGTCGGTGACAAGCACGTCGACCTCGCCGCCGCCATCAACGTAGGCCAGCGCATCCTCGGCGCAGGTCACGCCGTGCACGCGGTGCCCCATGTCCTCGGCCATCGCCATCGTGCTGAGCAGCACCAGTTCGTCGTCATCCACCACCAGCACGAAGAGCGAGGTCGCCGCGCGCCGCTCGGGCTCGACAGCGTCCTCTTCGCGCACGGGCGGCGCGGCGGCCTCGGCCAGACTGGCGGGCGCGACGGGTAGCCAGATCTCCACCGTGGTGCCCTTGCCCGGCTGGCTCTGCAGCATCAGGCGGCCACCGGACTGTTCGGCCAGGCCATAGGCCATCGACAGGCCCAGCCCGGTGCCCTTGCCCACGCCCTTGGTGGTGAAGAACGGCTCGGTCGCGCGCTGGATGGTTTCTTCGTCCATGCCGTGGCCTTCGTCGGCGATCCACAGGCAGACGTATTCGCCCGGCGCCAGCGCGGTGGCGTGTCCCGCCGCCACGTGCTCGGCCTGCGCGCCGATCTCCAGCCACCCGCCCTGCGGCATCGCATCACGGCCGTTGACGGCAAGGTTGAGCAGCGCCAGCTCCAGTTGATTGGCATCGATCAGCACGTGCGGAAGCTGCAGCGGGAAGCGCGTACCGACCCGCACTTCCGGGCCGAGCGAGCGCCGCAGCAGGTCGGCCATGCCGCGCACCAGCAGCGGCACGTCGACCCGGCGCGGGTGCAGCTCCTGCCGGCGAGCGAAGGCCAGCATGCGCCGGGTCAGCGCAACGCCGCGCCGCGCGCCGGCCATGGCGTTGTCCAGCAGCGACTGCGGCCGCGGCGCATCGGGCAGCCACTTGCCCAGCAGCTCCAGGTTGCCCATCACGGCCATCAGCAGGTTGTTGAAGTCGTGCGCCACGCCGCCGGTGAGCTGGCCGATCGCCTCGGACTTCTGCGACTGGAACAGCGCCTCGCGCGCCGTCGCCAGTTCCTGCTCGGCGCGCTTCTTCTCGCTGACGTCGCGGGTGATCTTGGCGAAACCCTTGGTGCGGCCCTGCGCATCGTCGAGCCGGTCGATCACCACGTGCGCCCAGAAGCGCGAGCCGTCCTTGCGCACGCGCCAGCCTTCGCCCTCGTATACGCCATGGCGGCGTGCAAACTCCAAGTTGCCGCCGGGGCGGCCGGCGTTGGCATCCTCCGGCGAATAGAACTGGCTGAAATGCTTGCCCAGCACTTCGTCCTCGCGGTAGCCCTTGATGCGCTCGGCACCGGCGTTCCAGCTTGCCACGTGGCCCTGCGGGTCGAGCATGTAGATCGCGTAGTCGCGCACGCCCTGGATGAGCAGGCCGAACTGCTTCTCGCTGCTGTCGAATATGCCCTCGTCCATACTGGAGCGAGGCACGTCGCGGGCCACGTGGCCGTAGCCCAGCAGCGTGCCGGCCTCGTCGCGCACCGCCTCCAGGATGGTCCGCACCCACACCCGCTCGCCGTTGCGGGCCAGGCGCCAGCCGGTTTCCTCCTCGCGCCCGTGCTGCCTAGCGTTTTCCAACGCCTGCGTGGGACGCCCGGCGGCGCGGCTTTCGGGCGTGAAGAGCACCTCGAACGGTTCGCCGACGATCTCTTCGGCGGCATGGCCGAAGATGCGCGCCGCGCCCGCGTTCCAGCTGCCGATCCATCCCTGCGGATCAAGGAACACCAAGGCAAGCGTATCCAGCGCCTGCGTCATCTGGCCGTAGTTGTTTTCCCCACCCATGGACATTGCAACCTCACGAAACTCGATCGACCCGCGGGAGCGGCGGGCAGACGGGCGATTATGCGCCCTGCCTCGGGTGTCGCCGTGAACGCCTAGCCTGCGATCTGCGCGCGCTCCAGCGCCGCCACGTGCCGCTCCAGCCGCGGCCCGAGGTAGCAGTGCGAGCCGCACGGCAGCAGGCCGGCCTGCGCGAACTGGCGCAGATACCAGGACGGCGCGCGCGAGAAGAAGCCCTCGCGGTCGCCCACGACGTCGTCGCGGGCGGTGAACACCTCAAGGAAAGCCACGCCCTCCAGCATCTCGCCGATGCCGGCCAGGCCGGCGCGGATCTCCGCCGGTTTCAGATAGTGCAGCACGTCTGTGCACACGATCAGATCGAAGCGCGTGTCGAAGCGCAGGTGCTCCAGCTGGCCGAAGCGCGCCAGCCCGATGTTGCGGCTGCGCCCGTAGCGCGCGACCACGTAGGGGCTCGCATCCAGGCCGCGGTACTCCACTTCCGGCCGCAGCGCGCGCAGCGGCGCGCGCCAGGGCGCCTCGCCGCAGCCGACGTCCAGCACGTTGCGCAGCGGCCGGCCCAGGTAGTACTCCGCCTGTGCCACCGCGAGGGTGACCTTGCGCCGGAGCTCAGCCGATGACGCCACGGCATGGCGCGGGTCGCGGTACCACTTGTCGAAATACGCGCGGTCGTAGGACTTGGGCATGGGGCGGCATCCGCAAAACCTTCATGGTAAGCCCTCGCGGCCCCGCGCCCGCGCGCAAGGGCATCGCGCGATCACCCATTGCATACACGGCCCGCCCCAGCATTTGACGATGCCCCGCCGGAGCCCGCCATGTCCATGATCCGCCTGCGCCTGATCGGCAACCGCGAGAGCGCCGACTCCATCATCTCCGTGCTGCACGGCATCGACGGCATCGAGCACGTCGAAGAGATCGAGGATTTCATGCTCGGCGTACGCGACGACTCCAGTTCCGCCCAACTGGTCGACGACAGCGAAGGCCGCGTCTTCATGGTCGAAGTCGACGCACCCGACGACATGCGCGCCGATACCGTGCGCGTGGTGGCCGAGGCCGAGGCCCGCCGGCTCGATGCCGGCCTGGAAATCATCGACGGCGAGGATTTCTAGGTCCCGCCGGTCAATCCGACACCGCCTCAGCTCCCGCGCACGAGCAGGTGCCGTGCCACCTGCCCATGCATGCGGCCGAGCCCGCGCGCCAGGTGCAGCGTAGCGAACAGCAGCAGCACGCCCAGCGCGCACAGCACGATCGCGTCTCCCCAGCCCGGCTCGTGCACGCCCAAGCCCCAGTCGATCGTCACCCAGTGCCCGACGTACAGGCCCGGCAGCACCGTGGCGTCCAGCGCCCAGGCGATCGGCGCGCCGATGAACGCCAGCGACACGGAAACCAGCACCACCGCCACGGTGAAGTAGAAGATCCCCAGCGGCAGCATCAGCAGCATGTAGAGCAGCGTGGTCCAGGTGCGCGCGTCCGTGAACATCGCGCCGATGCGCTTCATCAGGGTCAGTCCCTGCGTGGGGTATGGCGGCCGCCGCGGCATGCGCGCGCCCAGCATCGCCTCGACGATGCGTCCTTCCACCAGCGAGAGCACCCGCACCGAGCCGAAGAACAGCACGATGAAGGGCAGCCCGACGATGAGCACCGACAACCCGGCCGACAGCGACACGCCGGTCACCGCCCAGGCGAAGTAGAAGATGCCGGTGGCCAGCGCCAGCACCATGTAGAACAGCGCGCCGTAGGTGCGCGGGTCGGCTGCCACGCCGAAGAAGCGCCCCGCCAGCGAGCGGCGCTTCGGCGGCGGCGGCGGGCGCAGCGCACGCTGGATGCGGATCTCCTGGTCGCGGTAGAGCTCGGCCACTTCGTCCGGCGCGCCGTAGCTGCCCGCGACCTGGGCGAGCATGTCCGCCTCGCTGCGCCCGGGCTGTTCGGCCAGTTCCGCGCGCAGGTGCTCCTCTGCGTCGTAGAGCGCATCCTGCACCAGCGCCGGATCGGCGCCATGCAGCGCCTGGCGCAGTTGGTCGAGGTATTGATCGATCGTGCGCGGTGCGTTCATCACACCTCTCCTTGAAGAACCTTGTCGACGGAATCACGCGTGGCGTTCCAGGCCGCGACCCATTCGCGCAGCACGTCCCGCCCCGGCCGGGTGATGCGGTAATAGCGGCGCGGCGGCCCGCTCACCGAAGGCTCCACCTCGCTGGCCAGCAGCCCCGCCGCCTCCAGGTTGCGCAGCACCGGGTACAGCGCGCTCTGCTTGCCCGCCAGCACGCCCTCGCCCAGTTCCTCCAGCCGCTTGGCGATCTGGTAGCCATACAGCGGCTGGCGCGACTGTCCCAGCACCGCCAGCAGCACCAGCGACACGGTGCCCGCGGAGAGCTCCTTCTGGAATTTCTTCAGATGGCCGATGCGCTCGTCCACGCCGCTTACCTGCACTGCCGCCTGGGTCGGTGTAAACCTTAGTATTAAGTTCGTACTAGTTCATGGGCCTGAAGTCATGCAGGCGCCCACCGCCGTCGCGTAAGGCACGGCTAAGGGTTGCGGCGGAGCATGCGCCGCAGTAGACCCCGTGCGAGTGAGCCCTCCCCGCCACGCACCGGCG
>NZ_JABFWW010000018.1 GCF_013362045.1 Frateuria sp. | reverse complement strand
AGGGAGCGGCCATGGTCGGACCTCGCTACTTAGCCGTGGATTAATTTGCGCCGCGCGCACTTTCGTCCTCAGGCAACGTTCGGAATGTGCGCGCGCATTCACGCGGCGACTACGGCGCATGTCCTGCGCCCGGCCAGCACTGCCAGGCCTTGGCGGCGCAGCCGTAAGCGACAAGCGGCGCGGCGCGCGCCGGCCAGGAGCACGTCCGGGAAAGGTCGCCCGCCTGCTGCCGCCGGAGCGCCGGCAGGCGGCGCGAGCCGCCTCATCCCCCGACCTGCACCAGGTCCAGCGGTTGCCCATCGGCACCGCGCACGCCCTGCTGCAGGTCCGCCAGGCGCCGGATCGACGGGCACAAGGCCTGCACCTGCGGGCGCAGCGCCTGCATGCGCCGCTGCAGCCGCGGCTGCAGCTGGGTGGCCAGGTCCGCCGCCTGATCGCGCAGGCGCGCGGCCTCGTCCAGGTCGCCGCTCATGGCGGCGGCGAGCGCCTGCTGGCCCAGGTCGCCGGCGACCAGCGGTACCAGGTCGCCGGCGATGCGGTCGGCGTATTGCTGCGCCAGGTCGCCCTGCCAGTCGTGCGTGCTGTTGCTCTGCGCGATGCGTTGCCGCAGTTCGGCCGCGTGCGCGGCGAGGCGGCGATCCAGTTCGGCCATCGTGGCGGGGGCCAGGCGCATGCCGGCTGCCTCGTCGTGCATCGCGCGCATGGCCAGTTCCACGCCGGCGACGGCGACGGCGCGCACGCGCGGCACCAGCGCGCGCAGTTCGCGCTCGAACAGGGCCAGCCGGTCCTGGCTCTCGGCATCCAGCCGCACCGGCCGGCCGTCGGTGCGCAGGCTGCCGCTGGCCAGCTGCACTTGGAAGGGCGCCGGCTGCGGCCGGTCGAAAAGCAGGGCGTCCGGCTTGACCGTCAGGTCGTAGCTGCTGCTGGCGTGGCAGGTCGCCGCCAGGTCCTGCGCGTGCAGGAGCGGCAACGGGGTGGACAGCATGAGACAGGCGATCAGATACCGCGGGCGCATCGCGTGCTTCCGGGTGGGCGGGCCTCAAGCGATACCCGCCCCTGCGTCAACCCGGGCTGAACCGCCCGCGGCGCGCGGCTCAGCCGTTGTCGAGCGGCGTCAGCAGCGAAAGGCTGGACGGGCCGTAGACGCCATCGCCCGGCAGGGCGTCGCCGCCGGTGAGCATCATGTCCCTGTCGAACCAGGGCGCGGGTTCCGTCGGGCCCGGCACGTAGCTCTGCCACTGGCCGTAAACCTCGCGGAACGGCAGGTGCCCCGCCTCGGACACCTCGTAGCTCACGGGCACCTGGACGATGCGGTAAGGCTTGCGGTCGGCAGGCTCCGCCGGTACGAAGATCCATTGCTGCAGGGCCTTCACCGTCGCCTCGGCGAACAGCTTGCGCATGCGCTCCAGCTCCTTGTCGTCGGCGAGCACGCGCATGTTCACCTGCCGGGCGAACGCATCGGCGACGTGGCCTGCACGGTCGATGCGCAGGATCGCGTAAGCCGTACCGCTGACCCGCTCCTGGATCGCCTCGCGCGGGTAGCGCGGTTTCGTCCTGGTGACCACCATCTCCTTGGCGGCGGCTTCCTCGTCACCGAAGTAGGCGCTGCGTACGGCCACCTGGTACTTGCCCTCGCCGAGGGGCCTGGCCACCAGGCGCAAGTTCATCTTCGCCTTGGCCGCCACCGGCTTGCCGTCCTGCAGCACCGGCTGGAAAGTCCAGCCCGGCACGGTCTTGCCGATCACCTCCACGACGACCGGCGGCAGCTTCTCCGACTGGTCGAGCGTGTAGCCGAGCACCGTGCCCTGCGGCGTGACGCCGATCGTGCCCGTCACCACCATGCTGCCTTCGACCCTCGCACGCACGGCGAGCAGTCCGCCGGCGGACACGGAGCCGGCCAGCAATAGTCCCAGCATTCCCAATAGCAAGCGCTTCATCCCTTAGCTCTCGGCGATTCGGGTGCCGGAAGTCTAGCGCGCTGGCGCTATTGGCGAGCCACGAACTGCGCGCGCACCGCCGGCTGACCCAGTTGCCAGGCCAGCCACAGCAGCAGCGGGACCAGCATGGCCTTGAGCAACAGGCCGAGCAGGTAGCTGCGGCGGGCCTGCTCGATCACCAGCAGCAGGATTTCCGGCCGCGGCTGGGCCAGCGCATGGGCGCGCGCCTGGGCGAACTGGTCCCACTGCGCGAACATCAGGCCGCCGCTGGCCAGCACCCACAGCACCAGCAGCAACGCCACCACGCGCAGCGCCTGCCGCGCCCAGGGCTGGCGCAGGATGCTGCCGGCGCAGACCACGATGACCACCAGCGTCCCGGCCAGGTAGGGCCAGTCGCCATAACGCAGGTACTGCACGCCGCCGAAGGCGGCGAGCAGCAGCAACATCCAGGCGGCCACGCGCCAGGCGGCGAAGCGCGGCAGCATTGCGACGGCAGCCTGCGCCATCAGGACGCCGCCTTCAGCGTGGCCAGATCGGCCAGCACCTGCGCGGAATTCTTCTCCGGGTCGACGTCCCGGTAGATCTTGGCGACGTTGCCCCTGGGGTCGATCAGGAAAGTGGTGCGCTTGGCGTAGTGCATGCCCATCGTGCTGGTCAGCACGCCATAGGACTCGGCCACCTTGCGGTCGGCGTCGGACAGCAGCGGAAACGGCACGTGGTACTTGCGGGCGAAGTCCGCGTGCGACTTGACGTCGTCCAGGCTGACGCCGACCACGTCGGCCCCAGCCTTGCGCAGCTTCAGGACGTCGTCGCGGAAGGTGCACACCTCGGTGGTGCAGCCGGGGGTGAAGTCCTTCGGATAGAAGTACAGCACCAGCCAGCGGCCATGGTGATCGGCCGGCGTCTGCCAGTGGCCGTTCTGGTCCTGCAGGCGGAAGCCCGGGGCCGGCTGGCCGACCGCGGGCATGGCGGCCCAGGCCGGTGCGATGAGGCCGGCAAACAGGATGATCGCAATGGACGGCAACAGGCGACGCATGGCGGGACTCCGAGGGAAGGCAAGGCCCGCCGAGTGTACGCCGCGGCGGATGCGCAGGGCAGCCGGACCGTCCACCGTCGATGCCCGAACGATGGGTGCAGGCCCTCTGCCCGACTACCGGCGGGCGATGGTGAACTTGCCCACCGACACGCCCAGGTCGATGCCCTGGCCGGTGCCGGACAGGGCGAGCGAGGTGGTCCCCTTGGTCAGCACCTGCACGTGCGCGCTCTTGACCACGCCGGCCTCGGCGCCCGCCTGCACGTAGTCGCCGAAGACCTCGCTTATGCCGTGCACCTTGGAGATTTCGCCCTTGCCGTTGTCGATGCGGTATTTGCCGGCGGTCAGGCCGCCGCCGATCACGCTGATCTTCACCGGAGCGCTCTGCCCGTTGTTGCAGTGGACCGTGCCGGTGCCTTCGGCCTGCTTGTAGATGATCGACCAGCCATGCAGGTTGTAGCTCAGTTCGCACTTGACCGTCGGCTCGGCGGCGCGTGCGCGCTCCACCGGCCATGCGGACAGCGCCGTTGCGCCAGCCAGGATCAGGCTCGCCAATGCAGCGGTACGCATGTTCATCGCAGGTCTCCTCTCCCCGTCGGGGTGCTTGTGGCCCGTGGTCGAGTCTGTCCCGCCGCGGGTGAAGGAACCGCCAGCAAATGCGGCGAGGGGCGTTCACGATCGCCGCGCAGGTGCCGCTCCATGCTTTGCGCCACCGAAGCCTGGAGGGCACGCATGCGGCCGCTGTGGCAATCCGTCGTCGAGGTGGTCAAACGCACCGCGAGTGGCGCGGCCAAGGACGACCTGATGACGCACGCGGCGGCCGTCGCGTTCTATTCGGCATTGTCGTTCGCGCCCCTGCTGGTATTGCTGCTGTGGCTGGTCGCCTCGCTGCAGCCGGCCTGGCAGCACCAGCTGGTCGGCTCGATCAGCCACCTGGTCGGCACGCGCGCCTCCGATGCGGTGCAGCTGGTGATCAGCAACGCCAAGCAGCGCCCGCAGCTGGGCCACTGGGCCGGCATCCTCGGCCTGCTGGTGACCCTTGTCGGCGCCTCGACGGTATTCGCGCAGCTGCAGCTGGCGATCAACCGCGTGTGGAACCTGCGCGCGGCGCCGCGCAACGCGGTGTTCAGCTGGCTGCTCACGCGCATGCATGCGCTGGGCCTGCTGCTGACGCTGGCGTTCCTGTTGATCGTCTCGCTGGTGGCGAGCGCCGCGATCGCCGTGTTCGTGCGCAGCGACACCGTTGCCTGGAACGGCATCGACGCGCTGGCGGCGCTGCTGCTGTTCGGTCTGGTGTTCGCCTCGATCTACAAGGTGTTGCCCGACGCGCGCATCCATTGGCGCGACGCGCTGCTGGGCGGCGCCTTCACTGCGGTGCTGTTCGCCGTGGGCAAGTTCGGCATCAGCGTGTACCTCTCCCACAGCAACGTGGGCGGCGCCTACGGACCGGCCGGCAGCGTGGTGGTGCTGCTGGTGTGGGTGTACTACTCGGTGGTGATCCTGCTGCTCGGCGCGGAGCTGACCCAGAACGTGGCGGAGGTGCGCGGCGTGCCGATCCGTCCCAACCTGCACGCGCGGGTGGTCGAACCGTGCGATCGCTGACGGCAGCGGCATAATCATCCGGCACACGCGCAACGGAGAAGCGCCATGTTCAGTTATTCGCTGGTCGGCTACGACGGCTCACCCACCTCGCAACGGGCGTTCCAGCTCGCCGTCGCCCTGGCGCGCGTCTGCCGTGGACGGGTACGGGTGGTCTCCGTGCTGCAGGTGACCGAGGGCGGCGCCGACGCCTGCACGTTGATGATGGCCGACTCCAGCGCGCAGCGTGCGCAGGAGCTGCTGGACGAACTGGTCGCCATGGAGCCGGACGCCAGGCACCTGGTCGACGTGGAAGTGACCCATGGCAGCCCGGGCGACGTGCTGCTCGGCCAGGTGCAGCAGCACGGCATCGACCACATCGTGATCGGCCACACCGAGCGTGGCAACCTGGCACGGTGGCTGCTCGGCTCGGTCTCCGGCGACGTGCTGGCGCGCGCGCATGTGCCGGTGACGGTGGTGCGCTGAGGCAGCGGGTCGGGCGGGGTTAATCCGCCGGCAACGCCAGGCCGTATGCTTTGTCACCATTCGGTCACACGCCGGAGTTCGCGTGAGCTACGTTCCCTCGTTGCCCTGGATGCTCGAAAGCCTCGACCTCGGGCGCATCGACCGCACGTGCGTGCGCCACAACGAAGAGCTGTTCTTCCTGCTGTGCAGCTCCTCCTTCGTCGAGAGCGGCTCGGACCTGTACACGCACAACCTGGTCGCCCACTTCGACGGCGACGAGGTACTGCAGACCTGGCTCAGCCAGCACTGGGAGCATGAGGAGCTGCAGCACGGCCGCGCGCTCGCCGCCTACGTGCGCGCGGTGTGGCCGGAGTTCGACTGGGACAGGGGTTTCGCCGCGTTCTGGACCGAGTACGGCGCGGTGTGCACGGCCGAGCAGCTGGAGGACAGCCGCGGGCTGGAGCTGGCCGCGCGCTGCGTGGTCGAGACCGGCACCGCCAGCCTCTACCGCGCGCTGCACGAGATCACCGACGAGCCGGTGCTCAAGCAGCTCACCGGCTACATCAAGAGCGACGAGGTGCGCCACTTCAAGTACTTCTACCAGCACTTCCGCCGCTACCGCGACACCGAAGGGCTGGGCCGCTACAAGGTGTTCCGCGCGGTGCTCAGGCGGGTCAACGAGATCCGCAGCGAGGACAGCGACATCGCCCTGCGCCACGTGTTCGAGCAGTGCTACCCGCAGCACCGGGGCGACCGCGAGGCCTTCCGCAAGGTCGCCGGCAAGGCGCAGGACCTGCTGCGCCGGCACATTCCGGCCGAGATGACGGTGAAGATGCTGCTCAAGCCGCTGGACTTTCCGCCGCGATTGCAGGGCGCGCTGGAGAAACCGCTGGCGAAGCTGGCCGAGAAGCTGTTTCTCAACTGACGGCAAACCGTGGGGTGGGCTGAAACCCACCCTACCGCGCACGGGCTCAGGAGGGGCGAGGCTGGGCCTCGATTTTGCGCTGTTCCTGCTGCACCGCCTTGAGCTTGCCGACGTCGACCGGGCGGATCCGGGTGATCGTGCACGGGAACTGGCCCTGCCCGGTGAGCACCTTGTCGAAGTTGACCGATACCTGGTCGAGGTTGGAGGTCAGCCCGATCGCCGTGGCGAACGGCAGCTGGTTGCAGCCGGGCACGTCGAGCAGCCAGGCCTCCCTGGGCCGGGTGTAGATGACCACCTGGTCCTCGCCCAGCGGCTCCCACGACCACAGCGGCGCGAAGAAGCGGAAGCTCTTGACCGGCGCGCCGGCGGCCGCGCCGTAGGCAGCCGTGCGCTGGGCCTCGCGCTGCGCATACGGGACGCTGGAACAGGCGGCCAGCAGCGCGGCCGCGGTGCCGGCGAACATCACTCGCTTGAAGGACATGGGCGTGCCTCCTCTGCCATGGCGGGCAAGGCAGTCAACGCGCCAGCGGCGCGCCGGTGTACCGTCACTTCTTCTTCGGCAGCGCCTGCCACTTGGCCGGGTCGAAGCCGCCGACCTCGTAGACCAGAGTCTCCTTCTTCTCGCCGTCGACCAGGGTGACGTCCATGGTGATCTTCTTCGCCTTCTGTAGCCGTGCGATGAAGTCGCTGTCGTCGCGGATCATCAGCGCCGGCTCGCCGGTGGACGGCGCGAACGCCTTGATGCCGTGCGGCTTGCCGTCGAAGGTGGCGGGAATGGTGCAATTGCCGCGGCAGACGAAGCCGTGGCCGCTGCCGAACAGGAACGCGTTCTGACCCCATGCGGTGTGCCGGCGCAGCACCAGCCGCACGCGGTCGTTGGCGGCAGGCTGGCTGGCGTAGATGGTGGCGGTCGATTGCGTGCCGCCTTCCATCGGCGACACCTGGTAGAGCCACAGCGTGGCCAGGCGGTTCTTCTCGCTGTTTTCCTTCCAGCGCTTCTCGATCTCGGGCAGGGTCTGCTCGACCTCCTTCGCCGCGGCGCTGCCGGGGTAGTGGTCGAGGATGTCGTGACCCATGGTCACCGCCATCTCGTCGTTGTGGATGCGCAGCAGCTGGCGGTAGGTGTCGAGCTTGCGCGCTGCCGCATCGGCCTGGGCGGAGGCGGCCGGGCCCGGGTTGGCGCCCTGGTCCTGGTCCTGCGAGGAGCAACCGGCGAGCGCCAGCAGGCCGCACAGCGCGATCGCGGAAGGACGGGACGGCAGCTTCATCGGCGCACTCCGGGACTTGAGGAAAGCCTTAGCGTGGAGCGTGCGCGGGAGCGGCGCAAGCACGACGCCGGTTCAGGCCGTGGTGGCCGGCGTGTCGCCGAAACGCTCGCGCAACTGCGCGCGGTAGCGGCGGCTGCACGGAACGCTCGCCCCGTCGCGCAGCTTCAGCCGCGCATCGCCGGTGTCCAGCGGTTCGATCTCGGCCAGGTAGTCGAGATTGACGAAGTAGCTGCGGTGCACGCGCACGAAGCGCGCGGGATCCAGCCGCTCCTCGATCGCCGCCATGGTGGTGCGCAGCGGATAGTCACGCCCGCGCACGTGCAGGTTGACGTAGTTGCCCGCCGCCTGCAGCCATTCGATCTCGCGTGCGTTGACCAGGAACTCCCTGCCCAGCTTGCGCACCAGGAACCGCTCGGGCCGCTCCACCGGTTCCACCGGCGGGCCCTCGTCGGGCGCCGAAAGCAGCCGCGCCTCGCCCTGCCAGCGCACCAGCCACAGCCGCGACAGGCAGATCAGCGCGATCAGGATGAAGTAGGTGCGGATGTCCTTGAGGTACTCGTAGCCGTAGCCCGGCTCCCACTCGTAGCGCTGGCCGACCAGGCGGTAGGCCAGCGCGCGCAGGGCCACCATGCCGGTGACGTGCAGCAGGCTGAAGGGCACCGTCGCCAGCAGGTGCCAGGGCAGGCTGCGCCGCCAGGTGTCGACGCGAAAGGGCCAGCGCCGCTCCACCGCCAGCACCGCCGGCACCAGCGCCAGGATCACCAGCGAGCTGGTCCACTCCCACACCCACGGCTCCCAGGCGGCGATCCGCGCGTTGTCGATCTGCGCCACCATGCTGTTGAACACGGTGTTGAGCAGCGCCAGCAGGATCCAGAAACCGACCTCGGCCGGCTTGCGCCAGCGGTGAAAGGTTCGGTATTCGAGGCCGGCCGTGCGGTTCATGCGGCCGATTCTACGTGGGCGCCGCCACGGTTCGTCCCAGCGGGCTGGCGGCTCGTCCCGGCCGCCCCACGGCCGGTCACCCGTGCCGTGCCGGCGGCGGGTGCACGCCGTAGGCTGCATCGATCCACCTGGAGCCACTGCGATGAAACGACGCGAACTGCTGAAGGCTGCCCTCACCCTGCCGCTGCTGCCCCTGCTGGCTCGCACCGCCCAGGCCCTGCCCGCCGCCGTGTCCGGTGCCCTGCGCGCGCGGCTGCGGCCGGGCCAACCGGGCTGGCCGGCGCCAGCCGAGTGGGACGCGCTGCGCCGTGCGGTCGGCGGACGCCTGCTGGAGCCGGTGTCGCCGTTCGCCCCCGGGGCCAGCGCCGACGCCCGCGCGAAGGCGCTGAAGGAACTGGGCAACCCCTTCGCTTTGGGCGACGACCCGGCGCTGACCCAGACCAGCGGCTGGGCCGATGCCTGGACCTCGCGGCCCAGCGCCTATGCGGTGGCGGCCGCATCGTCGGCCGACGTGGCCGCGGCGGTGGATTTCGCGCGGCGGCACCGCCTGCGCCTGGTGGTCAAGGGCGGCGGGCACAGCTACCAGGGCACCTCCAACGCGGCCGATTCGCTGCTGGTATGGACGCGCCACATGAACCAGGTCGCCCTGCACGACGCCTTCGTGCCGCAAGGCTGCACCGGCCGCGTCGCGCCACTGCCGGCGGTGAGCGTGCAGGCGGGTGCCATGTGGATCGACGCCTACGACGCCGTGACCACCCGCGGCGGCCGCTATGTGCAGGGCGGCGGCTGCACCACGGTGGGGGTGGCCGGGCTGGTGCAGAGCGGCGGCTTCGGCAGCTTCTCGAAGCAATGGGGCACGGCCGCGTGCAACCTGCTGGAGGCCGAAGTGGTGACCGCCGATGGCCAGGTGCGCATCGCCAACGCCTGCACGAACCCCGAGCTGTTCTGGGGCCTCAAGGGCGGTGGTGGCGGCAGCCTGGGCGTGGTCACGCGGCTGACCCTGCGCACCTTCGAGCTTCCCGGGTTCTTCGGTGGCGTCAACCTCACCATCAAGGCCGACACGGCCGCGGCTTACCGCGCCCTGGTCGCCGAGGCGGTGGGCTTCTACCAGCGCGCGCTGTTCAACCCGCACTGGGGCGAGCAGATGAAATTCTACGGTGGCGACACCTTCGAGGTCTCCATGGTGTTCCAGGGCCTCACCCAGCAACAGGCCGAGCAGACCTGGGCGCCCTTCCTAGCCTGGGTGCAGGCCCGCAAGGACGTCCGCGTCACCCGGGCGTTCCAGGTACTGGCGGCGCCGGCCCGGCATCTATGGGACGCCGAATTCCTGCGCAGATACCTGCCGAGCGCCATCGTGTCCGACGATCGGCCAGGCGCGCCCCGCCACCACTTCGTGTGGGCCGGCGACCACGACCAGGTGGGCTGGTTCATCCACGGCTACCAGTCGGCATGGCTGCCGGCCACGCTGCTGCAGCCGGCGCGGCAGGCTGCCTTGGTGGATGCCTTGTCCGAAGCCGCACGGCACCACGGCGTCGCGCTGCACTTCAACAAGGGCCTGGCCGGTGCGCCTGCCGACGCAATCGCCCGCGCGCGCGACACCGCCACGCACCCGCAAGTGCTCGACGCGTTCGCCCTCGCCATCAGCGCCTGCGGCGACGCCCCTGCTTTTCCGGGCATGCCAGGCGCGAAGCCCGACCTGGCCATGGCGCGGCGCAGGGCGACGGCCGTCGAGCAGACGATGGCTCCACTTCGCGCCGTGGCGCCCAACGCCGGCTCCTACGTTTCGGAAAGCGACTACTTCCTGCGCGACTGGCAGCAGGGCTTCTGGGGAAGCAACTACGCGAGGCTCGCCGCCGCGAAACGCAAGTACGACCCCGACGGCCTGTTCTTCGTGCACCACGGCGTGGGCAGCGAAGGCTGGAGCGCGGATGGCTTCAGCCGCGGCAGCGCTGCCGGCTGACCGCTAGTTCCACGAAGGCGCATCGGAACCGAAATGTTCGATGCGCTCGATCTGGTCGAACCAGACGTAGCGCTTCCACTCCGAGCTGCCCTCGCGCTCCAGGTGCACCACGCCATTGCTGCCCTCGTTGCCGTCGCCGTCGTAGTACTCCTGCACCGTCGGCCGTGCGGCGACCACGCCCTCGCAGCTGCTGCCGTCGGCCAGGTGCAGCCGCACGCGCGCGCCGTTCTGCAGGTGCTCGACCATACCGTTGAAGCGCGCGATGGTGGGCTGGTCGGTGTAGACGTGTTCGGCCTGGCGGCCCATGGCGCGTCTCCTGCTGCGGCGATGGGGCGAGGCTAGGGCGCGAATGGGCAAGTGGCCGTGAAGTTCCCGGCCGCGCCGCCGCCGGCGATAATTCCCCCTTCGCCCGCGGAAATTTCCATGCGCCCCGACTCGCTGCTGCAGCACCGCGCCTTCGTGCAGTTCTGGTTCGCCCGCATCGCCTCCGGCTTCGGCTTCCAGATGCTGTCGGTGGCGGTGGCCTGGCAGATCTACGCGATCACCGGCCGCGCGCTGGACCTGGGGTTGATCGGACTGGTGCAGTTCTTTCCCTCGGTGCTGCTGGCCCTGCCAGCCGGCCACGTGGCCGACCAGTTCGAACGACGCCGCGTGGTATTGATCGGGCAGATCGTCGAATGGTGCGCGATCGCCCTGCTTGCCTTCCTCAGCTTCGCCCACCGCATCGACGAGCGGGGCATCCTGGCGCTGGTCTTCGTGATCAGCACGGCCAAGGCGTTCGAGTCGCCCTCGATGTCCTCGCTGCTGCCGGTGCTGGTGCCGCCGGCGATCCTGCCGCGTGCGGTGGCGGTGAGCGGCTCGGCCTTCCAGATGGCGATGGTGCTGGGCCCGGCGGTGGGCGGCCTGCTCTATGTGGCCGGCCCCGGCGTGGTCTACGCGAGTGCGGCCGGGCTGTACCTGGTCGCCGCCACGCTGATGGCGGTGCTGCGCTACGAGCAGACGCCGCCGAAGCGCGAACCGGCCACGCTCAGGTCGCTGTTCGCCGGCGTGCACTTCATCCGCGCGCGCAAGGACGTGCTGGGCGTGATCTCGCTCGACCTGTTTGCGGTGCTGTTCGGCGGCGCCACCGCACTGCTGCCGATCTTCGCCCGCGACATCCTGCACACCGGCCCGTGGGGGCTGGGCCTGTTGCGCGCGGCGCCCGCGGTCGGCGCGCTGCTGATGTCGTTCGCGCTCGCGCGGCACGACCTGACGCGGCGCGTGGGCATGCTCATGTTCGCCTCGGTGGCGGGCTTTGGCGTGGCCACGCTGGTGTTCGCGCTGTCGCCGTGGATGTGGCTGTCGCTGGCCGCACTGTTTGCCGGCGGCGCGTTCGACATGGTGAGCATGGTGATCCGCGGTTCGATGGTGCAGCTGGATACGCCCGATGCGATGCGCGGGCGCGTCAACGCGGTCAACTCGATCTTCATCAACACCTCCAACCAGCTCGGCGAATTCGAGTCCGGCCTGGTGGCCGCGTGGCTGGGCGCGGTGGGCGCGGCGGTGGTGGGCGGCATCGGCACGCTGGCGGTGGTGGGGCTGTGGATGGCGATGTTCCCCACGCTGCGCCGGCGCCAGAAGCTGCACCTGGAAGCGGCGGCGATCGAGGCGGCGGAGGAGGCCACCGCCAAGACGCTTTAAGCCGCCCGCGCTTACCATGGGCATACCCTCAGGGAGCCCTGCCGTGATCGTCACTTCGCCCGACGCCTTCCTCGAAGCCTTCGCGACGCTGTCGCCGCTGCCCGGTGCGCAGGCCACCGCGCGCGCGGCCTTCCTGCTGGCGCCGGCGGAATTCGCGCTGGCGGCCGAGTCGGCCAGCGACAACCGCTACATGGACCTGGAACGCGACGTCGACCCGCTGCGCGCGCTGGCCCAGCACGCGGCGCTCGCGCAGGCGCTGCGCGCCGATTGCCCGGTGATCACCTTCCCCGGCGACGCCAGCACGCCCGACGCGGTGTTTCCCAACAACGTGTTCGCCACCGCGCCCGGGCGGCTGATCGTCGGCCGCATGCGTCATGCGGTGCGCCAGCGCGAAGCGGGCCGCCGCGACGTGCGCGACTTCTTCACCCAGGCCATCGGTTACCGGGAGATCGACCTCTCAGGCCGCACCGACTGCGTCGCCGAGCTGACCGGTTCGCTGGTGATCGACCATGCGCGCGGGGTGGGCTACTGCGGCCTGTCCGAACGCTGCGACGAAGCCGGCGCGCACGCCATGCACGAGGCGTTCGGGCTGCGCCTGACCTTCTGCTTCGCGCTGGCCGCGGGCGAGTACCACACCAACGTGGTGCTGGCGCTGCTGGCCGGCCGTGCGGTGATCGCGGCGCCGGACGGCTTCGCCGACGCCGTGGTGCCGCGCGCGATCGCCGCAGCCTACGGCGGGCGGGCGGTGTGGCTCACGCCGGCCCAGAAGCAGGCCTTCGCCGGCAACGCGATCGCATTGGCCGATGAGCGTGTCTGGATGAGCGCGGCGGCCGCCGCAGCGCTGACCGAGGAACAACGCCAGTCGCTGGCCGGGTATGGCTTCCGCATCGGCGCGGTCGAGCTGGACGAGATCGAGAAGGCGGGCGGCAGCCTGCGTTGCTGCGTGGCGGAGATCTTCTAGACCGCACCACGTCTCCGTGCAGCGGCATCCGCCAACGTCCGCGCGAAGCACTCGGGCGCCACGATGCCTGCCCCTCAGGGTGACACCAGCCTGAATCGCGCCGCCGGCGCGCGGGCCCTTTCGACGCCTCGCTCACGCCGGCGCGCTCAGGCTGGGGCCTCGACGCACAGGAGGCACCATGAACCGAAATCGCGATATCGAGCAGCGCTTCGATGGCGCCAGCGAACGCGTGCGCGACCGCGTGCGCCATTACGCCAGCGAGACGGCCGACACCGCCAGCGACCTGGTCGAACGGGGCCGCAACCTGACGCGCCGTTTCGGTCGCGGCAACGGCTACGGCAAGCAGCTTTCGCACATGGCCGAGGACCTGGCCGACGAGGCCAGCTACCAGTACCGCCGCATGCGCCGGCACGCCAGCCGCCATCCGGTGGCCGCCGTGGCGCTGGTGGCCGGTACCGTGGGCGCGTTCCTGCTGCTGCGCAAACTGTTGCGCAGCGATGACGACTGAAGCGGAGATCGCTTGACGCCGCGCATGCGCTTCCTGCGCCCGTCGGGAAACCTGTCCGCTTGGTCGGACCGCTTCCGCGGGAACGCGCGAATGGCCGGACGAGCGCCCGATCGTCCTTAGCTCGCGCCCATGCGCGGCTCCGGCAGGGTCGGCGTATGCGGATCCACCGGTGGCAGTTCCGGCTGCTGCGGCCGGCCGGGATCGCCGGGATCCCGTGGAGGGGGTGGCGGCGGATCCTGCTGCGGGTGCTCGGGTTCGCCCGGCGGACCGCCCATCGACCCCGCTGTCGAAGAATGGGCAACTTCGGCCGGCACGACCGCTTCGTCGCCTTGCATGCCTTGCATCGTGAGAGCCCGCGTGTGGCTGTCGAGATCGCGAGTATCGGCGATGGCGCGCGAAGGGGCCGTCATGTCCGTCGCATCACGTCGCTTGGATGCTGACGCCGAATCGCGTGGAAACCGCCGTACTGCTCGGACGATCCCGCTACGACCGCATCCGCCATGCGGGCTTGCACGGCGCACCTGCATGCGCCCGGGCCGGCGTGGTGCTGCTCGAGCGTGGCCCTCTGGGATGGTCCGCGCAGCCCCCGCCTGTTGCCGGGCGGCGATGGCGTGCAGGCCTTCGACGGACCACGCATCGACGCGCGCGGCGATCGCGGTATCGGCCGCACCGTGAACTCACCCATCGCGGGAAACGAGTGAAAGCGCATGCGCCGCAGGTAAGCTTGGACCGTCGTCCACCCGCCTTCCCGCATGCCCCACAAGCACGTCACCTTCCACCATCCCCTCGCCTTCTGGTCCGGCTGCGCCTGTGTGGTGGCCGGCGTGCTGGCGCACCTGCCGATGCTGGCGATGGCCGCGCCCATGCACTACCGGCTGGCCGGCATGCCGATGGACCGCCTGATGCTCGCCGGCATGGCGCTGGTGCCCTTGGGCGTGCTGCTGTCCGCCTACGGCCTGATGCCGCGGCTGGCGCAGATGCGCCGCACCCTGCATGCCGAGCGCAGCCCGCTACCGTTCCACGTCGCCGATCAGGCGCCGCTCAACCGCGAGCACTGGAAGCTGGTGATCGCGCTGACCCTGGCATTGGCGGTGGACGTGATGAAGCCGGCCACGATCGGCTTCGTGATGCCGGGCCTGGCGGCCGAGTACGGCATCAGCGCGGCGACCGGCGGCCTGCTGGCGCTGTCGGCGCTCATCGGCACCACGGTGGGCTCGGTGGTGTGGGGGCGCCTGGGCGACCTGTTCGGGCGGCGCGCCACGATCCTGCTTTCCGCGCTGATGTTCATGGGCACCTCGATCTGCGGCGCGATGCCCGCGTTCGGCTGGAACCTGGTGATGTGCTTCATGATGGGCGCGGCCGCCGGCGGCATGCTGCCGATCACCTTCACGCTGATGGCCGAGACCATTCCCACCGCGCATCGCGGCTGGCTGCTGGTGGCCCTCGGCGGCGTCGGCACCTCGGCCGGCTACCTCATGGCCTCGGGCGCCGCGACGCTGCTGGAGCCGGCCTACAGCTGGCGCGCACTGTGGCTGCTCAACCTGCCCACCGGCGCGTTGATCGTGCTGCTCAACCGCTACATCCCGGAGTCGCCGCGCTTCCTCGCGCTGGCCGGGCTGGAGGACCAGGCACGCGCAGTGCTGCTGAAGTTCTCCGGCCACCAGCCGCCGGTGCAGGACCTCGCGCCGCAACCGGCGACGCAGGCGCACGATGCACCGCGGGTCGGCCTGCGCCAGCTGCTGCGCGGCCGGCATGCGGCGATCACCGGAGGACTGATGGTGTGCGCGGTGGCCTGGGGGTTGGCGAACTTCGGCTTCCTGCTGTGGCTGCCGGCCAACCTGATCGGGCTGGGCATCGATGCCCAGGCCAGCGCGGCGCTGCTGGCGCGCTCGGCGATCCTTGCCCTGCCCGGCATCGCCCTGGTGGTGGGCTGCTACCAGCGCTGGAGCAGCATCCGTACGCTGGTGTCGTTCATCGCCCTGACCACCGCCGCGCTGCTGCTGTTCTTCATCATCGGCGCGCTGCAGCTGCACTCGGATGCGCTCACCACGGCGGCGACCGTGCTGTTGCTGCTCAGCATCAGCGGCGTGATCGCCACGCTGATCCCGTATGCGGCAGAGATCTACCCGGTGCATCTGCGCAGCACCGGCGCGGGCCTGATCGCCGGCGGCTCCAAGCTGGGCGGCATCCTGGGCGCATTGCTGGGCGTGCTCGGCCTGTTCGAGCATTTCATGCTGTCGGCGCTGCTGATCGCGCTGCCGATGGGCCTTGCCGCGTGGCTGCTCGCGCGCCGCGGCATCGAGACGCGCGGGCATGGGCTGGAGGCGATCCAGCGGGTGTTGTCCGAGTAGCCGGTGTTGCGCGCTCAGGACCCTTCGACTTCGCTTCGCTACGCTCAGGGTGAACGGTTCACTTTCTGAGCCACTCGTGCTGGACGTAGGCGCGTAGCGCCGAAGTCGAAGCACCTGCCGCAGGCTTCCTGAGCGGACCCTTCTCCCTCCGGGAGAGGGTGCCGGCAGGCGGGCGAGGGTCGGGCGAAGCGTGATGTACGACGGTACCGAACCCTCTCCCAACCCCTCTCCCGGCGGGAGAGGGGCTCAAGACCGATCACACCGTCAGCGGGTTGGGCTTCGCCGGGTCGAGCTTGTACTCCTTGATCGCGCGTGCCACGTCCTTGGCGTTGACCAGGCCGTCCTTCGCCAGCGCGGCCAGCGCGGCGTGGGCGATCCAGTAGCGGTCGACCTCGAAGAACTCGCGCAGGTGCTCGCGTGTATCGGAGCGGCCGTAGCCGTCGGTGCCCAGCACGGTGTAGCGCATGCCATCGGGCATGAAGGCACGGATCTGGTCGGCGTACTCGCGCACGTAGTCGGTGGCGGCCACGGCCGGACCGGAACGCCCCTGCAGCAGCTGGGTGACATAGGGCAGGCGCTGCTCGGATTCCGGATGCAGGCGGTTCCAGCGCTCGGCGTCGAAGCCGTCGCGGCGCAGTTCGCTGAAGCTGGGGCAGGACCAGATGTCGGCGGCCACGCCGAAGTCCTTCTCTAGCAGTTCGGCCGCCGCGATCACCTCGCGCAGGATGGTGCCCGAACCCAGCAGCTGCACGCAGGGCGCCTTGGCCTTCGACTTGCCCTTGCCGCCACCGTTGCCGACACCCGAATCCCGGAACAGGTACATCCCCTTGATGACGCCTTCCTCGCACCCCTTGGGCAGATCCGGGTGCTCGTAGTTCTCGTTCATCACGGTGATGTAGTAGTACACGTCCTCCTGCTCCTGCAGCATGCGGCGGGTGCCGTCCTGCAGGATCACCGCGACCTCGTAGGAGAAGGTCGGGTCGTACGACTTGACATTGGGGATCACGCCCGACATCAGGTGTGATTGGCCGTCTTCGTGCTGCAGGCCTTCGCCGTTCAACGTGGTGCGACCGGAGGTGCCGCCGATCAGGAAGCCGCGCGCGCGCATGTCGCCGGCCGCCCAGGCGAGGTCGCCGATGCGCTGGAAGCCGAACATCGAGTAGTAGATGAAGAACGGCAGCATCGGCTGGTTGCTGATCGAGTAGCTGCTGGCCGCGGCCATCCACGAGGCCATGCCGCCGGCCTCGCTGATGCCCTGCTGCAGCACCTGGCCCTTCTGGTCCTCGCGGTAGTACAGCAGCTGGTCCGAATCCTGCGGGCGGTACTTCTGGCCGAACGGCGCGTAGATGCCGATCTGCCGGAACATGCCTTCCATGCCGAAGGTGCGCGCCTCGTCGGCGACGATCGGCACCACGCGCGGGCCGATGGCCTTGTCGCGCAGCAGGAGGTTCATGCCGCGCACCAGCGCCATGGTGGTGGAGATCTCGCGCTCGCCGGTGCCTTTGGTGATCTGCTCGAACGCGGACAGCTCCGGCGCCTTGAGCTGCACGTCGGTCTTGCGCCGGCGCTGCGGCAGGAAGCCGCCGAGCGCGCGGCGACGCTCCATCATGTACTCCACTTCCGGCGAATCCTTGCCCGGGTGGTAGTACGGCACCTCGCCCAGCTTGTCGTCCGCCACCGGGATGTTGAAGCGGTCGCGGAAGGCGCGCACCGAGTCGGTGTCGAGCTTCTTCTGCTGGTGGGTCGGGTTCTGCGATTCGCCCGACCCCAGGCCCATGCCGTAGCCCTTGACCGTCTTGGCCAGGATCACCGTGGGCATGCCCTTGGTGTTCACGGCCGCGTGGTAGGCGGCGTAGACCTTGTGCGGATCATGGCCGCCGCGGTTGAGGCGCCAGATGTCGTCGTCGGAGAGGTTGGCCACCATCTCGCGCGTCTGCGGGTACTTGCCGAAGAAATGCTCGCGCGTGTAGGCGCCGCCGAAGGCCTTGCAGGCCTGGTACTCGCCGTCGAGCGTTTCCATCATCAGCTTGCGCAGCACGCCGTCCTTGTCGCGCGCCAGGAGCGGATCCCAGTAGCTGCCCCAGATCACCTTGATCGCGTTCCAGCCAGCGCCGCGGAAGACGCCCTCCAGCTCCTGGATGATCTTGCCGTTGCCGCGCACCGGGCCGTCCAGGCGCTGCAGGTTGCAGTTGATCACGAAGACGAGGTTGTCCAGGCCCTCGCGGCCGGCCAGCGAGATGGCGCCCAGCGACTCGGGCTCGTCGCACTCGCCGTCGCCCATGAAGCACCACACCTTGCGGTCGGTCTTGGGGATCAGGCCGCGGTGCTCGAGGTACTTCCAGAACTGCGCCTGGTAGATCGCCTGGATGGGACCCAGGCCCATCGACACCGTGGGCACCTGCCAGTAGTCGGGCATCAGCCACGGATGCGGGTAGGACGACAGCGCGCGGCCCTTGCCGATCACCTCCATGCGGAACAGGTCCAGCTGCTCCTCGCCGATGCGCCCTTCGAGGAAGGAGCGGGCGTACACGCCGGGGCTGGAGTGGCCCTGGTGGAACACCAGGTCGCCCGGATGCTCGGCCGAGGGCGCGCGCCAGAAGTGGTTGAAGCCCACGTCGTAGAGCGTGGCCGAGGAGGCGAAACTCGCGATATGCCCGCCCAGCTCGCCCGGCTTGCGGTTGGCGCGCACCACCATCGCCATCGCGTTCCAGCGGATGATCGAGCGGATGCGCCATTCCATCGCCGCGTCGCCCGGGCTCTTGGCCTCGTTCGCCGGCGCGATGGTGTTGACGTACTCGGTGGTCGGGTCGAACGGCAGGTAGCCGCCGGAGCGCCGGGTGGAATCGACCATGCGCTCGAGCAGGAAGTGCGCGCGCTCGGTGCCGTCGTGCTGGATGACCGCATCGAGCGATTCGACCCATTCGCGGGTTTCGGTGGGGTCGAGATCCTGATTCAGGACGTCATCGAGCTGATCCATGAAGCTTCTCCGCGGCGCGCGTGGCGCCTCTTGTATTCACGTGTGGGGAGCCCCCGATTCTAGCTTTGCAGGGGGTGGGCCGCCACACGGCAGCCATCGCTTACCATGCTCCGCCGCCACACCGGTCCGGACCACATGCCCACGCCCGCCATGCCTTCGCCGCTGATTTCGGTCGCCATGAGCGTGTACAACGGGGCGCGCTTCCTGCCGGCGCAGCTGGATTCGATCCTGGCGCAGCGCGACGTTCGCCTGGAACTCATCGCGGTGGACGATGGCTCCAGCGACGCCAGCGTGGCCCTGCTGCAGGATTACGCGCGGCGCGACGCGCGCGTGCAGGTGCGTCCCAACCCGGCCAACCTCGGGCCCACGCGCAGCTTCGAGCGGGCCATGTCGCTGTGCCGGGGCGAGTTCATCGCCCCCAGCGACCAGGACGATGTGTGGGCTACGGACAAGCTGGCCACGCTGCTGGCCGCCATCGGCGCGGCCGATCTGGCGTATGGCGACTCGGCCTACATCGATGGCGAGGGCCAACCCAACGGGCGCAGGATTTCCGACGACACGCAGATGCTGGCCGGTCGGGAGCCGCTGCGGTTCGCCTTCGCCAACTCGGTATCCGGCCACGCGCTGCTGGTACGCAGGGACCTGTTCGAGAACGTGCGCCCGCTGCCGCCGGAGCTGTTCTACGACTGGGTGCTGGCGATGTTCGCGGCGGCGCGCGGCGGCGTGGCGTACGTGGATCGCCCGCTGGTGCAGTTCCGGCGCCATATCCAGGCCTTCTCGTCGCTGGGCAGGGAAGGCCTGGCGCGCAAACCCGATCGCTACAGCGGATGGATAGACGATCGCGTCGCCCTGCTGCGGACCCTGGCCGACAGTCGCTTCGATGGACAAGGCCGCGCGCGGCGCATGTCCGATGCGCTGGCGCTGGCTATCGACCGGCGTACCTACGCGCCGCTGCTGCGATCGATCTGGCGCGAGCGGGCGGCGCTGGCGGCGCCGGGCCAGGCCCCGTGGCGGACGGCGGTGCGCCTGCAGACCCGGCTGCTGCGCAAGCTGGCGCGCGCGCGCCGCGAGGCCGCGGCGCGCTAGGAGCCCAGGTAGCCGCGTATCTGCGCACCGCGGCCGAACCAGCGGCGCGGCAGCAGCAGCTTCAGGCCGCGCTCGGCGCTCTTGCGATGCAGGCCCGGATGGCGCAGTCCGCGCCACAGCAAGCGGATCCACTGGTGCCGGGGGCGGTCGAGCAGCGCCTCGCGCATGTCCGCCTCCAGCCGGTACATTGCAGCCAAGGCCAGCGCCAGCCGGCGCCGTTCGGCCGGCAATTCGGGGCGGGCCTCCGCGCAACGCTCCTGGTCGGCGGCGATCTGGCGGTACATGGTCAGCACGCGGCGGTTGCGGCGCTCGTAGGTCGAGTAGTCGTGGCCGCTGCGGTCGAACATCCAGTCGTTGAGGTTGCCGCCGTGGCGCCGGTAGCCGAGCAAGGCTTCCGGAAGGCAGCGGCACTCGCCCACCAGCGCGGCGCGCAGGCTGAGCATGTTGTCTTCCACGAAGCCGTGCAGCGGCGGAAACCCGGTGATCAGCTCACGGCGGATCGCCATGGAGGCGCCCAGCACGGTCTGCATGCGGCCGCGCCGAAGGAAAGCGCGCTGATCGAGCCGCCGGGGCAAGCCGCGTACCCCTTCGGCGAGCAGGTGGCCTTCCTCGTCGATGTCGTCGACGGCCGAGCCGACCACCTGCGCCTCCGGGTGGGCGGCGAACTCCGCCAGCAGGCGCCTCACCCGGTCCGGGCGGGCCACGTCGTCGCCGGCCTGGAACACCAGCACCTCGCCGCTGGCGAGCTCGGCCAGCTCGTTCAGGTGCGCGCAGAGACCGAGGTTCTGCGCCGTGCTGCGGATGGTGACTCGGTGCGGCCCCGTGTAGCCCTCCATGACGCCGCGCACGACCGACAGGCTCTCATCGCCCGAACAATCGTCCGAGACGATGATCTCGCACGGCAATTCCTGCGCCAGTACGGAGCGCAAGGATTCGGCGATCGTGTGCTGCATGCGATACGCAATGACCAGCACGGTGCAGGATGGAAGCTGGCGTGTCCCTATGCGGGCTTCCCTTGGCTCAGCCATGGTTACCCCCGGTCTTCACGCGGAGCATACGCCCAGATCGCACTCAGCGCATGCTGCGCAGCACACCGGCGCCGGCCTCGCGCGCGGCCAGCCGGATCTGCGCATCCACTGCGGCGATGGCGGTCATGTTGACCACCCGGCGCACGGTCGAGGCCGGCGTGAGGATATGCGCGCTCTTGTCCACGCCCATCAGGATCGGGCCGATCGCCACGCCGCTGGTCATCACGCGGACCATGTTGTAGACGATGTTGGCCGCGTCCAGGTTGGGCAGCACGAACAGGTTGGCGCGCCCGGACAGCGTGGTGTTGGGGAAGATGCGCTGGCGCAGCACGCCGTCCCAGGCGGTGTCGGCCTGCATCTCGCCGTCGATCTCCAGCTTCGGCGCGCGCTCGCGGATCAGCTGGTAGGCGCAGCGCATCTTGGCCGCGCTGGCGTTGTCGTGGCTGCCGAAGTTGGAGTGCGAAAGCAGCGCCACCTTCGGCTCGATGCCGAACAGCTTCAGGCGGTAGCTGGCTTGCAGCGTGGCCTCGGCGATCTGCTCGGCGGTGGGGTCGACCTGCACGTGGGTGTCGACGAAGAACCAGGCGCCCAGGTCGTTGATCACGCCGGTCATCGCCGAGGTGCACTGCACGCCCGGATCGAGCCCGAACACGCTGCGCAGGTAGCCGAGTTTCTTGTGGTAGCGACCGACCAGGCCACAGATCATCGCATCGGCTTCGCCGCGCTCGACCATGATCGCGGCGATCAGCGTGGGACGCGAGCGCAGCAGGTTCTTGGCCGCCGCGGGCGTGACGCCGCGGCGCTCGGTCAGCGCGTGGTACTGCTGCCAGTAGTCGTTGAAGCGCGGGTCGTCGTTGATGTTGGTCAGTTCGAAATCCACGCCTTCGCGCATGCGCAGCCCCAGCCGCTCGATGCGGGTGGCGATCACCTCGGGGCGGCCGATCAGGATCGGGAAGGCGAGCTTCTCGTCGATCACCGTCTGCACCGCGCGCAGCACGTTCTCTTCCTCGCCCTCGGCGTAGACCACGCGCTTCAGGTCCGCGCGGGCACGCTCGTAGACCGGCTTCATCAGCAGGCTGGTGCGATAGATGAACTGGCCGAGCTTCTCGCGGTAGGCGTCCATGTCCTCGATGGGACGGGCGGCGATGCCCGAGTCCATCGCCGCCTGCGCCACCGCGGGGGCCAGCATCACCAGCAGGCGCGGGTCGAACGGGCGCGGGATCAGGTAGTCCGCGCCGAACGAGGGCACCTCGCCGCCGTAGGCGCCGGCCAGATCCGAGGCTTCCATCCGCGCCAGCTCGGCGATGGCGCGCACGCAGGCCAGCTTCATCGCCTCGTTGATGCCGGTGGCGCCCACGTCCAGCGCGCCGCGGAAGATGTACGGGAAGCACAGCGCGTTGTTGACCTGGTTCGGGTAGTCCGAGCGGCCGGTGGCGACGATGCAGTCCGGCCGCACGCGCTTGGCGTCCTCGGGCAGGATCTCGGGGTTGGGGTTGGCCAGCGCCAGGATGATCGGCCTGTCGGCCATCGTGGCGACCATCTCCGGCTTGAGGATGCCGCCGGCGGAGAGGCCCAGGAACACGTCGGCGCCGGCGACGATGTCGGCCAGCGAACGCTTGTCGGTGTCGCGCGCGTAGCGCGCCTTGTCCGGGTCCAGCCCTGGGCGGCCGGTGTGGATCACCCCTTCGCGGTCGAAGGCGAGGATGTTCTGCGGTTTCACGCCGAGGGCCACCAGCATGTCCAGGCAGGCGATGCCGGCCGCGCCGGCGCCGGTGGTGGCGAGCCTGACGTCGCCGATCTTCTTGCCCACCACTTCCAACGCGTTGAGCACCGCGGCGCCCACGATGATCGCGGTGCCGTGCTGGTCGTCGTGGAACACCGGGATGTTCATCCGCTCGCGCAGCTTGCGCTCGACGATGAAGCACTCCGGCGCCTTGATGTCCTCCAGGTTGATGCCGCCGAAGGTCGGCTCCATCGCGGCGATGATGTCTACCAGCTTGTCCGGGTCGCGTTCGTTCAACTCGATGTCGAACACGTCGATGCCGGCGAACTTCTGGAACAGGACGCCCTTGCCTTCCATCACCGGCTTGCCGGCCAGCGGGCCGATGTCGCCCAGGCCCAGCACCGCGGTGCCGTTGGTGATCACCGCCACCAGGTTGCCGCGCGCGGTCATCTCGCTGGCCGCATGCGGGTTCTCGACGATCGCCTCGCAGGCATAGGCCACGCCCGGCGAGTAGGCCAGCGCCAGGTCGCGCTGGGTCACCATCGCCTTGGTCGCGGTGACCTTGATCTTGCCGGGACGGGGGTGGCGGTGGTACTCGAGCGCGGCGTGGCGCAGGTCGTCGGATTGGGCCATGGGTGGCGGCTTTGTGCGAAGGGAAGCGGCCTTACATGGTAGCAGTGCGCCCCACGCGCGGGGCCGGGAACGCCCTGCTGTGCCGCGGCCTACAGCCGCAGGTTCAGCTCATCGGCCTGCACCTGCCCCATGTGGATGCCGTTGACGAACAGCGAAAAGGCCAGCTTGCCGGCCAGTCCATGCACGTGCTGCATCCACGGCGGCAGCCAGCGTGGTGGCTTGAGCGTGCCGGCCTCGAAGTGCGGCTGCAGGGTGATCACGTCGTGCAGCGCCAGCTTGCCGGCGAACAGGTAACGCAGCAGGTCCATGCGCTGCTGCTTGAAGGCCCAGCGGAAGAAGGTGTGCACGGTGAGCAGGCCGGAGAGATACACGTTGTCCTTGGCGAAGGCCGCGCCGCCGCCCAGCGGCACGCCGCGGAACACGCGCTGCGCCGAATGGAAGCTGTCCGCCGACCCCTGGCCGCAGTGGCGGAAGTACTTGTAGACCTCGACGAAATCGGCACCGTTGAGCGCCATGTCGATCGCCAGGATGCGCAGACTGATGCGCTTCAGGCGGGCGATGTCGATAGCGCCGGACATCAGTTCGGCGAACACCGCCAGGCCTTCCTGCGTGGCGGTGACGCGCGGCGAGGTGCGCGCCAGCGAGGCCAGCAGCGGCTGCTCGCGGCCGTTG
Source organism: Frateuria sp. (assembly GCF_013362045.1). GTDB lineage: Bacteria > Pseudomonadota > Gammaproteobacteria > Xanthomonadales > Rhodanobacteraceae > Frateuria_A. The sequence goes on along the minus strand of NZ_JABFWW010000018.1, from coordinate 26,970 downwards.
AGCGCGGTCAGCGAATGCACGAAGGCCTCGTGCGCGAGCAGCTGGTGGCGGTCGTACTCGCTGAAGCTCGCGCCGCCGCGCAGGCGGATGCGGGTGGCGCCGGCGGCGGCCTTGGCGGTCAGTTCCGGATCGACCTCGACGACGATGCGGCCCGGTCCGAAGAATTCGTCCAGCGTATGGCCCAGGTCCACCCGCAGCGTTTCGGCGGGGATGTCCATGCACACATCGTCGGCCAGCAGGTCGGCACCCAGTTCGTCGGACAGCTCGACGAAATAGCGCGCCGCGTCGAGATTGCTTTTCTGGCTGCCGGGAATCGCGTCGCCCGGGCGTCCGTACAGGGCGATGGACGGTGCCGTGACGCCCGCGCTGCCGACCGCCTCCAGCATCTGCGTGGCGATGCGCCAGGAGGCGGCGGTACGGCACAGGTAATCGCCGATCGGATCGCCGGCCAGCGCGGTCTCGGCCTCGCGTTCGATCGCCGCCAGTTCGGCGCGCACCTGCGCCAGGTCCGGCCGCACGTAGTGCACGTCCGGCAGCGCGTAGTCGCCGCGCTCGTAGGCCGCGATCATGCGTTGCTCCAGCGAGGCCGGCCAGGCGACGGTGGGCAGGATGTTGATGGCGCGGGTGGCAGCCAGCAGGCGCCGGTCGAGTGCGGCGTAGTGGTTCTGCTCCGGCGCCGTCGTGCTCATGCGCCCTCTCCGCGCCGTGGGCGACGGGCCAGCAGGGCGCTGCCGGTTCCCAGCGCCGCCAGCGGCAGGCCCACCGGCAGGAAACCTTCGTGGCGAACGATCACCCGCCACGCGCCGATCGCGCAAAGCAGCCCGGCCGACAGGAAGGCCACGCCGTAGCGGACCTCACGCCGGCCCTTGGTCAGCGCATCGGGTTCCATCGGTGATCTCCCGCTTTTCGTGGCTTTCATTCCCGCTCGCGCCGTCCGCGGTGCCCGTGCGGGCGGTCCGCCGGGCGGCCACCGCGTTGCCGGCGCAGGCGCGCCTCCAGCGTGGCGGCCTGCTCCTCGCGCTCGTCGCGCAGCTTGAGGTAGTTGCGCCAGCGCTCGGCGGTGAGCTCGCCGGAGTCCAGCGCCGACTGCACCGCACATCCGGGCTCGCTGCCGTGACCGCAGTCGGCGAAGCGGCAGGTTTCGGCCAAGAGTTCGATGTCGGCGAACAGGTCGAGGTTCTCCTCGCCGGTGAGCTTCAGTTCGCGCATGCCGGGCGTGTCGATCAGGCAGCCGCCCGAGGGCAGCATCAGCAGCGCGCGGTGGGTGGTGGTGTGGCGGCCGCGGCTGTCGTGCGCGCGCACTGCGCCGGTAGCCATGCGCTCGGCGCCCAGCAAGGTGTTGGTGAGTGTGGACTTGCCGGCGCCGGAGGAGCCGACCAGCACCGCGCTGTCGCCCGGGCCCAGGTAGCGCGCGAGCAAGGTCGCGCTGGCCGGGTCCTTGCCGTTGATGGCATGCACCGGCGTGCCCTCCGGCAGCCGCTCGCGCAGCGCGGCCATGCGTGCGGCGGCCTCCTCGTGCAGGTCGAGCTTGCTCAGCAGCACCACCGGCTGGGCGCCGGAATCCTCGATCAGCGAAAGGTAGCGCTCGATGCGCGCCGGATTGAAATCGTTGTCCAGCCCGGTCAGCACCAGCACGTAGTCGATGTTGGTGGCGATGGTCTGCCGTTCGTAGCGCTCGCCGGCGGCGGCGCGGGAGAGCACGCTGCGGCGGGGCAGTACGGTGGCGATGTGCGGCGGGCGGCCGTCCTCCACCTCGACGAAATCGCCCACCGCCGGGCGTTGCGCCGGATCCAGCGCGCGCTTGAGGAAATGTCCTGCCGGCTGTGCGCCGAACAGCGCCTGGCCATCGTGCAGCTCGTAGCCGGCACGATGCTGCGCGACCACGCGCGCGATGCGCCGGCCGCCGGACGGCAGCTCGCCGCGCCAGCCGATGTGGCGCAGGCGTTGGAGGATGGCCTCGTCGCTCATGGCGGCCGATTATGCCCGTTTCCCGCGGCGCGCCCGTGCGCTCGATCCGTGCAGTCCGTTCAGCCCCGGCGGCCACCGGCGAAGCCGCGCAGCGCCGGGCGCTGCTAGCATCGGTGCTTTCACCTGCCCTGCGAGGACGTCCGTGCCGGTTTCCATCTTTCCCAGCGCACACCTGGCCGATGTGCGCTACGAGATCCGCGGCGCCCTCACCCGCCGCGCGCGCGAACTGGAGGCGGCCGGGCACGAGATCATCAAGCTCAACATCGGCAACCCGGGCCGCTACGGCTTCGATGCGCCGGCGCACCTGCGCGAGGCGATCGCCGCGCACCTCACCGACAGCGAGGCCTACGGCCACGAGCAGGGCCTGGAAGAGGCGCGCGCAGCCATCGCCGCGCAACAGCGCGCCCGTGGCGCGCAGGACGTGGCGGTCGAGCGCATCGTGGTCGGCAACGGGGTCAGCGAGCTGATCGACCTCAGCCTGCGCGCGCTGCTGCAGCCGGGCGACGAGGTGCTGCTGCCCAGCCCCGACTATCCGCTGTGGAGCGCCGCCACCCTCTTGAACGGCGGCCGCCCCCGCTACTACCGGTGCCTGGCGCAGAACGACCACCTGCCCGATCCGGACGAGATCGAGGCACTGGTGACGCCCCGCACCCGGGCGCTGGTGCTGATCAACCCGAACAACCCGACCGGTGCGGTGTACCCGCGCGCACTGCTCGAACGACTGGTGTCGATCGCTGCGCGCCATGGCCTGCTGCTGCTCGCCGACGAGATCTACGACGAGATCCTCTACGACGGCGCGCCCTTCCAGCCGTTGGCCGAGGTCGCCGGTGCGCATCCGTGCATCAGCTTCGGCGGGCTGTCCAAGGTGCATCGCGCCTGCGGCTATCGCGTCGGCTGGCTGAGCCTCTCCGGCGACCCGGCACGCACGGCCGCCTACCGCGACGCGCTGCAACTGCTGGCGGCGCTGCGCCTGTGCGCCAACGTCACGGCGCAGTGGGCGGTGGTGCCGGCATTGACCGGACGGCCCACCATCGCCGCGCTCACCGCCCCGGGCGGGCGCCTGCACGAGGCGCGCCGCGCGGTGCTCGACGGCGTGGCGGCAAGCAGCTATCTCGACCTGGTCGCTCCCGCCGGCGCGCTGTACGCCTTCCCGCAAGTGCGTGCCGAGCGCCTGCCGCAGTTCGACGACAACTGCTTCGCCCTGCGCCTGCTCGAAGAGGAGGCGGTGCTGGTGGTGCCCGGCTCCAGCTTCAACGTGCCGCACAGCCGTCACCTGCGCCTGACCCTGCTGCCGCCGCCGGCGCAGCTGGCCGAAGTGTTCGTGCGGATCGAACGGGTGCTGGGGCGGATGGCGGCCGAGCAGGCACGCACGCCTGCCGTCGCCTGATGTTGAAGCCCCTCTCCCCTCGGGAGAGGGTTCGACATCGCCAAGGCGCCACGCTCCGCGCGGACCCTCACCCGCCTGCCGGCGCTCTTCCGCAGGAAAGGGGTCCGGGCGTGGGGACCGAGGCAGCGCTTCGACTTCGCCCTGCAGGCTATGCTCAGCGCGAACGTTCCCCGCAGCCGTTCGTCCTGCGCGTAGGCCCGCAGCGCCGGAGTCGAAGGACATCCACCATCGGACGAAACCCGTCATGCCCATCCCCTACCTCGCCCTGGGCGATTCCTACACCATCGGCGAAGCGGTGCCCGCCGCCGGCCGCTGGCCTGCGCAGCTAGTGCGACGGCTGCGCGCGCGTGGCGTGGCGATCGACGACGCGCAGATCGTCGCCGTCACCGGCTGGACCACCGACGAGCTCTCCGCCGGCATGGGCGCGGCCGCGCTCTCGCCGCCCTACGGCCTGGTCACCTTGCTGATCGGCGTCAACAATCAATACCGCGGCCGCGGCGCCGGCGAGTACCGCGACCAGTTCGCGCGCTTGCTCCGACGCGCCATCGGCCTGGCCGGCGGCCGCGCATCGCACGTGGTCGTGGTGTCGATCCCCGACTGGGGCGTCACCCGCTTCGCCCGCGAGCAGGGCCGCGACGGTGCGTGCATCGCCCACGCGCTGGACGTCTACAACGCCATCGCCCGCGACGAGGCCGGCCGCGGCGGCGCGCGCTGGGTGGACATCACGCCGGTTTCGCGCCGCCATCCGGAGCTGCTGGCCGAGGACGGGCTGCACCCGTCCGCGGCGCAGTACGCGCTGTGGACCGAGGCCATCCTGCCGGCAGCGGCCGCTGCGGTGAAATAGCGCGCCGGTTGGGATGGCCGCCAACGCCCCCACCTGCGGGGCGTATCATTGGCCCTCTTTGCCGGAGCTTTCCCATGTCCCTCGACCCCGCCACCCGCGAACGCATCGAAACCCTGCTCAAGGACCACCGCGTGGTGCTGTTCATGAAGGGCGACCGCCGCCAGCCGATGTGCGGCTTCTCCGCCGCGGCCACCAACACGCTCAACGAGCTGTTGCCCGAGTACCACACGGTGAACGTGCTGGAGGATCCGGAGATTCGCGAGGGCATCAAGGTCTACGGCGACTGGCCGACGATCCCGCAGCTCTATGTCGAGGGCGAGCTCGTCGGCGGCGCCGACATCATCCGGCAGATGTACGCCAGCGGCGAGCTGCATACGCTGTTCGGCGCTGCCGCGCCGGACCGCACGCCGCCGGAAATCACGATTACCGACAAGGCGGCGGAAGCCATCCGCAACGGCATCGCCAACGCGCAGGGCCTGGCGCTGCACCTGGAGATCGGCCCCGACCACAGCGCGGGCTTCCAGCTCGCGCCGGCCGGCGATCACGACATCGTGGTGGTGGCCAACGGCATCGAGGTGCACTTCGACCCGGGCAGCGCACAGCGCGCCAAGGGCATCGTGATCGACTGGGTGTCCACCGTGCAGGGCGAGGGGCTGAGCCTGAAGTTCCCCGGCGCGCAGGAGATCGGTTCGCTCAGCGTGCAGGAACTGAAGACCCGCCTGGCGGGCGGCAGCGTGGTGCTGGTCGACGTGCGACCGGCCACGGGTCGCGCCCAGGCTGCGCCGCTGCCGCTGGCGCGCGTGCTGGAGGAGGAAGGCTACGACGCGCTCGCGGCGCTGCCCAAGGACACCGCGATCGCCTTCATCTGCCACCACGGCAACTCCAGCCGCGGCATGGCCGAGCGCTTCGCGGCGCACGGATTCACCCAGGTGTTCAATGTCGAGGGCGGCATGGACGCGTGGGCGCGCGAGGTTGATCCCAACGTGCCGCGCTACTGAGCTTCACTTCCCTCTCCGCCGGGCGTAACCCCGGGGGAGAAAGGGTTCGGAGGGATGGGAAGGGTTTTCGTCCACGACGAAAACAGAGCAACGGCCTCTCCCTCTCCCCGGGCGTGGCCGGGAAGAGGGAGCCATTCGCTAGCCGAGCCGACGCGCGGCCGTCCTTGTTCCGCGGCTCGCGGCCCACAGCAACGCTCCGGCCGCCAGCGCGCCGGCGAGCACCAGGCTGCGATGCGTGGTGGCCCACAGCTGCAGGCTGTAGGCCCTGGAACGCGCGTCGAAACGCCCGTGCGTGCCATAGTCGGCGATCACCGGTTCGAACAGGTTGTCGGGCCGGTCCTCCGGCACCGGCTGCCCGCCCATCTGGCCCTCGTAGCCGAGCTTGGCCAGATCGCGGTCGGCCAGGCGCGGGAACAGCTTGTTGCCCACGATCGCCTTGACCGCCGGGAAGCCCACCCGCAGCTCGCGCCGGCGATGGTGCGCGGCCCAGTGGATGCCCCTGGCCGCCACCTCGGGCTGGAAAACCGGCGGCACCGGCTGCGGCCGGCGCGGCAGCTTGGTGCGGCCCCACTGGAACTGCGGCGTGTTGAAGGCCGACAGCTGCACCATGGTGACGTGGATGCGGCTCTTCTCGTGCATCAGCTCCACCCGCAGCGCATCGGTGAAGCCGCGGATGGCGAACTTCGCGCCGCAGTACGGCGCCTGCAGCGGGATCGCCCGGTAGGCCAGCGCCGAGCCGACCTGCACGATGGTGCCCCGATCGCGCGCGCGCATGCGCTTGAGCGCCGCCATGGTGCCGTGCACGGTGCCCAGGTAGGTCACCTCCGTCGCGCGGCGGAATTCGGCGGCGCTGATCTCGTGCACCGGCGCGAAGATGGTTGCCATGGCATCGTTGATCCAGATGTCGATCGGGCCGAGCTCCTGCTCGATTCGTTCGGCGGCCGCCTCGACCGCATCGGCATCGGCCACGTCGACCGCAATGGCCAGCGCCTCGCCGCCGAGCTTGCGCACTTCCTCGGCCGCCACATCCAGCCCGTCGCTGCCGCGCGCCAGCAGGGCGATGCGCGCGCCGTCGCGGGCGAAGCGGTGGGCGGTGGCGCGGCCGACGCCGGCGGAGGCGCCCGTGATGACGACGACTTCGGGTTTCTTCTTCATGGTCGTTCCTTGAAAACAAAAGCGAAAGGCCTCCCCTCTCCCCCGCCCCTTCGACGAGCTCAGGGCGGCGCTCTCCCCGGCGATGCCGGGAGAGAGGGAGTCCTCAGGCGCCGTAGGCGATGGTGGAAAGCAGGGCGAGCGCGGCCTGGCGCGAATCCAGGCGGGTGTGCTGCACCACGATGGGTACGTCCGACTCGATCACGCTGGAGTAGTCGGTGTCGCGCGGGATCGGCTCGGGTTCCTCGAGGTCGTTGAAGCGCAGGTGCAGCGTGCGCCGCGCTGGCACCGTCACGCGGTAGGGACCGGCCGGCTCGCGGTCCTTGAAGTAGATGGTGAGGGTCACCTGCGCATCGCGGTCATTGGCGTTGAGCAGGCAGGCGGTCTCGTGGCTCTCGAAGCGCGGATCGTCGGCATGGGTGCCGCCGGGCGGGATGTAGCCCTCGGCAATCGCCCAGCGGCGTTCGCCAATCGGTGCGGGTGCGTTCATGGCAGCTCCTTGTCGGGACGGATCAGGGCCAGGCCCGAAACCGGGTCGTGGCGGCGGCGCAGGTGCGCGGGGGCCTCGGTGACGATCACCTCCAGCGTGGGGCGCACATGGCCTTCGAGCAGGTGGCCGCCGAGCGCGTTGCCATCGCGCTGGCCGAGCACCGCGTGCATGTGCAGGCTGGGCAGGTCGCCCTTGAGTGCGACGTCGCCGATCAGCGAGACCACCTCGACCTGCTGGCCTACCTCGATCCGTTCGTAATCCTTCGTGTCCCAGTCGAAGTAAGCGAGCACCGCGCGCTGGAAGGCGCCGATGGCGGTGAAGTGCGCGGCGGAGAGCTGTTGCGCCCTGGCGAACTCGAGCAGGCAGGCGCCGGCCTCGTCACCGGTTTCGAGCACGACGGCCCACGTCTTGTTCTCGTCCTGGTGGATCAGTTGGTGGCGCATGGCGTGACGTTCCTGCTTGGGTCCCTCTCCCGTCAGGAGAGGCGTTGGGGGATAAGGCCTCAGAGCTGCGCTCCGGTCACCCCTTCTCCCCTGCCCCTCTCCCGGTGCGAGAGGGACCCGGCTTTGTTGGGTATGGCGTCGAGGTTGGATGGGCCTTGCGCCAGCGCCAGCGCCAGTACCTGCGACACGACCAGCGCGACGCGCCCGGTACATTGCTCGATCTGCTGGCGGCAGCTGAAGCCGTTGGTGATGATCAGCGTGTCGACATCGGCCGCGCGAATCGCCGGCAGCAATGCCAGCTCGCCGATGGCGATGGAGACGTGCACCTTCTTCGCGTCGAAGCCGAACGAACCGGCCATGCCGCAGCAGCCGGCGTCGAGGAGCTGGAAGTCCAGGCCGGCCTTGGCCAGCAGGCGCCTCTCCGCATCGGTGCCGATCACCGCGTGGTGGTGGCAGTGCGCGTGCACCAGCGCCTTGCGCTTCAACTGCGGCGGCGCGTAGCCGACGCGATCCAGGTACTCGCTGAAGAGATAGGTGTTGCGCGAGAGCCAGTGCGCGCGCTCATCGCCGGGGAAGAGGTTGGGCAGCTCGTCGCGGAAAGCCGCGACGCAGGACGGCTCCAGCCCCACCACCGGCACGTTGCGGTCGATGTACGGTGAGAGCGCATCCATGACCCCGGTGAGCTGCACCCGCGCCCTGGCCAGCATGCCCTCGGCGTACAGCGGACGGCCGCAGCACAGCGCGGCCTCGGGTACCTGCACGCGGTAGCCGGCCGCCTCCAGCACGCCGACGGCGTCCTTGAGCGGAGCCGGATGCAGGTAGTTGTTGAAGGTATCGGGCCAGAGCAGGACTTCGGGGGCGTTGGGGAAAGGCCTACCCCTCTCCCCAGCCTCCTTCGACGAACTCAGGGCGGCGTTCTCCCCCGGGCGTGTCCGGGAGAGAGAAAGCTGGTTTTCGCGGGCATGGAACCAGTCGCGGAAGGTCTCGCCGGCGAAGCGCGGCATCGCGCGCTGTTGAGCGATGCCGCCGATCGCCTTGGCCAGGTGCGACAGGCCCGGTGTCTGCAGGATCGCATTGGCCAGCCACGGTGCGTGCGAGGCCATGCGCGCCACGTCGAAGATGCGCCCCATCGAGTAGGCCGCGCGCGGGCGCAGGCGGCCCTTGTAGTGGTGGTGCATGAACTCGGCTTTGTAGGTGGCCATGTCCACGTTGACCGGGCAATCGCTCCTGCAACCCTTGCAGGCCAGGCACATGTCCAGCGCATCGCGCACCGGCTCGCTGCGCCAGCCGCCCTTCAGCGGATCGCCCTCGAGCATCTCGAACAGCAGGTGCGCACGCCCGCGCGTGCTCCATTTTTCCTCGCGGGTGGCGCGGTAGCTCGGGCACATCACGAGATGATGCTTGTTGCGGCAGTTGCCTACGCCCACGCAGCGGCGCGCGGCCTGGGCGAAGCTCATGCCGTCGGCCGGATAGGCGAACGCGGTCCTCAGCTTGGGCGGCTGGTAGCCGGGACCGTCGCGAAGATCCGCGTCCATCGGATTCGGATCGACCACCTTGCCGGGGTTCATGCGTCCGCGCGGGTCCCACAGCGCCTTGAACTCGGCGAAGGCCTGGACCAGTTCGTCGCCGAACATCTTGGGCAGCAGGGAGGCGCGCACCTGGCCGTCGCCGTGCTCGCCGGAGAGCGAGCCGCCGTAGGACAGCACCAGGTCGGACGCCTCGTCCATGAATGCACGCCATTGCGCCACCGCCTCGGCCGTGGAAAGGTCGAAGTCGATGCGGCAGTGGATGCAGCCGTCGCCGAAATGGCCGTACAGCGCGCAGGTGTAGGCGTACTTGGCAAGCAGCTTGCGGAAGTCGCGCAGGTACGGCCCGACCTTGTCCGGCGGCACGGCGGCATCCTCCCAGCCGGGATGGCCGTCCGGCTGGCCCGGCACGCGGGCGGTCGCCCCGAGGCCGGATTCGCGGATGGTCCACAACATGCCTTCCTCGGCCTTGTCGTCGAACAGCTTCATGCTCGGCGGGCGGTCGCCCTGTTTCAGCGCCTGCATCAGCTTGCGCGCCTTGCCGTCGGCCTCCTGCTTGCTGTCGCCGCCGAACTCGACCATCAGCCAGCCGCCCCCCGGCGGCAGCAGGGCGCGATCCTTCGGATGCATGTGCTTGCGCTTCATGTCGGCGATCAGCACGTCGTCGATGCCTTCCAGGCCGACCGGGCCGAAGGAGAGGATCTGCGGCACGTGGTCGCCGGCCTCGAACACGTCCGGGTAGCCCAGCACCAGCAGCGAGCGCACCGGCGGGCTGGGCACCAGGCGCACCTCGGCCTCCAGGATGGTCACGCAGGTGCCTTCGGTGCCGACCAGCGCGCGCGCCACGTTGAAGCCGTTCTCGGGCAGCAGTTCGTCGAGGTTGTAGCCGGACACGCGGCGCGGGATCTTCGGGTAGCGCGCGCGGATCAGGTCGGCGTAGCGGTCGCGGATGGACTTCAGTCCCGCGTAGATCTCGCCGCGGCGGCCGCCCTCGCGGATGATCGCCTCCAGCTCCTCCTCGCCGGTGGGGCCGACATGCATGCGCAGGCCGTCGTAGGTGACGATGTCCAGCGCGTGCACGTTGTCGGCGGTGCGCCCGGCCATCACCGAGTGCACGCCGCAGGAGTTGTTGCCGATCATGCCGCCCAGCGTGTTGTGCGCGTGGGTGGAGGGGTCGGGGCCGAAGGTGAGGTGGTGCTGCTCCGCCGCGTCGCGCAGGTCGTCCAGCACGCAGCCGGGTTCGATGCGCGCGCGGCGGTTGGGAACGTCGATCGCGACGATCTGGTTCAGGTGGAAGGAGAAGTCCATCACCACCGCGGTGTTGCAGCACTGCCCGGCGAGGCTGGTGCCGCCGCCGCGCGAGAGCACCGGCGCGTCGTGCTCGCGGCAGATGCGCAGGGTCTCCGTCACGTCCCTTGCATGGCGCGGCTTGACCACGCCGATCGGCACCTGCCGGTAGATCGAGCCATCGGTGGCGTAAAGCGCGCGGCTGCCCTCGTCGAAGCAGACCTCGCCCTCCAGGTGTGCGGCCAGGTCCTGCGCGAGCACGGTGGCGGCGGCGCTGGAGAAGGCGAAGCGGTCGCTGCGGGAATGGCGCACGCGCGGCGGCGCCAGCGGCATGACCGCGCCCTTCCCGGTGGTGTCTCTTGCGGTCGTCATGGGAGCTCCGGTGCGGCGACGCGGTAACGCTCCACGTCACGTTGTCTGAGGGCCAGCCCCAACCCCGGCGCGTCCGCATCGGCCACCAGCGCGCCGTTGCGCAGCGGCGGCAGGCCGTCGAAGAACATGGCCTCGATGCGCGCGTGGTCGTGGAAATACTCCACGTGCTTCAGGTGTCCCACCGCGCTGCAGACGTGCGCGTGCAGGTGCGGTGCGCAGTGGGCCGACACCGGCACGCCGAAGCCGTGCGCGATCGAGGCGGCCTGCAGGAAACCGGTGAAGCCGCCGCAACGGGTGCCGTCGATCTGCAGCACGTCGACCGCCCCGGCCTGCAGCATCCGCCGGAAGTACCAGTCGTCCCAGCCGTATTCGCCGGCGGCCACCTGCATGCCCGGCGGCATGCGGTCGCGCAGCAGCGCGAGCCCTTCGAGGTCGTCGGAGGACACCGGCTCCTCGAACCAGCCCACGCCTTCGCCCGCCCATTGCGTGGCGAAGGCCAGCGCCTGCTTGCGGTCGTACGCGCCGTTGGCGTCGACCATCAGTTCGGGCGCGGTGCCGATCGCCTCGCGTGCGGCGCGCACCCGTGCGCCGTCGTCGGCCGGCTGCGTGCCGACCTTCATCTTGACCCGCCCGATGCCCTGCTCCACCCAGCCGGCCAGCTGTCGTTGCAGCCGTTCGACCGGGTAAGTGGTGAACCCGCCGCTGCCGTACACCGGCACCGCCTCGCGCACGCGCCCGAGCAGGCGCACCACCGAGGTGCCGTGCAATCGCGCCTTGAGGTCCCACAGCGCGACGTCCACTGCAGCGATCGCCATCAGGCCCACGCCCGGGCGGCCGATGTTGCGCAGGCTGCGGTTCATCTTCGCCCAGGCGGCGGGAATGTCGTCGGCGTCGTGGCCGAGCAGGTTGTCGCGCAGCGGGTCGATGATCAGCGCCGCTGCGGCGGCATGCGCGTAGGTGTAGCCCAGCCCGGTGTGGCCGCCGGCGGAGACCTGCGCGAGCACCAGCGTGGTGGCGTCCCACGCGATGGTGCCGTCGGCCTCGGGCGCATCGGTGGGTATGCGGTAGGCATCCGCCTCGATGCGCGCGATGCGGCGACCGGCCGGCACGGGCCGCTCGCCCGTCATCGCTGCTCGTGCGGCAGGATGCCCGCGAGCACCTGGCGCAGGCTCTGCCTGATGATGCCGCCCTCGTCCGGATCGACCTTGGCCAGCGCGGTCATGTACGCCTTGGCCTGCGCCCAGCTGATGTGCGGCGGCAGCGGCGGCACGTCCGGGTCGGCGATGATGTCCAGCACCACCGGGCGGTCGGCGGCGAAGGCTTCCTCCCAGGCGTGGCCGAGGTCCGCCGGGTCGTCCACGCGGATGCCCTTGAAGCCGAGCAGCTCGCCATACTTGGCGTAGTTGAAGTCCTCGACGTACTGCGCTGCCGTGAACTTGGGATCGCCGGCCAGCGCGCGCTGCTCCCAGGTCACCTGGTTCAAGTCGTCGTTGTGCAGCACCATCGCCACGAAGCAGGGGTTCTCCCAGCGCTTCCAGTACTCCTTGACGGTGATCAGCTCGGCGTTGCCGTTCATCTGCATGGCGCCGTCGCCGACGATCGCCAGCACCGGCCGCCCGGGGTAGGCGAACTTGGCGGCAATCGCATAGGGCATGCCGCTGCCCATGGTGGCGAGCTTGCCCGAGAGCGAGGCCATCATGCCCTGGCGCAGGCGCACGTCGCGCGCGTACCAGTTGGTGTGCGAGCCGCAGTCGCCGGCGATGATCGCGTGGTCGGGCAGGCACGGGGAAAGCTCCCAGAAGATCCGCTGCGGATTGATCGGGTTGGCCGGCTCCATGGCCTTGGCTTCCAGGTCCCGCCACCACTTGCGGATGTTGAGCTCGATGCGTTCGCGCCAGTCGGGGTTCTCCTTCGGGCGCAGCAGAGGCAGCAGGCGGTCGAGCACCTCGGCGCTGTCGCCGATCAGGTTGACTTCGGTGGGGTAGCGCATCGACACGTTGCGCGGCTCGATGTCGATCTGCACCGCGCGCGCCTGGCCGTCCGGCGGCAGGAATTCCGAGTAGGGGAAGGTGGTTCCCACCATCAGCAGGGTGTCGCAGTCGTTCATCATGTCCCAGCTCGGCTTGGTGCCGAGCAGCCCGATCGGACCGGTGACGAAGGGCAGGTCGTCCGGCAGCGCGGCCTTGCCCAGCAGCGCCTTGGCCACGCCCGCGTCGAGCCGGTTGGCGACCGCCTTGACCTGCTCGCCTGCCGCCATCGCGCCGGCGCCGATCAGGATCGCAACCTTGCGTCCCTCGTTGAGGATCTTCGCCGCGCGCTCGATGTCTTCCTGGCCCGGCACCGGGTGCGGGTTCGCATAGCCCACGCCGGAATAGACGTCGCCATGCTTGCGCGGCGGACTGGGCACCGCGGGCATTTCCTGCAGATCGTTGGGCACGATCACGCAGGTGACGGTGCGTTCGGCTGCGGCGATGCGCACGGCGCGGTCGATCACGTGGCGCGCCTGGGCGGCGGCGACGATGGTCTCGACATAGCCGCAGACGTCCTTGAACAGGGTCTGCAGGTCCACCTCCTGCTGGTAGTCGGCGCCCAGCGCGGTGCGCGCCTGCTGGCCCACGATCGCCAGCACCGGCATGTGGTCCATCTTGGCGTCGTACAGGCCGTTGAGCAGGTGGATCGCGCCTGGCCCGGAGGTGGCGAAGCACACGCCGATCTGCCCGGTGAACTTGGCATGCCCGCCGGCCATGAACGCCGCCATCTCCTCATGGCGTACGCGCACGTAGTCGAAGCGGTCGGCCGCACGGCCCATCGCGCCCATGATCCCGTTGATGCCGTCGCCCGGATAACCGAACACGCGCCGGATGCCCCAGTCGGTGAGGCGCTGCAGGATGAAGTCGCCGACGGTTTCGCTCATGCTGATCGCTCCTCAGGCGGCGCGACACCCAGGGCGAAGTTGCTTCGCGACGTATGCGCGAACCCACGGACCGACGTCAGGCGGCGCGGCGCATCGACTGGTGCTGCGGAAGGCCGCGGTCCACGATGCCCGCGCGGCGGTCATCCGCGGGTGAAAGATGCGCGACGCTCGCGCAACGAATGCCGCTCGCGACGTGCGGCGTCAGGCGTCCGCGGGCGTCTCGTCGCAGGCCTGATTGAAATCCCCGATGGCTTCCACCAGCGCAGTGACCGCCAGGCGCTCGACTTCGGTAAGGTCCGGATTCCAGCTGTCCAGAATCAGCACCACGCGGGTCTGGTCGCTGCGGTTCCAGGCTTCGTGCTCGAAGGTGTCGTCGAACGTCACGCAACGGCCTTCCTGCCATTCGTGGATCTCGCCGCCGACGCGCAGGGCGCAGTCGCGCGGCACTATCAGCGGCAGGTGGGTGACCAGCCGCGTGTTGGTCACGCCGCGGTGCGGCAGGATGTGCGTGCCGGGGCGCAGTACGGAGAACAGCGCCTCGGGCGCGTGGTCGCGGATGTGCACCAGCGGCAGCGCATCGAGCAGGCGGGTGGTCTGCGGACAGCGCGCACGGTGATCGTCGTAGTGCTTGCCGTGGCGATGGAAGAAATACGCATCCCACGCGGCCGCCCGACCGGATTCGCCGCGCAGCATGCTGGTCGTCGCGGCACTGTCCGGCTCGCCCAGGAACGCTTCCAGCGAAGCCTGCTCCAGCACCGCACGCAGTTCCGCGCGCACCGTGGCGGTCGCCGCTTCCAGCGTCTCCAGCCATGGAAAGCGCTCGTGCGGATAGAACGGCTGGCTGGGCACGCCGGGAAAGTAGAGGAACTTCGGCTGCTGGCGCGCATCGGGAAACTCGAGTGCCTGCTGTCCCAGATGCACCGCCAGGCAATGTTCGACCCGGACCAGCTCGGAAGCGCCATGGCGCTGGCGCAGCGGCTCGAGCAGTTCGCTGAACAGCCGGGCCCGCCCGTCGTTGACGTAGCGCATGGCGTATTGCACGACCTCGCGCAGCGCCGGGGCGGTCGTCGCGTCATTGAGCCAGCGCCCTTGCAGCTGCGCCTGGCGGATTGCTCCGTAGTAGGCGAGCAACGCTTCCTTCGGCTGCTGCAGTTGTTCCAGCGCAATGCCCAGGCGCAGCCGGGCAAGGAACGCCCGCGGCTGCTGCCGCAGGCACCCGCGCAGGCTCAACGCCGCAGCGGCGAAGGCGCCGGCGGCCAATTGGGTCGCGCCCAGCTGGTGCAGGAGCGGGGCGCTGTCCGGGTTGGCCTGCAGCGCGGCCTGCAGGGTGTCCAGCGCCAACGCATGCTGGTCACGGGCAAGCTGGCGGTCGGCCACGAAGCACAGTGCCTCGACATCCGCCGGCAGCAGCGCGAGCAGCTGCTGGAACGCCTGCTCGGCCTGTGCCAGGTCGCCGCGTTGCAATTGGGCGCGGGCATGCTCCCGGCAGAGCTCAGCGCGCTTGTCCGGTCCACTCGTTGCAACGCGCTCCACGGAATCGCCCCCTACATTGGGGCCCCCGCCCCTTGCGTGGGCATAATACGCTGTCGAAAGAATGACCTCGCAAGGGATCGCGCCCGCGCACGCAGGCCTGGTCCGAGCACACCGAAACCGGGAACACCGATGGCGCAGCGGCTGGATGGATTGAGCGAGCGCGCGGCGCAAGGCGTCGCGGCGGCAGCTCGCGCGCTGGACGCGGGTCGCCCGGACGAAGCCATCGGCCAGCTCGCACCCGCGCTTGCGGCCCATCCGATGCACCCGGAAGTGCTGCGCATGCATGCCGGCGCGCTGGGGCAGCACGGCCGCCACGGCGAGGCGCTCGAGCTGATGCGCCGCGCACTCGCCCTGCGTCCGGACGACCCGGCCTATCACAACACCTTCGGCACCCTGCTTGGCCAGGCCGGCGATTACGACGGTGCAGTCGCAGCGCTGCGGCGCGCCTGCGAACTGCAACCGGACCTTGCCATCGGCTGGTACAACCTGGGCGTGATGCTGACCCGCTGCGTGCGCAACGAGGAGGCAGCCGATGCCCTGCAGCGTTCGGTGGCGATCGAGCCCGGCCACATGGAGGCGCGCGCCCTGCTGGCCGACATGCTGCGCATGCGCGGCCGGGTGGCCGAGGCGGCCGCCGAATACCGTCGCGTGCTCGCCGAACAGCCGTGGTCCGGCATGGCCTGGTGGGGCCTGGCCGACCTGAAGACCTCGCGCATGGACGAAAGCGACATCGCCGCCATGCACGCTGCGCTGCGCGATCCACGCGGGAACGACGACGACCGCATCGCCATCGGCTTCGCCCTGGCAAAGGCGATGGACGACCAGGGCCGCTACGACGAATCGCTGCAGGCGCTGGCACGGGCCAATGCGCTGGCGCGGCGGCGCCAGCGATGGAACGCGCCGGGTTATTCCACAGCGATCGACATGCTCGCCGCCGCGTTCAGTCCGCCGCCCGCTCCGGCACCCGACGCCGCCCTGGGGCACGAGGTGATCTTCATCGTCGGCCTGCCCCGTTCGGGATCCACGCTGACCGAACAGATCCTTGCATCGCACAGCCAGGTGGAAGGCTCCGGCGAACTGCCCGACCTGCCGCAGGTGCTGGCGGAGGAATCGCGCCGTCGCGGGCAGCCGTTCCCGCGCTGGGTGGCGGCGATGCTGCCGGCGGATTGGGAGCGGCTGGGCCGGCGCTACCTCGAACGCACCGCCCACTGGCGCAAGGAGCGTCCCCGCTTCACCGACAAGCTGCCGAGCAACTGGCTCTATGCCGACGCCATTCGGGCCATGCTGCCCGGAGCGCGCATCGTCGGTTGCCGGCGCGATCCGCTGGAAACCTGCCTTTCATGCTATCGCCAGCGGCTGGACAACAACGAATACAGCCGCGACTTCGGCGACCTCGCCAGCTTCTGGCGCGACTGCGACCGTAGCCTGCGGCGCCTGGCAGCCTGCTATCCCGATGCGGTGCTTCTGCACGACCACGAGGCCCTGCTGGCCGATCCAGAGTCGCAGGTCCGCTCGCTGCTCGACTTCTGCGGCCTGGCGTTCGAAGCGGGCTGCCTGCGCTTCCACGAGAACGCCCGCGAGGTGCGTTCGCCCAGCGCGACCCAGGTGCGCGAGCCGCTGCGCGCCAGCACCGTGCACAGCACACGCTACGGCGCCCTGCTCGATCCATTGCGCCAGGCCTTGGGCCTGCCGTTGTGGCACGGGTGAAAACCACTCGACACGGATCCAGATGTCCCGCCCAGCTTCCCCCCCCTCCGTTGCGCAGGCAGCCTCCCCGGCCGCCCAGGAGCAGCAGTGGCTGCAACGCGCGCAGGAGCGGATGCTGTGCGGTGACATGCAGGGTGCGCGGAGCGTGCTGGAGGAAGGCTTGGCGGCATTGCCGCAGTCGCCGGAGCTGATGCTGGCGCTGGCCGGCGCCTCGCTGCAGTCGGGCCGAGCCGCCGAAGCGGAGGCCTTGCTGGAAGCGCTGCTGGCACGATCGCCGGACCACGCCGCGGCCAGCTTCCTGCTGGCCCGGCTGCTGCGCGAGCAGGGCCGCATGACGGCGGTTGCCCATGCGCTGCTCTCGCTGTTCCGCAACGCGCATCCGGATCTCGAGCAGCGCCTCGACGCCATCGAGCTGCTCGACGATTGCGGCCGCCAGGCAGAAGCGGCGAGCCTCTGCGAAGCGGCGATCGCGGCCGGCGCAGGCGATCCGCGCCTTTACGCCCATGCCGGCGCCCTGGCGGCACAGCTGGGGCAGTTCGAGCGTGCCCGCGAACGCCAGGAGTTTGCGCTGGCGCACGATGCGCGCGCGCCGGAATGGCACGTGCCGCTGGGGCTTGCCGGCCTGCAGCGCTATCGCGACGGACAGCATCCGGACTTCGCCCGGTTCGCCGCGTTGCTCGAGCGCGGCGATCTCAGTGCCGCCGCGCGCGGCTCCCTGCTTTTTGCGCTCGGCAAGGCGCATGACGATATCGGCCGATACGACCTGGCCGCCCGCTACCTGCGCCAGGCCAACGCCGTGGTCGGCGCGCAGGTTCGCTGGCCGCGCAAACTGTGGCGTCGCAGCGTGGAGATGCGCCTCGAGCGTGTCATGCCGGCGCCGCTCCCGGCGTCGCCGACGGACTGGGTTCCCGTGTTCATCGTGGGCATGCCACGCGCCGGCAGCACGCTGCTGGCCGAGCAGCTGGCACGCTATCCCGACGTGCGCCATCGCGGTGAACTGCCATGGATGCCCACGCTCGCAGCCCGACTGGCGCCGTTGCTGGCCGACAAGGACTGCGCCGCCGCCATGCAGGCGGCAGCGGCCACGTATGCCGCCCAGCTGCGCCAGGACGATACCCCGGCGCGCTGGTACATCGACAAGCAGCCGCACAACTTCATGCACGTGGACCTGATCCTCGCGCTCTTTCCGCAGGCGCGGATCATCCACTGCCGCCGCGATGCCCGCGACAACGCGCTGTCACTGTGGATGCAGTCGTTCCACCCCGGCACGCAGGACTTCGCGTTCGACTTCACCGACATAGACACCGCCATCCGTGGCTCGCGCCGCCTGATGGCGCACTGGCAGCGCCGCTATCCCCAGGCCGTGTACGAAGTGCGGTACGAAGACCTCGTGCAGGACATCGAGGGATCCGTCGGCGCCCTGGCTGGCTGGCTCGGACTGCCCGGGACGGCGCCAGCCGCGGGCACGATGGACAACCGCGCCATCAGCACCGCCAGCCTGTGGCAGGCACGCCAGCCGGTGCATACGCGCTCGCTGGAGCGCTGGCGCCAGTACGCGCAATGGCTGCCCGAACTGGCGAACATCGCCGACCGGTAGCCGGCACCGCCAACCGGATCAGGTCCCCGCGGCCGCGGCGTTCTCGGCCATGGCCGGATAGCCCCAGTGCCTGAGCATGGGCGCGAGGATCGGCATCGCCGGCGCCAGCGCATCGCGATAGCGCAGCCAGCGATCCAACCCCTTGCGGTTGACCGGCTGGGTGACCTGCGCATAGCTCGGCGTGGCGATGAACCCCTTGCCGCGGGCGTGGCGATCGAACTGCAGCAGCGGCGTGGCGTCCTGCAGGCCGAGAAAATCGGCGATGCGCCGCGTCTGTGCGGCGGGATCGGCGACCAGGTCTTCGTAGCGAGATACGAACACGTCGGGCTTGAACAGCTCCACGTCGTGCAGCCAGCACTCCATGGCGGTGACGTAGGCGCTGGCCAGCGTCTCCATGGAGGCACATGCCACCGCCAACACGGCGGCACGGAAGTTCTGCATGTAGTTGCTCACCAGCACGTCGCAGGGGTGGCGCAGCGCCAGGATGAACTTCGCCTCCGGGAACAACCGGTGGATCAGCGGCAACCAGAGCATGTTGAGCGGATTCTTGTCGACCAGCTGGCAATTCCAGCGCCGTGGGATCTTCGAGCACACCAGGCTGAGATAGCCCTTGCGAAGCTCGTCGCATGCGTACTGGTCGAGCCGATGCAGGTCCTGGGGCACGGTAATGCCGTGGTCGGCAAGCTGATCGGAGAGGATGGTGAAGAACGGCCGCTCATCCATCGACTGCAGTGCGGGATGGGCATCGAGCATCTGTTCCAGCAGCGTCGTGCCGGAACGCGGGAAGCCGACGATGAAGATCGGCGAACCGGCGCTGTCCGGGCTCTGCAGCGCGGGCCAGCGACGATAGTCCGCAGGCCCGATCCGTTCGACCGCGGCAGGCAGCACCGGCGCGCCGGGCTCGAACCGATGCGGCGTGTTGACCTTCAACTCCGCGATCTGGCGCGCGTGGGCTTCGTCCAGCGCCCGCATGGCCGCCGGATAGTCCCGCAGCTTGTCGCACACCTCGGCCAGGATGAAGAAATGGGCGTAGTCGTCCGGCGTGCGCGGACCCATCCGCTCGAGCAGGTCGCGAGAGGGCTCGAGCTGCCCGCGCCGCAGGGCGATCTTGGCGCGCTGGTGGGCGATCTCCAGCCTTGCCTCGTCGTCCAGCTCGGCGTGTTCGCGTTCGATCCGGCCCAGCAGCGCCTCGGCGGCGTCCAGATCGTTGACCCGCTCGTAGACGGCGGCCAGCAGCAGGCGCGCCGGCAGGTGCCCCGGCGAGCGGGCAAGCAGCTCCTCCAGCAGCATGCGTGCGATGTTGGCCTCACCCAACACCAGCTGCAGGTCCGCAAGCTCCAGCTGCAGTGGATCATCCAGCGCAGTCCAGTCGCGCCACGGCCGAATCAGCTCCTCTGCGCGCGAATCGCGGCAGGCCGAACAGGCGCGTGCCGCATGGATCCGGGCCTCGGGGGAAGCGGGATCGAGCACGTGGGCCCGCATCAGCGTGTCCCTGGCCGCGATGTAGTCCTTCCGCTGCAATTGCAGCAGGCCCAGGTTGATGACCTGATCGGGATTGTCCGGCGCCAGTTCGATCGACCGCATGTACATCTGGGCGGCCTGGTCGAAATGCCCGGCCTCACGCAGCGCGGTCGCATAGTTGCCCAGGTGCAACGCGCTGTCCGGGAACGACTGGGCAAGCTCGGCGTAGAGCACGAGTGCCTCTTGCGGGCGACCCTGTTGCTGCAGGCTGATCGCGAGGAACAGCGTCACATCCGGGTTCGGTGCGGTCGCCAGCGAGCGCCGGCAGAGCCGCTCGGCCTCGGAGGGCCGACCGGCCTGCAGTGCGCTGAGAATGTCGTTGATCACGTGACTCGCAACTTTTCAAAAGAAAGAGCCGCGCGGGTCGCCCCGCGCGGCTCTTCAGCTTCAGCTACTCAGTGCTGTCCAGTCAATCAGAACGACACGGTCACGCGAGCCCAGTAGTAGCGGCCCTGCAGATCGAAGTCGCTCGGATCGGTGTTGGCGTTGAGCGTGTTGTTGGCGTACAGGAACGGCGGCTGCTTGTCGAACAGGTTGTTCACGCCCAGGTCGATACGGGTGTTGAGCGGCTCGAAGTTGTAGCCGACCGACACGTCGTTGTAGATCGTCGCGCCGTACTTGAGCTCCACGCCCGGCAGGCCCTGCACCGGGTTGGTGTCCTGCGACGGGCTCTTCGAGCCGTTGCGGAACGCACCGATGTAGCGCATGCGCCAGGAGGCACTCCAGTCGCCCAGGTTCCAGTTCACGAAGCTGCTGCCGCGCCAGCGCGGGAACAGGCACACGCCACCGCCGCTGGGGCAGGTGGAGGCCTGGCTCGAACCGAACGGCTGGAAGTGACCGGCATCGTGGAAGATGTTGTTGGCGGCCGTACCCGGAGCGGTCTGCTGGTCATAGCGCTTCAGGTAGGTCGCGTCCACGCCGACCACGAAGTTGCCGAACGAGAACTGCGGCAGGCGGTAACGGCCCGAGAAGTCCACGCCGGACACGTCGGTGCGACCCAGGTTGCCGGTGGGCTCGATGATCTGGGCGATTTCGCCCGGATTGGCGCTGCCCGCCGGGAAGCGGCTGATCAGCGGGCAATACCGGGTGATGCCGCTGTAGCAGAGGTCCAGCACCGTCTGGGCACCGATCGAGGAGATCGTGTCGTTCAGGTACAGGTGCCACACGTCGGCGCTGACCGAAAGCCCTTCCACGAAGCTGGGCGAGTAGACCAGGCCGAGGTCGAACGACTTGCCCTTCTCCGGCCCGAGCGGGAAGCCCGCGTACTTGGAACCGGACGCCACGCCCTTGATCTGCTGGCCGGCCGCCACGTTCTGGTCCTTGAAGCTGCCATCCGTCGGTACGCCGGCGCAGGCCGGGTTGCCCGCGGTGGTAATGCCGTCGCAGGGATCGCTGCTGAGCTTGGGCGCATCGCTGATCGGCGAGCGGTAGACGTCGCTGATGGTCGGCGCGCGGAACACCTCCGACACCGTGCCGCGCAGCAGCAGGTCGTTGATCGGGCGATATTCCACCGCGAACTTGGTGTTGTTGGTGCTGCCGAAGGTGCTGAACTTGGAGTAACGGTCACCGACGGTCACGTTCAGGGACTGCACGAACGGAAGGTCGTTCAGCACCGGAACGAACACCTCGGCGTAGGCTTCCTTGACGTTGTAACCACCGCGCAGTGGCGAGCTGCACTGACTGCCCAGGGTGCAGTTGCCCGTCGACGGGTCGATCAGCAACAGCGGATCGATTTCGGAACGGGTGTACTCCTTGCGATAGGAGGCGCCCGCGGCCAGCTGGACGGTACCGGCCGGCAGATCGAACAGGCCACCGTTCACATCGGCCGAGTAGACGCGCTCGATCGAGAAGTTGTTGCTGATCGCCGGCACCGCGGCGGCCTGCAACGCTGCCACCGAGTTCGCGTCGTACAGGTTGAACGGGTTGAACGGCATGCAGCCGGCAGCGCCCGAATCGCAAACCACCTTGCCGGTGGCCGGATCCAAATGCGACGGACCCAGGTCCGCGTTGATCTTGTCCTGGTTGGGCAGGCCACGGGTGATGGTCTGCTGCGAGAAGTGGCCATAGCCCATGCCCACGTCCCAGTTCCAGCCCTGGTCGAACAGGGTGAAGTCACCCTTGAACCCAGCATGGATCTGGTCCGTGGCGCTGGCGATGTTCGCCGAGCGGTTGCCGGCCGACACCAGGCGCGCGCGGTAGTCCAGGCCAGCGGAGGAATATTCCTGGCCGAACGGGTTGTAGTAGCTGTTCGCCGAGATCACCGCGCCGTAGAGGCTGCCGAGCAAGGCCGGCGCAAGCTGGAAGCCCGAGCTGGTCTTGTTGTGGTAGGCATCCATGTAGGCCTGGACATGCTCGCCCAGGTTGTAGGTGCCCTTCAGGAACATGCTGGTGCGTTCCTGCGGGGTCTGGATCAGGTTGACGGTGGCGTAGTTGTACTTGTCCGCATTGGTGAAGCAGTGGTAGTCGGTGGCGATGTTCTGGCCGCTGGCACCCGGGTTGAGCGAGACGTTCTTGCAGCCGTACTGCGCCTGGTACTGCGCCGGCAGCTGGATGCGGCCGTAGGCCGGGAAGGTCGAACCGCCGACGTAGCTGTAGATCGGGGTCTGGCTGCTGCCGTAGATGGAGACCGCGTTCTTCGAGAAATCGCGGTTCTTGGCGAGCACCTGCTCGGTCTTGTTGTAGTCCACGCCGCCCATGATGCTGCCCTTGTCGGACGTCTGGCCGAACGTGAAGGTGTACCCCTTCGAGCGGCCGTCCGCATGGCCGGACTGGCCGTAGTTCACGGTGAACCGGGCGCCCTGGTAGTCCTTCTTCAGGACGAAGTTGACCACGCCGCCGATCGCATCGGAGCCGTACACCGAGGAGGCGCCATCGGTGAGCACTTCGATGCGCTCGATCATGTCGGCCGGGATCGAGTTCGGATCGCCGTTGATGATGCGCTTGCCGTCGATCAGGATCAGCGTGCGCTGGCTGCCGAGGCCGCGCAGGCCGATGCTGGTGTTGCCGCTGCCGCCGCTGTTGTTGACCTGCGGATTGGTGTTGCCGCCGGTCACCGCCGGCAGCTGCTGGACGATGTCGCCCAGGGTGAGCTTACCGGTCGCCTTGATCTGCGAGGCGTCGATGGTCACCACCGGATTGGAGGTTTCCAGATCGACGCGGCGGATGTGCGAACCGGTGACGGTGACGGTTTCGAGCGTCTTGGTGTTCTTCTGGTCGGGCTGCGTACCGGCCTGCGTGCCGGTGTCCTGCGCGAACGCGGCGCCGGAGGCTCCCACGGCGATCACCGCACCAAGCGAGAGTGCGATGCGCACCGCCGACGACAATTTTTTTACCCCGTACTTCATTGATTTTCCTCCCGTTGGAATTACTGCTTCGCCTGGGAAAGGTCTCCCCTCCCGGCTGATGCGCCTGGTGTCCACGTAAACGCCAAAGGCGACGGCCTGGTAGCCGTAGTGGGCTATTTAGCGCCCAAATCACAATTGGTCAATGAAATTTGAACTAGTCGACACCTTACACCAAGCGCGGCAACCAATCATTCCGCAGGAGATTACGAGGTCTCAATCGCCTTCGGACTCGTCCTCGAAGCGCAGGTGCTTGACGCTGCGACCGTTGCGGCGGACCAGCTTGAGCGCCTCGATGCCGATGCGGATGTGCGCCTCCACGTAGCGCTCGGTCACGCTGCGGTCGCTGGCCTCGGTCTTGACGCCCTCGGGGATCATCGGCTGGTCGGAGACCAGCAGCAGGGCGCCGCAGGGGATCTTGTTGGCGAAGCCGGCGGCGAAGATGGTGGCCGTCTCCATGTCCACCGCCATGCAGCGGGTGCGGCGCAGGTAGTCCTTGAACGCCTCGTCGTGCTCCCACACGCGCCGGTTGGTGGTGTAGACGGTGCCAGTCCAGTAGTCGTGGCCGAGGTCGCGGATCATGGTGGAGACCGCGCGCTGCAGCTGGAACGCCGGCAGTGCCGGCACCTCCGGCAGCAGGTAGTCACCGGAGGTGCCCTCGCCGCGGATCGCGGCGATCGGCAGCACCAGGTCGCCCAGCTGGTTCTTCTTCTTGAGCCCGCCGCACTTGCCCAGGAACAGCGCCGCCTTCGGCTCGACCGCGCTCAACAGGTCCATCACCGTAGCGGCGTTGGGACTGCCCATGCCGAAGTTGATCAGGGTAATGCCGTCGGCTGTGGCATTGGGCATGGGCCGGTCGCGGCCGCGCACTTCCACGCCGTGCCACTGGGCGAACAGCTCCACGTACAGGCCGAAGTTGGTCAGCAGCACGTGCTGGCCGAACTGTTCCAGCGGCGTGCCGGTATAGCGCGGCAGCCAGTTGGAGACGATCTCTCGCTTGTCTTTCATGGGTTATCTCGGGAACACGCCGCGGTCGCGGCGCGCTGCGCCGACGACGCCACGCCGGCAGGAACCATTCTCGAGCCGTGGCCATTCTACGGGGCGCAGGCCCTTGCCCGCCATCCGGGCAAGGCCGCGCATGGCCGTCAACTCCACGGAGACTGCGCCGCGGGCCCAAGGTTGCGGCGCCCACACGCGTGTTATGTTCGCCGCGTCATTGGCCAGGGGGATGACACCATGCGGATGGGGTTGGCGATCGACGCGTCCTGCGATCTGCCGCAGGCGTTCCTCAGGGAACACGACATCGCGGTGATGCCGATCGCCGTTAGGCTTGACGACACCGTCTTCAAGGACGAGCGCGATCCACGGGAGATCGAGCGTTTCCTCGAGATGAGGCTGGCCGGCACCCACGCCGCCGAAACCGAGCCCTGCTCGGTCGAGGACGTGCAGCGGCTGTTCCTGGACAAGCTGGTGCTGGAGCGCGACTGCGTGTTCTGCCTGACCGTCACCGCCACGCGCAGCCCGATCCACGAGCACGTGGTGAAGGCCAGCTTCGCCATCCTCAAGCAGTACCGCGAGGCGCGCGAGCGGGCCGGCATCGCCGGGCCCTTCCTCATGCGGGTGGTCGACACGCGCAACGTGTTCGCCGGCGAGGGGCCGGCCGTGTTCGAGGCGGTGCGGCTGATCCAGGCCGGCGAGACGCCGCCGATCATCCGCGAACGGCTGGGCGTGGTGGCCAACCACACCTACGCCTACATGCTGCCGCGCGACCTGCACCACCTGCGCAACCGCACCAAGAAGAAGGGCGACCGCAGCGTCAGCCTGTTCAGCGCGGTGGTGGGCACGGCGCTGGACATCAAGCCGCTGCTGCGCTGCTTCCGCGGCGAGACCGGCCCGGTCGGCAAGGTGCGCGGCTTCGAGCATGGCGCCGAAACGCTGTTCGGCTACGCCGCGCGGCGCGTGCGGGCGGGGCTGATCGTCCCGGTGGTGTGCGTCAGCTACGGCGGCGAACTGGCCGAACTGGCCCGACTGCCCGGCTACGACGGGTTGCGCGAAGCCTGCGAGGAAACCGGCGTGACGCTGCTGGAAGCGCCGATGAGCATCACCGGCATGGTCAACGTAGGCGAGGGCGCGGTCACGCTGGCCCTGGTGGCCGAGGAACACGAGGCCGATTTCTAAGCTCCGCACGCTCTCCCGGGCAGGCCCTGGGAAAGGAACCAAAGCGACTGGTTCACCGCGTGCGCCTAGAATCGGCGCATGCGCCGGTCTCTGCCCGCTTCCGTCCTGCTCGGTGGCAGCCTGCTCGCCATGGCTTCGGCAAGCCACGTCGATGCAACGGCCACCACGGTCTACGAATGCGTCGGATCGGACGGGCGCACCGTGTACCAGGACAGCCCGTGCCGACCCACCCAACGGCAGCGCAGGCTGGAAATGCCGGATGCGCCTGCTGCGGCGCCTGCGCCCGAGGCACCTGCGCCTTCGGCACCGGCACGAGCCGCTGCACCGCCGTCGCCGGCACCCTCCGCCCCGCTGCCGCTGATGTACGCCTGTGTCCGCGCCACCGACGGCAAAACCTACCTCAGCGCCAACGGCAACCCCGCGCCGTATCAGGCGCCCTACGGCATGCTCGGCGCCGGGCAGCAGCCACTGTCGGATGTCTATGCGCCCGACCGTGGGGCGGCCGGCATTTCCGCACCGGAATCCAACCGCGGGCGGGTCACCCGCGGCCTGGTGGCAAACAACTATGTGTGGGTGCAGGACCAGTGCCGCCAACTCGATCCCGGCCAGACCTGCGAGGCGCTGCAGGACGCCTACGAGGAAAACGCGCACAAGCTGCGCAATGCGTTCCAGAGCCAGCGCCCCCCGCTGGAAAAGCGCGACGCTCAACTGCGCGCGCAACTGGCCAGCTGCGGCGACTGAACCGGTTTTTGTCGGGTGTGCTTCAGCCCACCCTGCGGAAGCCTAGAAGCCGAAGCTGAGGAAGCCGCCGTCCACCGCCAGCACCTGCCCGGTGATGTAGGCAGCCGCCGGCAGGCACAGGAAGGCCACCGCGGCGGCGACCTCCTCCGGTTCGCCGATGCGCTTGAGCGGCGTGCGTTCGAGCACTTCTTCCAGGTAGTCCGGATCGGCCAGCGCCGGCTCCGAGCGCTGAGTGCGGATGTACCAGGGCGCCACCGCGTTGACGCGGATGCCGTCAACCGCCCATTCCACCGCCAGGTTGCGCGTGAGCTGGTGCAGCGCGGCCTTGCTCATGCCGTAGGGCGCGCCGGTGCGCACGTGGACCGAACCCGACACGGAACCGACGTTGACGATCGCCGCATTGCCGTGCTCGACCAGGTGCGGGTGCGCCAGGCGGCACATCTCGAAGGCGCTGAACAGGTTTTGTTCGAAGACCGCGCGGTAGCCCTCGCTGTCGTAGGCCAGCGCCGCGGCGGGCGCGTTGCCGCCGGCGTTGTTGACGAGCAGCGACACCGGCGCGTCGAGGTCGGCGATCCAGTCGAAGACCGCCAGGCGGTCCTCCTGTTCGGCCAGGTCCGCGCCGAAGGCGAACACCTCGCGCCCGGGCAGTTCCTCGGCCAGCTCCACGCGCACCTGTTCCAGGTGCATCTCGTCGCGCGCCACCAGCAGCAGGTCGGCGCCCAGGCCGCCGAGCTCGCGCGCGACCGCCAGACCGATGCCCTTGCTGGCGCCGGTGATCAGTGCGGTGTGGCCGTGGAGCTGCCAGGCGTCGGTGCGTAGGCTCATGGCCGGAAGCTTAGCCGATGCCGCTTGCCGCAATGGCCCGGCGGCGGGAGACTGCGGCCTCGCCGCCGAAGGGGAATCGCCATGAAGCCGTTGTTGCCCATCGCCTTGCTGCTGGCACTGGCCGGCTGCTCCAACAAGGCGAGATC
>NZ_JABFWW010000022.1 GCF_013362045.1 Frateuria sp. | reverse complement strand
GGCGGGCTGCCACGCACCCGCGCCGCAAGCGGCGCATACCGCGAGCGGCAAGCCGCTCGGCGCGCCCGTCAGCCGCACGATCGGCGCCACGGGCGGCGAATTGGCATCCAGCGACGGCCGCGTGCGTGTGATCGTTCCCGCAGGCGCCTTCGCCTCGCCGCGCGAAGTCAGCCTGCAGCCGATCAGCAACCAGGCGCCGGGCGGGCGCGGCAGCGCGTGGCGCCTGGAGCCCTCGGGCCAACCGTTCGGCGAGCCGGTCACGCTGGCGTTCCATTACGACGACAAAGACGTCGCCGGCAGCGCGCCGCAGGCGCTGGCCATTGCCTCGCAGGACGAAAAGGGCCGATGGTCGATAGCCCGCAAGCCCGTACTCGACGCCGCGGCGCACTCGCTCAGCGTTGCGGTCGATCATTTCAGTGACTGGTCGCTGCTGTCCGGTTTCCAGCTCGACCCGGCCGAGGCGACACTCAAGCCGGGCCAGAGCGTGACCTTGCGCGAGCTGTATTGCACGGCGTCCACCGCGAACGAGAACGGCCCGATCGCCCTGCTGCCCTGCGAACCGGCCAGCGGCGACATCGGCGGAGCGGGCGACTGGCAGGCCAACGGGGTCGCCGGCGGCGATGCCGACAACGGCACGGTCGCCGCACAGGGCGGCTTCTCGGCGGTCTATACCGCTCCGCAGCAGGCTCCGGCGCGCAACCCGGTTGCAGTCAGCGCACGGCTGCAGGGGGCGCTGGCCGACACCCGGCTGGTCGCCAACATCAGGGTGGAGGACGAAGGCTGCGGCCAGCACAATGGCCAGCGGGTACCGTGCCGGATCGACGGCAGCGTCGCCTCGACCTCTCCCCTCACGCGGGCCAAGGCCAGCGGCACCTGGAAGTTCGATTACTGGGCGGGCGACCTTGCCGTCTACAAGGCCGTAGCCGGCCGGGTGGACCTGCTGGACCTCCGCAACGACCCGTGCACCTTTACCGCCGCCCCGTCCACCCATCCGCTGGCTGATGGCGACAACGACAATTCGCTGCAACTGGATTTCAGCGTCCGGCCGGCGACCTTCACCCCCAGCGGAACCAGCACCTGGGCAGGCACCCTCACCCCGCACTGCCCTCCGGACTGGCCGCAGGGCGGCGAACCGGATCCGCAGATCACCGCCATCTGGGGCGTCCCCACCGGCCATTCCCCGCTGCAGGCCGACGGCACGATACAGGGCAGCGCCAGCCAGGCGGGCAGCGGCGGCGCGGTAAGCACCACCTGGAACCTGCGTGCGCAGTAGCTCCCGGCCGAGGCGGAACTTCGAACGCCGGCCCCGGCCGGACGAACCGTCTGCCCGCAGGCGTCAGGCGTCGGCATCCGGGGCCTGCCCCGGGAACAGCACGTCGGTGTAGCCGAACTTGGTGAAGTCGGTGATGCGCGAGGGATACAGCCGCCCGATCAGGTGGTCGCACTCGTGCTGCACCACGCGGGCATGGAAGCCCTCGGCGGTGCGGTCGATCGGCGTGCCCTTCAGGTCGATGCCCTGGTAGCGGATCAGCGTGAAGCGGCTCACGGCGCCGCGCAGGCCCGGCACCGACAGGCAGCCCTCCCAGCCTTCTTCCATGTCCTGCGAGACCGGCGTCACCAGCGGGTTGAGCAGGATGGTGCGCGGCACGGCCGGCGCGTCCGGGTAACGCTCGGAGCGGTCGAAGCCGAAGATCACCAGCTGCAGGTCCACGCCGATCTGCGGTGCCGCCAGGCCCACGCCGCCGGCGGCTTCCATGGTGTCGAACATGTCCTGGATGAGGGCGTCCAGCTCATCGCTGCCGAGCATGCCGGCGGGCACCGGCGGCGCGATGCGCAGCAGGCGCGGGTCGCCCATCTTCAGGATCTCGCGGATCATCGGCGGTCTCACGGGTGGATGCTGGTACAGGACTGCGGGCGCGGCGGGGCGATTGCAAGATGCCCGCAGGCTCAATGGCTGCCGAAGACCTTCTTCAGCAGATCGGTGGTGCGCGCGGCCGGGTTGCGGCGGATCGACTGCTCCTGCTCGCCGATCATGGTGAACAGGCCATCGAGCGTCCGCGCGGTCACGTAGTCGTCCAGGTCCAGCGGGTTGGCCTTGCCGCCGCCCTTGTCGCCGCCGAGGCTGCCCAGCGAGCCGAGCACGCCACCCAGCGCGCTGCCGCCGCCGGTCGAGGTGAGCGCCTTGTACTTCTGGGTGACGCCGACGCGCTCGGTGGCGCCGGCGACGATCGGCTTGATGCGCGCGGTGAGCCCATCGCCGGCGGTGCGGCGGAAGAAGTCGGTGGCCGCATGGTCGCCGCCGGTGAGAATGCCGCGGGCATCCTGCAGGCTCATCCTGCGGATGGCGTCGCCGAAGATGTCGGCCACCTGCGGCACGGCCTTCTCGGCGGCGCGGTTCATGCTGAGCTCGAAGGCATCCACCCGGGCGCCCTGGCCGAGCTGGCGGGCGAGCTTGCCGGCCTGCTCGAGCTTGCCCGGCAGCGGGATGCGCACCCTGGCGTTGCCCCAGAAGCCGTCGGTGCGGCCGAGCGAGTTGATCGCACTGGTGGTGCCCTTGGCCAGCGCCTCCTTCAGGCCGGCGGCGATGTCGCCGGTGGGCAGGCTGGCCGCAGCGGCACTGTTGCCGTGGCTGCCGTGCTTGAGCTGCTTGAGCAGGTCGTCGAGCTGGCCGCCGGCGAGGGCCGGCAGCGCGGCGGCGGCCAGCAGCAGGCCGAACAGGCCGGGACGAAGGGAACGCAGGCGCATGGCGGCTCTCCGCGGTGGTTGTCGCCCGAGTGTACGTGTGCGGCGGTGGCGGGTCCGTGTCCGGCATTCGACCAATGGCTAATACGCCTGGGCCCGCTGCGGCATTGACCCCCGCCGCGGCGGGGACGACCCTTGCGGTATCCCGCCGGAGAGCCGTCCATGCGTCCGAATGCCACCGTTCCTGCCGTTCCCGCCAGCCCGGCGGGCAAGCTGCTGTGGGCCGCCATCGCCATCGTCGGCGCCTGGTGCCTGGGCGTCGTGGCCCTGCGACGGGGCGAGCCGATCAACGCGATCTGGCTGGTGGCCGCGTCCATCGCGGTGTTCGTGATCGGCTACCGCTTCTACGGGCGGTTCATCGAGCACGCAGTGCTCAAGCTCGACCCGAGCCGCGCCACGCCCGCGATGCGCCATCCGGACGGGCTGGACTACGTGCCGACCGACAAGTGGGTGGTGTTCGGCCACCACTTCGCCGCGATCGCAGGCGCAGGTCCGCTGGTCGGCCCCGTGCTGGCGGCGCAGATGGGCTATCTGCCCGGCACGCTGTGGATCCTCGTCGGCGTGGTGTTCGCCGGCGCGGTGCAGGACTTCATGATCCTGGGCCTGTCGCTGCGCCGCGACGGCCGCTCGCTGGGCCACATGCTGCGCGAGGAACTGGGGCCGGCGCCCGGCGTGGTGGCGATGTTCGGCGTGCTGGTGCTGATGATGATCGTGCTGGCGGTGCTGGCGCTGGTGGTGGTCAAGGCGCTGACGCACAGCCCATGGGGCACCTTCACCGTGGCCGCGACCATCCCGATCGCGTTCCTGATGGGCATCTACCTGCGCTGGTGGCGGCCGGGACGGATCCTTGAAGTGTCGATCATCGGCCTGCTGTTGCTGCTGGGCTCGATCTGGCTGGGCCGCTACGTGGCCGGGTCGGCCACGCTGGCGCCGGTGTTCGACATGGACGCGAAGGCCTTGGCCTGGTGGCTGATCGGCTACGGCTTCGTCGCCTCGGTGCTGCCGGTGTGGCTGCTGCTGGCGCCGCGCGACTACCTGTCCACCTTCTTGAAGATCGGCACCATCGGCCTGCTGGCGCTGGCGATCTTCCTGGCCGCGCCGATGCTGCAGATGGACGCGGTGACGCGCTTCGTCGACGGCACCGGGCCGGTGTTCCAGGGCAACCTGTTTCCGTTCCTGTTCATCACCATCGCCTGCGGCGCCGTGTCGGGCTGGCATTCGATCATCGCCTCGGGCACCACGCCCAAGCTGCTGGCCAACGAGGGCCAGGCGCGCATGGTCGGCTATGGCGGCATGCTGATGGAGGCCTTCGTGGCCATCATGGCGCTCGTCGCCGCCGCCTCGCTGCACCCGGGCGTGTACTTCGCGATGAATTCGCCGGCGGCGCTGATCGGCACCACCGCCGAGCACGCGGCGCAGACGATCAGCCAGTGGGGCTTCGTGGTGACGCCGGACCAGCTCACGCAGACCGCCAGGGACATCGGCGAAGGCAGCGTGCTCTCGCGCGCCGGCGGCGCGCCGACGCTCGCGGTGGGCATGGCGCGGCTGCTGCACGAGATCGTCCCGGGCGGCGGCATGATGGCGTTCTGGTACCACTACGCGATCCTGTTCGAGGCGCTGTTCATCCTGACCACGGTGGACGCCGGCACGCGCGTGGGCCGCTTCATGATCCAGGAGATCGCGGGGCTGATCCACAAGCCGCTGCAGAACACCGAGTCGTGGACCGGCAACCTGCTCGCCACCGCGATCTGCGTGGGACTGTGGGGCTATTTCCTCTACCAGGGCGCGGTCGATCCGCTGGGCGGCATCAACACGCTGTGGCCGCTGTTCGGCATCGCCAACCAGATGCTGGCGGCGATCGCGCTGATGCTGGCGACCGTCGTGGTGGTCAAGTTGAAGCGCGAGCGCTACGTGTGGGTGCCGGGCGTCCCGGCGATCTGGCTGATCATCTGCACGCTGACGGCGGGGTACGAGAAGCTGGTCGGGCCGATCAGCTTCACCGCCGCGGCGCAGAAGTACGCCGCCGCGCTGGCCGAGGGCAAGCTGCTGGCGCCGGCCAAGGCACCGGCCGAGATGCAGCAGATCGTCACCAACAACTATGTCGACATGGCGCTCACCGGCCTGTTCATGCTGCTGGTGGTGGCCATGGCCGCGTTCACCCTGCGCACGATGCTGCGCGCCTGGCGCATCAACCATCCCACCGCGCACGAGGAGCCGTACGTGTCGATCGACGCCGTCGCGGCCAACGCGCCATGAAGGGATTTCGCACCGCCTGGTCGCGCGCCGTGCAGACCGCCCGGCTGTGCTGCGGCGTGCCCGACTACGACACCTACGTGCGCCACCTGCGCGAGCACCATCCGGAGCGCGCGGTGCCCAGCTACGCGGAGTTCTTCCGCGAGCGCCAGGCGGCGCGCTACAAAGGTACCGGCGGGCGTTGCTGCTGATCGCCGCCGATCAGGCACGGGAGGAGGGCTCTATGAACATCAACATCTTTACACGGCCCAGCGCATTGGCGCCTTTGGTCATGTCGTTGGCCGCCTTGGCGATTGTTCTTGGACGCATGGTCCTGGCTGGCACAACGCGCTCAGCCGACGAAGGGGTGGCGGCGCACCTTTTTCAGCTTCTCATCGCAGGGCAGCTGCCCATCGTCGCCTTCTTCGCCATCAGGTGGCTGCAACGCACTCCCGGCCGAGCCTTGGTGGTCCTGGCGTCGCAGGGAGTGGCGGTTTTGATCGCTTGTGCGCCGGTGTTCTACTTTCACTGGTAGGCGTGCTGCGGCGGGCATAACCACAGGCGCGCTACGCGCACCGCCGGATCCAAGCGTTCGTGGCGGCTACCGCCGTTCGCCCTACGGGTACGCCCATGGGTGGGAAAGGGCGGGACCTAAACCTCGTGGTGCAGGCTTTCGGCTTCCAGCGCGGACGTGCGCCGCGGTGCCAGCTCGACCAGGTACATCGCCCCCAGCACCAGCGCGCCGCCGGCCAGCATGCGCCAGCTGAGCGCATCGACGCCCAGCGCCACGGCGAAGCCGGCGGCGAACACCGGCTCGGTGGTCATCACGATCGCCGCGCGCGCCGGCGGCAGGTGTGCCTGCGCCCAGGTCTGTATCAGCATGGCGCCTGCGCCGGCGATCAGCGCCATGTAGAGCACCGCCAGCCAGGCCGCGCGGTCGGGCGGCAACGCCGGCCCCTGCGGCAACGTGGCGAGCAGGCACACCAGGGCGATCGCCGCCACCTGCACGGCCGACATGCCGATCGCATCGGCCTCGCGCGACCAGCGCCCCAATCCCACGATGTGCAGCGCATAAAGCCCCGCCGAGGCGAGCGTCAGCCACACGCCCAGGTCCACCGACACGCCGTGCAGCGAGAGCAGCGCCAATCCGCCCGTGGCCATCGCCACCGCCAGCCAGACCATGCCGGCAATGCGCTCGCGCAGCAGCAGCCAGGCCAGGATCGGCGTGAATACCACATACATGCCGGTGGCAAAGCCGCTGACGCTGGGCGCGATCAGCTTCAGGCCCCAGGTCTGCAGCAACTGGCCGCTGCCGTAGACGGCGCCCAGCATCAGTGCGCGACCGAGCTGCGCGCGGCCGAGCCGCCACACCGGCCGCGCGAACAGCACCAGCATCACCACGGCGGCGGCGACGAAGCGCACGGCGAGGAAATCCACCACGCGCATGCGCCCGACCACGTCCTTGATCAGCACGAAGGTCGAGCCCCACACCGCCGTCATGGCGACCAGGCCGATGGTGGCCGCGAGCGTGCGCGAGCGGGCGGTGCTCATCGCGCGGAACGCCGCCGCGCGCCGGCCAGGCGCCACAGCTGGCCAGGAACCTGCGCCGCAAAATGCAGCCAGATGCCCAGCCATACCGCGCCGGCGACGAGCGGATTGCGCGCGGCCGGGTCGAAGGTGCGGAACCATCGCCACATGCCACGGTGCTTGTGCCGGCTGACGAACACCGGCCGGTGCCGGCTGGAGCCACCCTTGCCGTGCAGCACGCGCACGTCGCCGGCCAGCAGCACCGCGTGGCCGGCATCGCGCGCGCGGCGGCACAGGTCCAGGTCCTCGAAGTGCAGGAAGTAGCGCTCGTCGAAGCCGCCGAGCTGGTCGAAGGCCTTGCGCGGCAGCAGCATCAGCGCGCCCGACACCGCCTCCGCAGCAACCACGCCGGAAGGCACGGCGCCCTCGATGTTCATGCCGCCACGCGCGCCCGCCAGCGTGGCGAGCGCGCGGCGCAGCAGCGGGTCGCGCCGGTACGAGGCCGGGTCGGGCGTGCCGTCGGCCGCGCAGACCACCGCGCC
>NZ_JABFWW010000241.1 GCF_013362045.1 Frateuria sp. | reverse complement strand
GTCGTTCATTTCGGCGATGACCCTGGGTGCCCAGTGGTCGTCGAAGAGACCGAACTTCTGCTCTAGGTTTATCGGCTCGTATGGCACGGCTCGCTCTCCGGGTACGCTGGCGGACTTCGGGTGAGGGGGCCAGGGACCGGGGTGTCCCGTGGATCCGGCGCTGGTCGGCCAGCGCACCAGCCGCCGGATTGCAATCGCTTGCCCACGGGATATTTCCACCGGCCCGCTCCGACGGGAAGCTAGTGGCTGCCGGGCTTGTAGCTCCCCCCGATCGTGCGCGCGGCGATGTTGATGCGGTTCCAGCTGTTGATCGTCACCACCAGCAGGGTCAGGTCGACCAGCGCATCCTCGTCGTAGTGCTGCCGCGCCTGCTCGTACAGCGCGTCGGACACCGCCTCGTGCGAGGCGAGCTCGGTCAGTTCCTCGGCCCAGGCCAGGGCGATGCGCTCGCGCTCGCTGAACAGGGTGGTCTCGCGCCAGGCCGGCAGCACGTACAGGCGCTGCTCGGTTTCCCCGGCGGCGCGGGCGTCCTTGCTGTGCATGTCCAGGCAATAGGCGCAGCCGTTGATCTGCGAGCAGCGCATCAGCACCAAATCGATCAGCGCCGGCTCCAGGCGGCCGGCGCCGTGGATCTGCTTGCCGAGCTCGACCAGCGGCATCATGGACTTGTAGTGGCGTTGGATGGCGAAACGGGACATGGTGGACTCCTGGTGGGAAGACGGCCCGGACGCGGGCCATTCGATGCAAGGACGCGGCAGCCGCGTCTTTCGTGACTGCCGCCGGCCAGGCCAGTCGTCGGACTGGCGCTCAGCCGTGCTCGCCGACCGCGTAGCTGCCGCCGATGGTGCGCACGGCCATGTTGAGCCGGCGAAGCTGTTGATCACGCCGATCGGCAGGATCAGGTCGACCAGCGCCGCGTCGCCGAAGTGCTGGCGGGCCTGCTCGTAGAGGGCATCCGACACCGCCTCGGGCGAGGCCAGTTCGGTCAGCTCCTCGGTCCAGGCCAGGGCGATGCGCTCGCGCTCGCTGAACATCGAGGTCTCGCGCCAGGCGGGCAGCACGTGCAGGCGCTGCTCGGTTTCGCCCGCGGCGCGGGCGTCCTTGCTGTGCCTGTCCAGGCCATAGGCGCAACCGTTGATCTGCGGGGCGCGCATCAATACAGGTCGACCGGAGTCGGTTCGAGGCGGCCGGCCGTGCGGATGTTCCGGCCAGCGGCATCATCGCCGAGTAATGGAGCACAAGCGGGAAACGGGACATCGGAGCTCCCTTGTGTGCGACGGCCGGGATGGGCCATTCAGTGCAAGGACGCCGCGTTCTCCGGTTTCGTGACAGCCAGCAGCCGAGCCAGCTTGCCGGGATGCCGCAACCCGTGGATCGCGGTGATGCGCTCGCCTTCGCACTCGACCCAGATCACCGCGCTCAGGGTGTCGTCCGCCCACATCAACAGCGCCGGCGCGCCGTTGAGGGTGGTCAACTCGTAGCGGGGCAGGTAAAGGCGGACATTGGTTGCGATCTGCATGTACAGGCGGGCCAGCCGGTCGGCGCCATGCAGCGGCCGCAGCACGGCGCGGACCACGCCGCCGCCGTCGCTGATCTGGATCGCATCCTCGGCGAACAGCGCGCGCAGGGCATCCAGGCTGGGTTGGGCCATGGCGTCGACGAAGCGCTCGAGCATGCGCCGCTGCGCCTGGGCATCCACGCTGAAACGCGGCCGCCCCTCGCGCAGGCGGGTCCTGGCGCGGTGCACGCGCTGGCGGCAGGCATCCTCGCCGATGCCCAGGATGGCGGCGGCCTCGGCGTGGCTGTAGTCGAACACCTCATGCAGCAGGAACGCGGCCCGTTCCTCCGGGCTCAGCCGTTCCAGCAGCAGCAGGAAGGAGAGAGTGAGCGTTTCGTCGCGCTCAAGCGTGGCTTCCGGATGTTCGGCGTCCGGCACCAGCGGCTCGGGCAGCCAGGGGCCGGTGTAGTGCTCGCGTTCGGTCTTGGCGCGGCGCAGCCGGTCCAGCGCCAGGCGCGTGGTGACGGTGACCAGCCATGCTTCCGGATCGTCCAGCGCGGCGGTGTCCTGCGCGTGCCAGCGCAGCCAGGCGTCGTGCAGCACGTCCTCGGCGTCGGCCGGCGCGCCGAGCATGCGGTAGGCCAGGGCGAACAGGCGCGGGCGGTGCTGCTGGAAAAGGGCGGTCTGGGCATCCATGGTTTGGCTCCGGAGGGATACGGCCAGGACGCGCGGCCGCCGGAAAACGTGACCGCCTCAGCGCACCAGCGGCCAGGGCGCGAGGAACACCAGCCACATCAGGATCACGATGCCGACGTACTTGAGCCCGCGGAACAGCTTCGGGTGCTTGCGCTTGAAGGCTTTGCTGCGCTCCCGCCCACGCTGGTTGAGCGCGAACATGCGGTTGACGAAGCCGACCTTTTCGTCCTCCGAGCCGGCGTTGGGCGAGGCGGTGATCCGGCCCATGAACGCCCCCACGCGATGGTTGACCGCGCCCATCCAGCGCGTGCGCAGCGGGCGCTCGACGTCGGCGAACAGGATCACGCGCGTCTGGTCGGTATTGTTCTCCACCCAGTGCACGTAGGTTTCGTCGAACACCACGTCCTTGCCGTCGCCCCAGGCATGCTCCTCGCCATCGACGAAGATGCGGCAGTCGCGCGAGTTGGGCGTGATCAGGCCCAGGTGGTAGCGCAGGGAACCCGCGAACGGGTCGCGGTGCGGGTTGAGCTTGCTGTGCGGCGCCAGCGTGGCGAACATCGCCGCCTTGATGCTGGGGATGGCCTTCAGCAGTTCCACCGTCTTCGGGCACAGCGTCTCGGCCGAGGCCAGCGGCTCGCCGTACCACTTGAGGTAGAAGCGCTTCCAGCCCTGCTTGAAGAAGCTGTTGAAGCTGGCGTCGTTGTGTTTCTCCGCCGCGCGGATGTAGCCCTCGTCGAACAGGTGCAGCGCCTCTTCGCGGATGGTCTGCCAGTTGGCCTGCAGCAGGTCCAGCTGCGGAAAGCCGCGGCGGTCCAGGATCGGCCGCGCCGGCACTGCCGAGAAGGCGTACATCACCAGGTTGTACGGGGCGAAGATCGCCGAGTGGTCGACCAGCTGGCGATCGAAGCGCAACCGCGCCCGCCCGCGCAGGTGCACCAGCAGCACGCAGAGCGCGAACAGCAGGAGCAGCAGCAGGAGGATCAGGCGGGGGGTAAGGATCATGGGGCTGGAACCACAGGGAGGCCGGGGCATTTTACGCCCGTGCAGCGGTGCCCGCTTTTGCTTCTGCGGTGAATGTCTGCGGCAGCGGCGGTTGCTTGAGCGCCCTCTCCCCCGCCACGCGGGGGAAAGGGTTGGGTGAGGAGGGGCCTTTGCCTTGATTTGGATGCCAGAGCCGACGGCCTCCCCCTCTCCTCGGCCCTCTCCCCCGGGCTGCGCCCGGAGGAGAGGGAGCCGAAGCGCAGGATGTGCGTTTCAGCTAGTCGGTCACGTCCGGCTCGAAGAAGCTCCAGCGGATGTCCCCGAACTGCGCCTTCATCGCGCGCTCCACCGTGTTGATCGCCTCGATCAGCGCGCGGTCGCTGGCGCAGGGCTCCATGCGCGCCTTGACCGACACCATCACGTCCGCGCCCATCTGCAGGGTGATCAGGTTGAGCACCTGCGCCACCTCGGGGCGGTTTTCCAGGAAGGCCATCAGCTCGGCGCGGCGGCGCGGCTCCACGCCCTGGCCGATCAGCAGCGCCTTCACCTCGATCGCCAGCGCGACGGCCACCACCACCAGCAGCACGCCGATGGCGATGGTGCCCACGGCGTCGAACAGCAGGTTGCCGGTGAGCATGGTGGCGCCCACCGCCAGCGCGGCCAGGCACAGGCCGAGCAGCGCGGCGAGGTCCTCGCCGAAGATCACCAGCAGTTCGCTGGAACGGGTCTGGCGGAACCAGGTCCACAAATCCTGGTCGCCGCGCGCCTTGTTGACCTCCTGCATGCAGCCGCGCATCGAGATGCCTTCGGCGACGATGCCGAATACCAGCACGCCCAGCGCAAGCCAGGGCCACTTGAGCGGCTCGGGCGAGGCCAGCTTGTGCACGCCCTCGTAGACCGAAAACATGCCGCCCACGCTGAACAGCAGGATCGCCACCAGGAACGACCAGAAGTACAACGCGCGGCCCCAGCCCAGCGGGAACTCATCCGACGGCGGCCGTTTCGCCTGGCGCATGCCCAGCAGCAGCAGGCCCTGGTTGCCGCAGTCGGCCAGCGAATGCACCGCCTCGGCGAGCATCGCGCCGGAGCCGGTGACGAACGCAGCGACCAGCTTGGCGACGAAGATGGCGAAATTCGCGCCGAGTGCGAGGAAGATCGCCTTGAGCGAGTTGGCGTGGCCGGACATGCGTAGGTTCCTGCGGGTGGCCGGTCAGTTTAGGGCAGGCGGCGGGTCGGGCGGACGAGTTGAAGCGCCGAGGCAAGCCTCAGCGGATGCCCACACCCACGCCAACGCCGAAGTGCACGTTGTTCTTGCCCTTGTTCATCTCGTCGGCGGTCCACACGTGCGACTGGTTCACCTGCACCAGCGGAAACACGTAATCGGCCTGGCCTACCTTGCCGGCGCGGCTGCCGCCCAACGAGCCGTTGACGGTGATCAGTCCGCCGGCCGGGTAGTCCAGCGGTTCCACATAGCCGGGCATCACCGCGATGAAGCGGCCGCTGCCGCTGTCGTTGGCCCGCGGTCGCTGCGAGCTGTCCAGCGGATAGGCCAGGATCTCCACCTCGCTGTGGTCGGACAGGTTGTTGACCCCGACGATGCGGCCGCCCCAGATCACCGAGCGGCTGGCGAACTGCTCGGGCGATTGCGCGACCTGGAAAGGCTGCGCGCTCACTGCATTGGACGTGGCCTTGTAGATCGGCGCAGGCGCGCAGGCAGCGAGGGCGAGCAACGCCACCGGCAGCAGCGGGCGGAAGATGAGCGAAGCGAGGCGGATGCGCATGGCGGGCTCCTGACCTTGGCGATGGGGCGGATCGCGGCAGGGGCAGCCGGCCGCAGTCCGCAGCGAGCTTAGCGGCGGGCGCGTGAACGCGGTAGCGGCGCGGGCGGTGGCGCGGCGGCGCCTTCCTCGGCCAGCCAGTCCAGCCGCCACTCCGCCGGGCGTTCCTGTGCCAGCAGCCGCGACAGCGCGCGCAACGGCTCGCGCAGGGCGTCGTCGAGCTTCCACGGCGCATTGAGGATGGCCATGCCCGAACCGTTGAGCCGCAGCGGCGAATCATCCGCGTGCACCAGCAGTTCCGCCCGCAGCACGCGCCGCGCGCCGCAGTGGCCGAGCCAGCGCAGGAACGGCTGCACCTGGCTGCGCAGCTTGACCGGATACCAGACGGCGTAGATGCCGGTGGGCCAGCGCACGAGCGCGGCCTTCAGCGCCTGCTCGATCAGCCGGTACTCGGCCTCCTGTGCCTCGTAGGGCGGGTCGATCAGCACCAGCCCGCGCTTCTCCTTCGGCGGCAGCAGCGCACCGAGTGCCTCGTAGCCGTTGCGCTGGTGCACGTGGATGCGCCGGTCCTGGTGGAACAGCTCGCGCAGCCGCGCGGCTTCCTCCGGGTGCAGCTCGCACAGCTGGGCGCTGTCGGCTTCGCGCAGGGCGATCGCCGCCTGCAGCGGCGATCCCGGGTAGAGCTTCAGGCCATGTTCGTTGCCGGGCAGCGCGAGCAGGCCGTCCAGCCACCGGCGAAGCAGCGGCGGCAATGTGCCGCCAGCGGCGGCGTGCGGGCCCACATCGGGGAACAGCAGCCGCCCGACACCCTCGCGCCATTCGCCGGTCTTCTGCGCCTCCTTGCCCTCCAGCGCGTAGCAGCCGCTGCCCGCGTGCGTGTCGATCACGGCGAAAGGCGTGGGCTTGGCCTTCAGCGCATCGAGCAGTGCGGCCAGCACGACGTGCTTGAGGACGTCGGCGAAATTGCCGGCGTGGTAGGCGTGGCGGTAATTCATGGCGCGAGTATAGGGTGCACGCCGTTCAGTCCGTGGCGTTGTGCGCCTCGCTGACGCCGATCAGCTCCGGCTGGGCCGGCTCGCTGCGTCGCCCCAGCCACGGATGCACGAACACGGCGGCCAGGATCACCGCCACGCCGACGTAGAACGGCCAGGCCAGCTCGCGCTGCTCGCCCAGCAACAGTATCGCCAGCACGATCGCGTAGACGGGCTCCAGGTTGGTCACCATCTGCGTGCCGAACGCGCTCAGGTGGCGCAGCGCCACCAATGCCAGCGCGAAGGGCAGCAGCGTGCAGCCGAAGGCGAGCAGCGTGAGCAGCACGGCGTCGTGCAGGCCCGGCAGCACGAACGCCGCGCCCGCGTGCGGCAGCCACGGCACCAGCAGGGTCAGGAACAGCGTGCCGGTGCCCAGTTCGAGGCAGGTCACGGTGAGCGGGTCGCCATGCTCGACCAGCCGCTTGTTGCAGGCGCTGAACAGCGCCACCAGCAGCGCCGACGCGGTGCCCACCACCAGCCCCAGCCGCATCGCGGTCGGCACGCCGCCGACCACCAGCGCCACGCCCGGCACCACCGCCACGCCGAGCAACAGCTCGTGCGGGTCGAAGCGGCGGCGGGCGATCCAGGGCTCGACGAAGGCCAGGAACACCGGCCCAAGCGCGATGCAGGTCGCGCCCACCGAGGCGTTGGAGAGCTTGATCGCCGCGTAGAAGGTGAGCCAGTGCAGCGAGACCAGCACGCCGATGCCCGCATAGGCCAACCTGAGCTGCGCCGGCATCGCGCGCAGCCCACGCCACACGCGCGGCATCGCCAGCAGCGCCACCGTCACCAGCAGCATGCGCCACCACACCAGAGCCGGCGCCGGCAGCGTGATGGCCTTGCCGAGGATCGCGGTGAAACCCCACAGGAGGACGCAGAAGTGGATCTGCAGGCGGGCCTTGCTGGTGGCTTGCATGGGGAGGGTGCGTACGGGAGGTCGGCGCATTCTAGTGGGTGCGCGCCTTGCTTCCTCTCGGTCAGGGCGATTTGCTCCCTCTCCCCCGGCTCTGTCGGGGGAGAGGGAGCTGTACGGCAAGCCAGGATGCGACGCCTCAGCGTGTGCCGCCCTTGTCCTT
>NZ_JABFWW010000193.1 GCF_013362045.1 Frateuria sp. | reverse complement strand
GCCATGAGAAAGTCGACTGTCTTGTGCGCCGCCTTCGCCATGCTGGCCGCCGCCACGGCCGCGGCGCGAACCGTGCCCCTGCTCAACGCCTCCTACGATCCCACGCGCGAGCTCTACCGCGACGCCAACGCCGCCTTCGCCGCGCAATGGAAGGCGCAGCATGGCGAGACCGTGGCCATCCGCATGTCCCACGGCGGCTCGGGCAAGCAGGCGCGCGCGGTGGTCGACGGCCTGCCGGCGGACGTGGTGACGCTGGCGCTGGCCTACGACGTCGACGCGCTGGCCGACCGCAAGCTGCTCGCCGCCGACTGGCAGCAGCGCCTGCCGGACAACAGCGCGCCCTACACCTCGACCATCGTTTTCCTGGTGCGCAAGGGCAACCCGAAGCACATCCGCGACTGGTCCGACCTGGTGCGGCCGGGCGTGCAGGTGATCACGCCCAACCCGAAGACCTCCGGCGGCGCGCGCTGGAACTTCCTCGCCGCCTGGGGCTACGCGCTCAAGCAGCCGGGCGGCGACGAGGCCAATGCCAGGGCCTTCGTGCACGAGCTGTACAGGCACGTGCCGGTGCTCGACACCGGCGCGCGCGGCGCCACCAACACCTTTGTCCAGCGCGGCATCGGCGACGTGCTGCTGGCGTGGGAGAACGAGGCGATGCTCGCCAGGCAGGAAAGGGGCGGCGGCGACGTCGAGATCGTGGTGCCCTCGATGAGCATCCTGGCCGAGCCGCCGGTGGCGGTGGTCGACCGCAACGTCGACAGGCACGGCACCCGCGCGGTGGCCGAGGCCTACCTGAAGTTCCTCTACTCGCCCCAGGGCCAGGCGATCGCGGCGAGGCACTACTACCGCCCGCGCGCGCCGCAGGCGATGGCGCAATACGCGAAGCAGTTCCCTGAGGTGAACCTGTTCACCCTGAAGGACACCTTCGGCGACTGGCGCCAGGTGCAGGCGAAGTTCTTCGCCAATGGCGCGATCTTCGACCAGATCGGGCCGGGGAGCTGAGCCTGCCATGCGACGACGACACTTTCTTCCCGGCTTCAACCTGAGCCTGGGCTATTCGCTCACCTACCTGGGGCTGATCGTGCTGCTGCCGCTGGCGGCGCTGGCCTGGAAGGCCTCGGGCCTGGGCTTCGATGGACTGGTGCGGCTGCTGCGCGTGCCGCGGACGCTGGCGGCGCTCAAGCTCAGCTTCGGTGGTGCCACGCTGGCGGCGGCGATCAACGTGGTGGTCGGCCTGCTCGTGGCGTGGGTGCTGGTGCGCTACCGCTTCCCGGGACGGCGCCTGTTCGATGCAGTGGTCGACCTGCCTTTCGCGCTGCCCACCGCCGTGGCCGGCATCGCGCTCACCGCGCTGTATGCGCCCAACGGCTGGATCGGCCGGTGGCTGGCCGAGATCGGCATCAAGGTCGCCTACACGCCCGTGGGCGTGCTGGTGGCGATGGTGTTCGTCGGTTTTCCGTTCGTGGTGCGTACGCTGCAGCCGGTGCTCGAATCGCTGGAGCGCGACGTCGAGGAGGCGGCCGAGACCCTCGGCGCCAGACGCTGGCAGGTGTTCCTCAAGGTGATCCTGCCGATGCTGGCGCCGACCTTGCTGACCGGCTTCGCGCTCGCGCTGGCGCGGGCGGTGGGCGAGTACGGGTCGGTGATCTTCATCGCCGGCAACATCCCGATGAAGTCGGAGATCGCGCCGCTGCTGATCGTGCAGAGCCTCGAGCAGTTCGACTACGCCGGCGCGGCCGCTCTGGGCGTGGCGATGCTGGCGTTCTCCTTCGTGCTGCTGCTGGCGATCACGCTGCTGCAGCGATGGAGCCACCGCTGGGCGGAGAGCGCGCCATGAGCCGGCCCAGCCGCCGTCCGGCGGGCTGGCCGCGCCTGCTGGGCCGCGGTTTGCTCACGCTCGCCGCCATTGCGTTCCTCGTCGCGTTCCTGCTGCTGCCGCTGGCGACGGTGTTCGTCGAGGCGCTGCGTCAGGGCATCGGTGCCTTCTTCGCCAGCATCGGTCAGGACGAGGCGCGCTCGGCGATCGTCCTCACCCTGCTGGTGGCGGTGATCGCGGTGCCGCTGAACCTGGTGTTCGGCGTGGCCGCGGCGTGGGTGATGGCGCGCTTCGAGTTCCGCGGCAAGGCGCTGCTCGGCGCCTTCATCGACCTGCCCTTTTCGGTGTCGCCGGTGGTCTCCGGCCTGGTCTACGTGCTGCTGATCGGCGCGCAGGGCTGGTTCGGGCCGTGGCTGGATGCGCACGGCATCACGATCATCTTCGCCGTGCCGGGGCTGGTGCTGGCGACGATGTTCATCACCCTGCCCTTCGTGGCGCGCGAGCTGATCCCGTTGATGCAGGCGCAGGGCGGCGAGGAAGAGGAAGCGGCCCGCGTGCTGGGCGCCAACGGCTGGCAGATGTTCTTCCGCGTGACGCTGCCCAACATCCGCTGGGCGCTGCTCTACGGCGTGCTGCTGTGCAATGCGCGAGCCATGGGCGAGTTCGGCGCGGTATCGGTGGTGTCCGGGCACATCCGCGGCCTGACCACCACGATCCCGCTGGAAGTGGAGATGCGCTACAACG
This sequence comes from Frateuria sp., assembly GCF_013362045.1. Lineage (GTDB taxonomy): Bacteria > Pseudomonadota > Gammaproteobacteria > Xanthomonadales > Rhodanobacteraceae > Frateuria_A. The sequence goes on along the minus strand of NZ_JABFWW010000193.1, from coordinate 4,501 downwards.
AATACGACTACGTCGGCGCCTTCGCCGTGGCCTCGCTGCTGGCCCTGCTCGCGCTGCTGACGCTGGCGGTGAAGAGCGCGCTGGAGTGGCGCTATGGCGACGAGCTCGCCGCGCATGCGCCTGGCGGACGGTGATCCATGCGAATTCCATGGCCCATTCCCCCGCGTTCGCCCGCTCGCCATCCCGCGAAGGACACGACCCCATGACGCTCGAACTGGCCCGCCTCAACCGCCGCTTCTCCGACTACCCGGCGCTCAACGACGTCAGCCTGGCCATCGCACCGGGCGAGTTCCTCGCCGTGCTCGGGCCTTCCGGCTCGGGCAAGACCACGCTGCTGCGCATCCTGGCCGGGCTCGATTACCCGGAAAGCGGGCAGGTGTCGTTCAACGGCAGGGATTTCCTGGCCGCAGCGCCCCGCCAGCGCAACGTCGGCCTGGTGTTCCAGCACTACGCGCTGTTCCGCCACCTCACCGTCGCCGAGAACGTGGCCTTCGGGCTGCGCGTGCGCCCGCGCCGGGTGCGCCCGAAGCGGGCGGACATCGACGCGCGGGTCGAACACCTGCTCAAGCGCGTGCAGCTGGAAGGCTTCGGCAGGCGCTATCCCTCGCAACTGTCCGGCGGCCAGCGCCAGCGCGTGGCATTGGCCCGCGCGCTGGCGGTCGAGCCGGAGCTGCTGCTGCTGGACGAACCCTTCGGCGCGCTCGACGCACAGGTGCGCGTTGCCCTGCGCCGCTGGCTGCGCCGCCTGCACGAGGAGCTGGGCCTGACCACCGTGTTCGTCACCCACGACCAGGAGGAGGCGCTCGAGCTGGCCGACCGCATTGCGGTGATGAACCGCGGCCGCATCGAGCAGGTCGGCACGCCGCGCGAGATCTACCAGCAGCCGGCCACGCCGTTCGTCTGCGAATTCATCGGCAAGGCCAACCACCTGGCGCTGCGCCGCGAGGGCGAACGCTTCGTCGCCGGCGGCTGGGCCTTCGCCGGCGAGCCGTGGATGGGCGAGCACGCCCGGGCGATCGCCTACGTGCGGCCCGAGCACCTGACGCTGTCCGCCACGCCGACGCCCGGCGCATGGCGCGCGCACCTGCGCCACGTCTACCTCGCCGGCGCCGTGGCGCACCTGGAACTGGACGTGGCCGCGCTGGACCAGCCGCTGGAGGCCGACATGGCCAGCGAGGATCTCGCCCGCATGGGCCTGCGCGCCGGCGACGGCCTCTACGTTTCGCCCAGCCACGCGGTGATCTTCCCGCTGGGCCGCGACGGCAAGCCGTTGGCCGAGGATCGCTGGCTGTGGCGGGTGGCCGTGCCGGCAGTCCCCGTCCGCCTGCCGCTGCAGCGGCCGGAGGCCGGGGTGAGCCCGCAGCGCGCGGATGGCGAGATGCAGCGGTAGGCGGCCGCGGTCGTGGACCTGCGAGGGCGCCGGCCGCCCCTGCCTGCCGGCGATGGCGACGCTATAAGCTTCGCTCCTCGTCCACGCCTGCAGGGAACGTCCATGCGCCGATCGCTTCTCGCCGTCACGCTCGCCAGCCTCGTCGCCTTGCCTGCGCTGGCCGGCGAGGCGCAGCACACGCCCACCCCGAAGGAACTGCTGGCGCAATCGAAGCCGCAGGAGTGGCGCACGCCGGACCCGGCCAACCTGCTCGACATGAAGCTGCCGCAGGGCCACGTGCTGATCGAGCTGGCGCCGGATTTCACGCCGCTGCACGCAGCCAACATCCGCACGATGGTGCGCGAGCACTATTTCGATGGGCTCGCCATCGTGCGCGTGCAGGACAACTTCGTCACCCAATGGGACGACCCGGCCGCGGACGACGAGGACAAGGCGCACATCAAGCCGCTGGGCAGCGCTAAGCAGACCCTGCCGCCGGAATACACCCGCGCCATCGACCCGAAACTCGAGTGGACCGCGCTGCCCGACGGCGACGTCTACGCGCCGCAGGTGGGCTTCTCCGAGGGCTTCCCGGCCGCGCGCGATCCGGCCATCGGCCGCGAATGGCTGACGCACTGCTACGGCGCGGTCGGCGTGGCGCGCGACATCGACCCGCAAAGCGGCAACGGCAGCGCGCTCTACGCCATCATCGGCCAGGCGCCGCGCGGGCTGGACCGCAACCTCGCCATCGCCGGCCGCGTGATCCAGGGCATGGAGCTGCTCTCGGCCATGCCGCGCGGCCCGGCGCCGATGGGCTTCTACACCGACAAGAAGCAGCGCGTGACGATCGAATCGGTGCGGCTGGCGGCCGACCTGCCGCCGGCGCAGCGCCCGAAGATCGAGGTGCTGCGCACCGACAGCGCCACCTTCGCCAAGCTCATCGAGGCCAAGCGCAACCGCCGCGATGCGTTCTATACGGTGCCGGCGGGCAAGATCGACCTGTGCAGCATCAGCGTGCCGTCGCGCGAAGCCAGATAGCCGGCACGCCGCCCCCCGCCTGTCCGCCGCATGAAGCGGTGGACGGCCCGACGACGAAATCTTCTCGCCGCTGCCGCTAAGCAGGAGGGTGGCGCCGTCTGGCGTCGCCGCCTGGCGCGACGGATGAGGCATCGCTCCAAAATACTGCGCTGGGCCGCCGGCGTGCTGGCGGGCCTGGTCGTGCTGCTGGCGATTGCGGTCGCGCTGTTCGACTGGAACCGGCTCAAGCCCTTCATCGACGACAAGGTGAGCCAGGCGATCGGGCGACCGTTCGCCATCCGCGGCGACCTCAGCCTGGCCTGGCGCCGCGACCGGGCGCTGGGCGGCTGGCATGCCTGGCTCCCCTGGCCGCAGTTCACCGCACGCGACATCGTCATCGGCAACCCGCCCTGGACCCGACAACCCCGGTTCGCCACCTTGCAGGCGTTGCGTTTCGAGCTGTCGCCGCTGGCGTTGCTCGCCCATCGCATCGACGTGCCCTCGCTGCAGCTCGTGCAGCCGGCGGTGGACCTGGAGCGGGACAGACAGGGCCGCGACAGCTGGACCTTCGCGCTGCCGAAGGGCGGCGCGCCGTCGGCGTGGAAGCTGGAACTGGGCACCATCGGTTTCGACCGCGGCACGATCGCGCTGGACGATGCGCAGACCGCCAGCCGGTTGACGGTCACGCTGACGCCGCTGAAGGGCGCGATACCCTACGACCAGATCGTGGCGCAGCAGTCGACCGCCGCGCGCGAGCGGGTGGGCCAGGCCATGGGCGCAAGCGCGAAGCAGGCACTGGCGCCGGAACAGGCCAACGCCGGCGCCACCGCAGTGGGCCAGCGCAACGCAGCCGATTATGTGTTCGGCTGGCGCGCCGAAGGCCACTACAAGGGCGCGCCGGTGCAGGGCGACGGCCGCATCGGCGGCGTGCTCGCGCTGCGCGGCGGCGGCCGCCCCTTCCCCGTGCAGGCCGACGTGCAGCTGGGCAACAGCCACGTCGCGCTGGTCGGCACACTCACCGATCCGCTGGCGCTGGGCGCGCTGGATCTGCGGCTGTGGCTTTCCGGCGCGAGCATGGCGTCGCTGTACCCTTACACCGGGGTCACCCTGCCGGACACGCCGCCCTACGCCACCGAAGGCCACCTGCAGGCGACCCTCGACACCACGCACGGCAACCATTTCAGCTACCGGCAGTTCCGCGGCCGCGTCGGCGGCAGCGACGTGGCTGGCGACGTCGACTTCGACACCGGCGGCGCGCGGCCGAAGCTGACCGGCGTGGTGCATTCGAAACTGCTGCGGTTCACCGACCTGGCGCCGCTGGTGGGCGCCGATTCCAACGCGCGCAAGCAGCAGCGCGGAGACATTACGCCGCAGCCGGCGGACAAGCTGCTGCCGGTCGAGGCGTTCCGCACCGACCGCTGGCGCGCGATGGATGCGGATGTCCGCTTCAGCGGCGCGCGCATCGTGCGCGACAAGTCGGTGCCGCTCGACGCGCTGGACACCCACGTGGTGATGACGGACGGCGCGCTCACGCTCGATCCGCTGCGCTTCGGCCTGGCCGGCGGCCACGTGCAGGGTGCGCTGCGGCTCGATGGCGGCAAGGCGCCGATGCAGGGCCGGCTCGATCTCACCGCGCGGCACCTCAAGCTCAAGCAGCTGTTCCCCAACGTGCAGACCATGCGCAGCAGCCTAGGCGAGATCAACGGCGGCGTGAAACTCGCTGCCCGCGGCAACTCGGTCGCTGCGCTGCTCGGCAGCGCCGACGGCGAGGCGCAGCTGCTGATGAACGACGGCGCGATCAGCAAGACGCTGCTGGAGACCGCGGGCCTCAACGTGGGCAACATCCTCATCGGCAAGCTGTTCGGCGACAAGACGGTGCAGATCAATTGCGCCGCCGCAGACCTGGGCGCGAAGGACGGCCTGTTCGGCGTGCGCCTGTTCGTGTTCGACACGCCCGATGCGCTGGTCAACATGGACGGCACGGTGGACTTCGGCAGCGAGAAGCTCGACCTGACCGTGAAGCCGCACACCAAGAGCCTGCGCATCCTCTCGCTGCGCTCGCCGCTGTACGTGCGCGGCACGCTCAAGCATCCGGACGTGGGCGTGCAGAAGGGG
>NZ_JABFWW010000015.1 GCF_013362045.1 Frateuria sp. | reverse complement strand
ATCGTCACCACGCCGCAGGACATCGCGCTGCTCGACGCGATCAAGGCGCTGAAGATGTTCGAGAAGGTCGAGGTGCCGGTGCTGGGCCTGGTCGAGAACATGTCCACGCACGTGTGCTCCAACTGCGGCCACGAGGAACACGTGTTCGGCGCCGGCGGCGGCGCGCGCATGGCGGACAGGTACGCAGTGCCGTACCTGGGCTCGCTGCCGCTGGACATCCGCATCCGCGAGCAGGCCGACGGCGGTACGCCGACGGTAGTGGCGATGCCCGAGTCCGATCTGGCCGCGCGCTATCGCCAGATCGCGCGCAACGCCGCGGGCCGCCTTTCGCGCCAGCCACGCAACAAGTCGCTGGGGCTGGGCAAGATCGTGGTGCAGAACGCACCCTCGGCGTGAGTGCGTCGCGCAAGCGGGTGCTGTGCCTCTCCGGCAGCCTGCGCCGCAACTCGGCCAACACAGCGGCGCTGCAGGCGGCGCAGGCGCTGGCGCCAGCGACGCTTGAACTGGTGTTGTACCAGGGCCTGGACGATTTGCCGCTGTTCAATCCGGACGTCGAAGCCGCCGCCGTGCCTGCGCCGGTGCTCGCCCTGCGCGAGAGCGTGGGGCAGACCGACGCGCTGCTGATCGCCTGTCCGGAATACGCCCACGGCGTGCCGGGCGCGTTCAAGAACCTGCTGGACTGGCTGGTCGGCAGCCTGGAGTTTCCCGGCAAGCCGGTGGCGCTGCTCAACGCCTCCGGCCGCGGTTCGCACCATGCGCAGGAGGCGCTGGCGGAGATCCTCGTGACCATGTCCGCGCGTGTACTGGGCGGGGCGTCGTGTGGCGTGGCGCTGCCGGGCGCCGGCTGCAGCCGCGAAGAGGTACTGGCCAGCGCCGAGCGCAGCGCCGAACTGCGCGCCATGCTGGCTGCGCTTGGAAACGCGCTCTTCGCTTAGGGCTTCAGCCCACCAAAGGTTTCGTCTGTACGGTAGCCGAAGTCCACCTTACAGTCCTGCGCGGGGATGGGTAGGTGGCGCCGTTGCCGCCGGACCGTGTATTTTTCCCGCTTTGCGCCCGGCAACCGGGCCACCGATGGAGCGCAAGCGTGAGCATCAAGTCCGACAAGTGGATCCGCCGCATGGCCCAGAGCCAGGGCATGATCGAGCCGTTCGAGCCGGGCCAGGTGAAGCTGCGCGAGGGCAACAAGCTGGTGTCCTACGGCACCTCGAGCTACGGCTACGACGTGCGCTGCGCGCGCGAGTTCAAGATCTTCACCAACATCAATTCGACCATCGTCGATCCGAAGGCGTTCGATCCGACCAGCTTCGTCGACGTCGAGGCGGATGTGTGCATCATCCCGCCCAACTCCTTCGCGCTGGCGCGCACGGTCGAGTACTTCCGCATTCCGCGCAAGGTGCTGACCATCTGCCTGGGCAAGAGCACCTACGCGCGCTGCGGCATCATCGTCAACGTCACGCCGCTGGAGCCGGAGTGGGAGGGCCACGTGACGCTGGAGTTCTCCAACACCACGCCGCTGCCGGCCAAGATCTACGCCAACGAGGGCGTGGCGCAGATGCTCTTCCTCGAATCGGACGAGGAGTGCGAGACCAGCTACAAGGACCGCGGCGGCAAGTACCAGGGTCAGCAGGGCGTGACCCTGCCGCGTACCTGAGCACGGCTGAACGGCCCGTCGTTCCCACCGGATGCCGCCTTCCCCGCCGGCGCTACACTGCGCAGGCCACCACGAATCACCTGCAGGAGATCCGCATGACCCGCTTTTCGACCCTGATGCAACGAGCCGGCGCGGCGATTGTGTTCGGCAGCCTGCTGGTGGTGGCCGGTTGCCACCGCGAAAGCGTCAAGGACAGGACCGCCATCGAGCAATCGCAGAGCAAGTTCGACGTGACCCTGAAGGCCTACAAGAGCGGCCAGTTCCTGGTCGACGGCGCCGTGCTCTCCGCGCTGGATACCGGTAGCCACTTCGCCTACCTCAAGGACGTCGGCAAGCTGCCCAAGACGGTGCTGCTGCTGCCCAGCGACGATTCCAAGATCCGCAAGGCGCACCTGGAGTTCATGGCGCGCATGCAGCTCGACTACGGCTTTGCCGTGTACTACGACGACGACGGCACGCTGAAGAAGATCAATCCGGTGGAGACCAAGGCGCGCGCGCTGGAGGACTATCACGCCCCGGTCAAGATGAACGACTCGCAGAAGGGCAAGGACGCATCCAGCGGCGGCTTCGATCCGCAGCAGCAGTAGTCGTTCCGCTCGGGCCTCCCCGCATGGTGGAGGCCCGCACACGGCGGCACCGAGCGTGGCGGGTGCCGCTCAGCGCGGGCTTTGCAGCGCCTCGCGCAGGCGCTCCACCAGCATATCGCGCGCAGTTGGATCGTAGGGCACGGCCGCGCCGCTGCCCCATACCGGTCCAGGCCAGGCGGCATCGCCTTCGCGGCGCGCCACCACATGCACGTGCAACTGCCGGACGACGTTGCCCAGTGCACCGAGGTTGAGCTTGTCGCACGTCGCCACCGCCTGCAGCGCGGCGCCGGCGCGGTCGACCTCGTGCCACAGCAGCGTGCGTTCCGAGGGCGTCAGGTCGGCGACCTCGACCAGGCCGGCGCGCTGGGGCACCAGCACCAGCCAGGCGAAGCGCGCATCGTCCATCAGGCGCGCTTCGCACAGGTCCAGCCGGGCGACCGGGCGGGTATCGGCCGACAGCCGCGGATCGAGCAGGAACCCGGCGTTCATGCGCCCGCCAGCTCGCGGTCGAAGAAAGCGAGCGTGCGCTGCCAGGCGAGCTTCGCGCTGGCCTCGTCGTACGCGTGCGGATCGACGTCGCGGTTGAAGGCATGCCCGGCGGGGTAGGTATAGAGCTCCATCTGTGGCAGCAGCTCGCGGTGCCTGGCGACCGCCTCGGGCGGAATGCTCGGGTCCTTCTCGCCGAAATGGAACATCACCGGCGCCCTGGGCTTCTCGCCCAGGAACGGCACGTTGCGCGCACCGTAATAGCTCACCGAAGGCAACCCCAGGCGCAGCGCCGAAAGCAGCGCCACCGTGCCGCCCCAGCAATAACCGACCGTGCCGATGCGGCCCGCGGAGGAAATCGCCTCGGCCGCGCTGGCCACGTCTTCCACCGCACGGTCCAGGCCCAGTTCGGCCACCAGCGACTTGCCGCGCTCCATGCCTGTCTTGTCGTAGCCCAGTTCCACGCCGCTTTCGAGGTGGTCGAAAAACGCCGGCGCCAGCGCGGTATAGCCCGCCGCGGCGAAGCGGTCGGCCACGTTGCGGATGTGTGCGGTGACCCCGAAGATCTCCTGGATCACGATCACTCCGCCCTTCGGCCTGCCTTGCGGCCTGGCGAGGTAGCCGCCGATGCAATGCGTGCGGGTGGTGGGGATGTTGATCGACTCGCCCATGAGGTGCTCCTGCTGGTACCGCACATTGTAAGTGGGGCAGGGAACAGGGAATGGGGAGCAGGGAACGTGAAGGACGCGCGGCCATGGGCTTGCGGGTGCCTGCTTTGCCGTACTCCGTTCTCCGTTCTCCGTTCCCCTATAATCGCCGGTTTTCCCGGCATTTCCGCGGTAGCTCCCCATGTCGCAGGTCTCCCCCAGGATCGGTTTCGTCAGCCTCGGTTGCCCCAAGGCGCTGGTCGATTCCGAGCGCATCCTCACCCAGCTCAAGGTCGAGGGCTACGAAATCGTGCCCAGCTACCAGGCGGCGGACGCGGTGGTGGTCAACACCTGCGGCTTCATCGACGCGGCGGTGCAGGAATCGCTGGACGCCATCGGCGAGGCCTTGCACGAGAACGGCAAGGTGATCGTCACCGGCTGTCTGGGCAAGCGTTCGGAGCTGATCCGCGAGGCGTATCCGGAAGTGCTCTCGATCAGCGGCCCGCAGGACTACGCCAGCGTGATGAGCGCCGTGCACACCGCGCTGCCGCCCACGCACAACCCGCTGCTGGACATCATCCCGGACACCGGGATCAAGCTCACACCCAAGCACTACGCTTACCTGAAGATTTCGGAGGGCTGCAATCACCGCTGCAGCTTCTGCATCATCCCTTCGATGCGCGGCGACCTGGTCTCGCGACCGGTCGACCAGGTGCTCATCGAGGCGGAAAAACTGGTCAAGGGCGGCGTCAAGGAACTGCTGGTGATCTCGCAGGACACCAGCGCCTACGGCGTGGACCTGAAGTACGCCGAGCGCGAATGGCGCGGCAAGGCCTGGCGCACGCGCATGACCGAGCTGTGCCAGGGCCTCTCCGAGCTGGGCGTATGGACGCGCCTGCACTACGTCTACCCGTATCCGCACGTGGACGAGGTGATGCCGCTGATGGCTGAAGGGAAGATCCTTCCCTACCTGGACATCCCCTTCCAGCACGCCAGCCCGCGCATCCTCAGGCTGATGAAGCGTCCGGGCAACATCGACAAGACGCTGGAGCGCATCCGGAGCTGGCGGGCCGCCGTGCCCGAGCTCACCCTGCGCAGCACCTTCATCGTCGGCTTCCCCGGCGAGACGGACGCGGAGTTCGAGGAACTGCTCGACTTCCTGCGCGAGGCGCAGCTCGACCGCGTCGGCGCCTTCGCCTATTCGCCGGTGGAGGGCGCGCGCGCCAACGACCTGCCCGATCCGGTTTCCGAGGAGCTGAAGGAAGACCGGCTGGAGCGCTTCATGGCGGTGCAGGCGGAAATTTCCGCCGCCAAGCTGCAGCGCAGGATCGGCCGGACGATCACCGTGCTGGTCGACGAGGCAGGCGAGGGCGGCGCGATCGCGCGTTCCTCTGCCGACGCCCCGGAGATCGATGGCGTGGTGCACGTCGCCGATGGCCATGCGCTCAAGCCCGGCCAGTTCGTACAGGTGACGGTAGAGGGTGCCGACGAGCACGACCTGCATGCACGCCTGGCACAGCCGCTGCTGAAGGTCGTCTAGCTGTCCATGCGCCACGTCGCGCCGGCGCGCGGGGCGGTCGATCCGGCCGTGTTCGGACGGCCGCCGCTGGATGCCTGGCGCGAATACGCGGACCTGCTGCACGGCCCCGAGTGGCCCGCCATCGCAACGATCAACGCTCGTCGGCCGCCAGCCATGCGCGAGCGGTTCACGGCACAGATCCCCGCCCTGCTCGCCGACGGCCGCCATTACGAAGAGCGCATTGCCGAGACCGGCGCCATCGCCACCCGCGAGCGCAACTGGCACGACCTGTTCAACGCGCTGGTATGGCTGCGCCACGCGCCGCTCAAGCGTGCGCTCAACGCGCAGCAGGTGGCCGAGATGGCCCACGCCGGGCCCAGGCAGCGGACGCGCCCGCAGTGCGCGCTAACGCATTTCGACGAGGCCGGCGTGATCGTGCTGGTGCGCGACGCCGGCCTGCTCGCGCTGTGGGATGTGCACGACTGGCATGGCCTGTTCTGGCGCCGCCGCGATGCCTGGCTGGATGGTTCGCTGGAATTGGTGGTGTTCGGGCACGCCTTGCTCGAACACGCGTTGACGCCCGCACGGTCCCTGGTGGGCAAGGCGGTCGTGGTGCTGGGCAAAGGCGGCCCGGCGGCGGCATGCGAGCGCGTTGCCACGGCCATCGCCACTGGATGCCTGCTGCGCGACCCGCAGGAGCTCCGGCCGCTGCCCCTGTCGGGGCTCCCGGGCTGGGACGAGCGCAGCGCGAGCGAAGCCTTCCATCGCGAGGCCGTGTCCTATCGGCCACTGCGGCCCGGGCGCAGCTATCCAGCGCCGCTCGCTGCGTAACGGATGTTGCGCTCATCGGGCGCATACGCCACGAGCCCTTGACGCAAGCCCCCGCACAGTGGACCTCTGCCGATGCGCGGAGTCCTTGGGTGTGATCCCCCGCTTCAACGACCACGCCGCCAACGAACGCACCTACCTGGCCTGGGTGCGCACCGCGATCGCGGTAATGGCGTTCGGTTTCCTGGTCGAACGCTTCGACCTGTTCATCACCTACGCCTCGCAGAACGCCTCGCGCGCGGCGCACAGGCTGCACCTGCACCTGCGCACGACCGAGTGGGTCGGTCTGCTGCTGATCGTGTTCGGCGCGCTGATCATCCTGCTCGCCTCGGCGCGCTTCCTGCGCAACCGCCGCGACATCGCGCACGAACGGTTGGAGGCCTATTCGGGCCCGGTGGGCGAGAAGCTGCTGGCGGCGATCCTGGTGTTGCTGGGTCTGTTCCTGGTCGTGTACGTGGGACAGGAGCTGGCGGCGCTGGGCACCCAGCCGGATACGGGTTGACCGAACCCGGCGCGGTCAGTCGGAGGCGTAGTCGACGGCGGTTACGGCAAAACGCGCGCGGCCGGACGGCAGCTCCGCCTCGAACTCGTCGTCCTGCTTCTTCTTCAGCAGGGCGCGGGCAAGCGGCGAGTCGATGCTGATCCAGCCGCGCCGGGCGTCGGTTTCGTCGGGGCCGACGATTCGATAGCGCACGGACTCGCCGGTGGCGGTGTTCTCCAGTTCCACCTGTGCGCCGAAGAACACCGTTTCCCGGTCGGCCGGTACGCCCTCGGCCACCTTGAGCTGCGGGATCCGCTTGCTGAGGTAGCGCACGCGCCGGTCGATCTCTCCCAGCTGCTTCTTGCGGTAGGTGTACTCGGCGTTCTCGGAGCGGTCGCCTTCGGCCGCTGCGGCGGCCAGTGCCTTGACCACTTCCGGGCGCAGCGTGTGCCAGAGATGGTCGAGCTCGGCCTTGAGTTTCTCGAAGCCCTCGCGCGTGACGATCGCGGTGGAGGACGGGCCGGGCGGGCGCCAGCGGCTCATGCCGCGCCTGCCGTCTGCCGCAGCTGGGCGGCCAATGCGTCGAGGTCGGGGCGCAGCGGATGGTCGGCGGCGGGCGTACCCGCCCGGCCGAGCAGGGCCAGCGCTTCGGCCGGCTGGCCGAGCGGGCCGCCGAGCAGGCGCGCGCCGAGCAAGGCGCACTGCGGCGCACGTGCATCGTTCGGCCAGGCCTTGACGAAGCCCCGGCAGAGCCGCGCGGCCATGCGGTTCATGCCCTGCCGCGCGGCGAGTTCGGCCAGCGTGGCGGCATTGGCCGGGTCGTCCGGCAGGAAGGCGGGATCCAGTTCGCTGCACTCCTGCACC
>NZ_JABFWW010000137.1 GCF_013362045.1 Frateuria sp. | reverse complement strand
CCCTGGCCGGCTCCGTGCCTGTGCCCGCCGCCCCGCCGCCGATGCCGAGCGCCGACGGCCTCAAGAGTTATCTCGACTGGATGCAACAGGCTGCCGCCGCGATGACCGGGCAGGGCGGCCATGTCACGCCGTCGGTCGCGCCGTTCGGTCACTGGACGATGCCCGGCACCGGCACGCCGCCGGTCAGCCTCGACGCGCTGCGCGGGCTGCTCGACACGCCGGCTTTCGGCTATACGCGGGAACAGCAGGCCCAGCAGCAGGCACTCATGCGCGCGCTGCTCGACCACCAGCAGGCCAGCGCGCGCTACCAGGAACTGCTTGCCCGCGCGCAGGCACAAGGCGCCGAGCGGATGCAGCGCAAGCTGGCCGAACCCGGCTTCCAGGTCGATTCGCTCAAGGCCATGTACGACCTATGGGTCGACGCGGTGGAGGAAGCCTATGCGGAGATCGCGCTCTCGGATGAGTTCCGCGAGGCCTATGCCACCCAGGGCAATACGCAGATGCGCGTGCGCCAGTTGCAGCAGCAACAGGTGGAACAGTGGTGCCGCGAGACCGGCCTGCCTACGCGCAGCGAGGTTGCGACGCTGGGCCAGCGGCTGCAGGAACTGCGCCGCGACCTCCGGCGCATGCAGGCGGTTGGTCGCAGTGTTCCCGAAGGAGTGGCCGTAAAGGCGTCCAAGGCCAAGGTGCCAGCCAAGCCCGCGACGCGCGCCAAGGCAAGGCCCGCGTCCCAGACCACCACCCGCCGCGCACCGCGCAAGCCGCGCTGAGACCGACCATGCAGACGCCAGGACCACTGGATCCCGCGCGGATCCTCGACGAGATCGCCGCCTTCCAGCGCAAGCTGGGCGCAGCCGCAACCAGCCTGCACGGCCTGGCCGAGCCTGCCTATGCCGACACCCCGCGGGAGCTGGTCTACCGCGAGGACAAGCTCACGCTCTGGCGCATGCGCGGCGAGCGCGAACCGACCTCCCGCACGCCCCTGCTGATCGTCTACGCGCTGGTCAACACGGTCTGGATGACCGACCTGCAGAGCGACCGCTCGCTGGTGCGCAACCTGTTGGCGCAGGGCGAGGACGTGTACCTGATCGACTGGGGCTATCCCGACGGTGCCGACCGCTGGCTCACGCTGGAGGACTACATCGACGGCTATCTCGACCGCTGCGTCGATGCCGTGCGTGCACAGGCCGGCGTGGAAGCCATCGACCTGCTCGGCATCTGCCAGGGCGGCGCGTTCTCGCTGTGCTACGCGGTGCTGCACGCGGACAAGGTGCGCAACCTGGTGACCATGGTCACCCCGGTGGACTACCACACGCCGGACAACATGCTCTCGCACTGGGCGCGCGACATCGACGTCGACCTGTTCGTCGACACGCTGGGCAACATCCCCGCCGCGCTGATGAACTGGGTGTACCTCACGCTCAAGCCGGTGCGGCTGCTGCAGCAGAAGTACGTCAACCTGGTCGACATCCTCGACAACCCGCGGGAACTGGAGAACTTCCTGCGCATGGAGCGCTGGATCTTCGATTCGCCCGACCAGGCCGGCGAAGCGTTCCGCGAGTTCGTCAAGGAATTCTTCCAGGCCAACAAGCTGGTCAAGGGCGGTCTCACGATCGGCGGCAAGCCGGTGGACCTCGGCCGGATCACCCAGCCCGTGCTCAACATCTATGCCGAGCAGGACCACCTGGTCCCGCCCGATGCCTCGCGCGCGCTTGGCCATCACGTCGGCAGCGACGACTATACCGAGCTGGCCTTCAAGGGCGGTCACATCGGCATCTACGTGTCCGGCCGTGCGCAGCGCGAGGTGCCGCCGGCGATCCACCGCTGGCTGCGTGAGCACGCGTAGCGGACCGTACTTCGGCGGCTGGACCCGCAGCTAGAGCCCGCTCCGCGCATCGCCCGCGCGGCCAGGGCAGGCAGGCGGCCAGGCTTCCGGGCCTTCCGGCTGCCACAGAAAGAACTCACCGGATAGCGGTCCCTTGGTATCGCGGGCGAACAGCAGCGATTTGCCGCTGGGCGAGAAGGCGGCGCCGATCTCGCTGCCGTTGAGGTTCACCTCCGGCCCGAGCTTGGTCTTCGGCTGCCAGCGCTCGCCCTTGCGCACGCTCTGGTAGAGGCCGCCATCCGCCATCACGACCAGGCGCTTGCCGTCGGGCGAGGGCAGCGGCTCGTATTCGTCGCCGGCCGTGTTGATGGCCGGGCCCAGGTTCTCCGCCTGCCACCGGCCGTGGGCATCCTGCCGTGCGCGCCAGATGTCGGTCTTGCCCAATCCGCCGGGACGATCCGAGCCGAAGTACAGCCAGCCGTCGGGCGCCGGCCGTGGAAACCATTCCTGCCCGGTCGAGTTCACGGGCGCCGGCAGGCGCTCGGGAATGCCCCAATGGCCGTCGGCCAGCCGCTTTACCCGCCAGAGGTCGAGGTCCTTGCGGCGGACCCCGTCGGTGGAACGCGTCGAGATGAAGTAGAGCCATTGGCCGTCGGGCGTGACGAACGGATCGGCCTCCACGCCATCGCCGGCGAAGCTGGCGTCCACCGGGGTGTCCCAGCCCGCGGGGCCGCAGTGGCTGACCATGATTCGCCAGCCGCGGAAGTCGCGCGAGCTGCGCACGAAATAGAAATCGCCGGTGACCGGATCGAAAGCGCCATGCGATTCGAACAGCGGCGTGGAGATGGCGGCCGGCGACCACGGCTTCGCCGGTTCCGCGGCCCGGACAGGCAGCGCCGCCGAGCACGTGAGCATGAGGACTCCGGCGATCGGGCCCAGACGCCCTCGCAGGCGTGCGGCTGGGCCGCCCTTCACCGCAATATCTAAGTCGGGCCGGAGATGATTTCCCGCGTGCGTCGGCTGGCGTGGATGCACAGGCTTCATTCCCGGAGTGGACACGGTGTGCATGCTAGGGCATCGCCGTGGGATGCACGAGCCGCATGCTAGGCTTCCGATTTTTCGAGCCGCGCCCGTCCGATGAACACTCCCACCGAATCGCTCCACGAGCACGACACCATCCGCGCCGTGCAATGGCGCGGCGACCGGCTGTGCCTGCTGGACCAGCGCCTGCTGCCTGGCGAGGAACTCTGGATCGAGTGCCGCGACGCAGGGCAGGTCACCCAGGCGATCCGCGACCTGGCCGTGCGCGGCGCGCCGGCCATCGGCATTGCCGCCGCGTGGGGCGTGGTGCTGGCGGCGCAACAGGGCGCGTCGCTGGACGAGGTGCTGGCCACGCTGCGCGCGGCGCGTCCGACCGCGGTGAACCTGATGTGGGCGCTCGACCGCATGAAGGCGCGCATCGCCGCCGGTGCCGATGTCACTGCACTGGAGCGCGAGGCGCAGTCGATCCAGGACGAGGATCTGGCCGCCAACCGCCGCATGGGCGAACTGGGCGCAGCCCTCATCTCGCCGGGATCGGGCGTGCTCACCCATTGCAACACCGGTTCGCTCGCCACCGCCGGCTACGGCACGGCGCTGGGCGTGATCCGCGCGGGCGTCGCCGGCGGGCGCATCGAGGAGGTGTTCGCCGGCGAGACGCGCCCCTGGCAGCAGGGCGCGCGCCTGACCATGTACGAGCTGGTGCGCGACAGGATCCCCGCACACCTGATCGCCGACTCGGCTGCCGCACA
Source organism: Frateuria sp. (assembly GCF_013362045.1). Lineage (GTDB taxonomy): Bacteria > Pseudomonadota > Gammaproteobacteria > Xanthomonadales > Rhodanobacteraceae > Frateuria_A. Next base: position 18,252 of record NZ_JABFWW010000137.1, on the reverse strand, counting down.
CCTGATGCGCTCGGGCAAGGTGCAGTGGGTGATCGTGGGCGCCGATCGTATCGCCGCCAACGGCGACACCGCCAACAAGATCGGCACCTACCAGCTCGCCATCGCCGCACGCCACCACGGCGTGAAATTCATGGTGGTCGCGCCGTCCTCGACGGTGGACATGGCCACGCCGGATGGCGAGGCGATCGAGATCGAGCTGCGCCACGCCGACGAACTGCTTGCTACCGGCGGCCGCCGCACGGTGGTCGAGGGAGCACAGGCCTGGAACCCGGTGTTCGACGTCACCCCTGCGGAACTGATCGATGCCATCGTCACCGAGCGCGGGGTGATCGAACGTCCCGGTGCTATCGCCATGCAGGCGATGTTCGGTCGGTGAGGCTGCGCCACGAGGCCGCGCTGTTCGCTGTCGGCGGCGTGCTCGGCCTGTTGGCGGACGCCGGCACGGTGCAGGCGCTGGTCGGCTGGGGCCGATGGAATCCGTACCTGGCGCGGGTGCCGTCGTTCCTGCTGGCGGCCACGCTGACCTGGGTCTGGAATCGCCGGCACACCTTCGCCCATCGCGGCAGCGGGCGCTCGGCAGCGTCCGAATGGTTGCACTGGCTGGCGCTGATGGGCGCGGGCGCCTGCGTGAACTACGCGACCTACGCGGTGCTGCTGCTGTCCTTCGAGCCGCTGCAACGGTGGCCGGCACTGGCCGCCGCGGCCGGGTCTTCGGTGGCGGCGCTGGTCAATTTTTCGACCGCGCGCGGCGTGCTTTTTCGGCGCCCAAAAGAGCTTGTGTAATCCATTGATTTAAAAGTAAAAATAATGAGTGTTCCGGCGGCATTCGTGCTACAATTTCACGATTGCTTGAAGGCCGCGCAACCGCGTGCACGAAGCGCAGGTGGCGCGGCCTTTTTCGTTTCCATGGAAGCCGACTGGGAAGCCGATTGATGGCAGAACTCGCCAAAGAAGTCATCCGCGTCAACATCGAAGACGAGATGCGCCAGAGCTACCTCGATTACGCCATGAGCGTGATCGTGGGGCGCGCCCTTCCGGACGTGCGCGATGGCCTCAAACCCGTGCATCGCCGCGTGCTCTTCGCGATGAACGAACTGGGCAACGCCTGGAACAAGCCGTACAAGAAATCGGCCCGCGTGGTCGGTGACGTGATCGGTAAGTACCACCCGCACGGCGACGCATCGGTCTACGACGCGATCGTGCGCATGGCGCAGCCGTTCTCGCTGCGCTACATGCTGGTCGATGGCCAGGGCAACTTCGGCTCGGTCGACGGCGACAACGCGGCAGCGATGCGTTACACCGAGGTACGCATGTCGCGCCTCACGCACGAACTGCTGGCGGACATCGACAAGGAAACGGTCGACTTCGGCCCCAACTACGACGAGTCCGAGCAGGAGCCGCTGGTCCTGCCCACGCGCGTGCCGAACCTGCTGATCAATGGCTCGGCCGGCATCGCGGTGGGCATGGCCACCAACGTGCCGCCGCACAACTTGAACGAGGTGATCGCGGCGACCATCGCGCTGATCGACGAGCCGGCGCTGTCGGTCGACGAGCTGATGCAGTACATCCCGGGTCCGGACTTCCCGACCGCCGGCATCATCAACGGCGCGGCCGGCATCGTGGAGGCCTACCGCACCGGCCGGGGACGCATCCTGGTGCGCGCACGTACCGAGATCGAGACCGAGTCCAACGGTCGCGAGACGATCCTCGTCCACGAGCTGCCCTACCAGGTGAACAAGGCGCGGCTGATCGAAAAGATCGCCGAGCTGGTCAAGGAAAAGAAGCTCGAGGGCATCAGCGAGCTGCGCGACGAGTCCGACAAGGACGGCATGCGCATCGTGATCGAGGTGCGCCGCGACGCGATGGCCGACGTGGTGCTCAACAACCTGTTCCTGCAGACGCAGCTGCAGGTCACCTTCGGCATCAACATGGTGGCGCTGCTGGATGGCCAGCCGCGGCTGCTCAACCTCAAGGAGATCCTCGAGGCCTTCGTCCGCCACCGCCGCGAGGTGGTGACCCGCCGCACGATCTTCGAATTGCGCAAGGCGCGCGCCCGTGCGCACATCCTCGAAGGCCTCACCGTCGCGCTGGCCAACATCGACGAGATGATCGAGCTGATCCGCGGTTCGGCCTCGCCGGCCGAGGCGCGCGAGCGCATGCTGGCGCGCAAGTGGCAGCCGGGCATGGTCAGTGCCTTGCTGGCCGCCGCCGGCGCCGATGCCTCGCGGCCGGAGGACATGGATCCGCGCGACGGCCTGAAGGGCGACGGCTACCAGCTCTCCGACGCACAGGCGCAGGAAATCCTGGCCATGCGCCTGCATCGCCTGACCGGCCTGGAGCAGGAGAAGCTCTCCGACGAGTACCGGCAGATCCTGGAAACCATCCGCGGCCTGATCGAGATCCTCGAGAACCCGGACGTGCTGTTGAAGGTGATCCGCGAGGAGCTGGAAGTCATCAAGGCCGAGTACGGCGACGAGCGGCGTACCGAGATCCAGCATTCGCAGGAAGACTTGAACGTCCTCGACCTGATCGCGCCGGAGGACATGGTCGTCACGCTGTCGCACACCGGCTACGTCAAGCGCCAGCCGGCCAGCACCTATCGCGCGCAGAAGCGCGGCGGCAAGGGCCGCTCGGCCTCGGCGCTGAAGGACGAGGATTTCGTCGAGCAGCTGTGGGTGGTCAACACGCACGACACGCTGCTGACCTTCACCAGCACCGGCCGGGTCTATTGGCTCAAGGTCTACCAGATGCCCGAGGCGGGGCCCGGCGCGCGCGGCAAGCCGATGGTCAACCTGCTGCCGCTGGGCGAGGGCGAGAAGGTGCAGGCGGTGCTGCCGATCCGCGAATACAGCCCGGACTGCTACGCGTTCTTCGCCACGCGATGCGGCACGGTCAAGAAGACCCCGCTGACCGAGTTCGCCTTCCAGCTGCAGCGCGGCAAGATCGCGATCAACCTGGACGAGGGCGATGCGCTGGTCGACGTGGCCATCACCAACGGCAACAGCGACATCCTGCTGTTCGCCTCCAACGGCAAGGTCAACCGCTTCGACGAGAACACCGTGCGCTCGATGGGCCGTACCGCCACCGGCGTGCGCGGCATGCGGCTGGCCGAGGGCGCCGAGGTGGTCTCGCTGATCGTGGCTGCCGAGGGCGACATCCTGACCGCCACCGAGCGCGGTTACGGCAAGCGCACGCCGCTGGAGGAGTTCACCAAGAAGGGCCGCGGCACCCAGGGCGTGATCGGCATCCAGTGCTCCGAGCGCAACGGCGCGCTGGTGTCCGCGGTGCAGGTCACCGAGGCGCACGAACTGATGCTGATCTCCAACCAGGGCACGCTGGTGCGTACACGCGTCGGCGAGATTTCCCAGCTCGGCCGCAACACTCAGGGCGTCACCCTGATCCGCTTGCCGGCTGACGAGAACCTGGTCAGCGTAGTGCGGCTGGATGCGGAGGAGGGCAACGGGGACGACCCGGAAGGTATGGCCGACGCGCCACCGGACGCGCCAGCCGAATAGGGCCTGACCCACGAAGCCCCGGCACGCCGGGGCTTCGTTTTTCTACAGGACTACGGCGTGATCGGGCAGGGCCTGCAGCACCGCCTCGGCGGTGGAAACACGGAACTCGCCCGGCGCCTCCACATGCAGCTGGCGCACGACGCCGTCTTCGGCATACAGCGCGAAGCGGCGGGCACGCAGCCCCATGCCATAGGCGGTGCCGTCGAATTCCAGCCCCAACGCACGCGTGAAGCTGGCGTTGCCGTCGGCCAGCAGACGTAGACCGGCAGGCACCTGCTGCACTGCCGCCCAGGCCTGCATTACGTAGGCATCGTTCACGGCCATGCCGATCACCTGGATGCCGCGCTCCCGGAACTCACGGTAGTGCTGCACGTAGCCTGGCAGGTGGTGGTCCGAGCAGGTGGGCGTGAAGGCGCCGGGTACGGCGAACAGCACGACCCGGGCGTGGGCGAACAGGCTTGCGGTGGACAGGCGCTGCGGCGGGGTACCGTCTTCGATCACTGCCACTTCGACGTCCGGCAGGGTTTGGCCTATCTGGATGCTCATGCGGATCCGTCCTTGCGGGTGGGGCAGGCATCCTAACCCCCGGATGCGCGGCTGTCGCCTTGAATCGGTGGCGCGCGCACCTACTTTTGGGGCAAGCGGCGCACGCCGTGACCTTTTTGGAGGACCCCGCCTATGAGTTCGAACCGCAACCCGATGTGGAACGCCGCCAGTGCCTTCCCCGAGGAGATCCGCCATGCCTTCGACCGCTTTTTCCAGCAGGAGGAGGCGGACGGCTCCAACGTGGTGACCAGCCAGTGGGCACCGCGCGTGGACATCAAGGAAGAGGACAAGCGTTTCCTGATCTTCGTGGACGTGCCCGGTGTGGATCCGGCGAACATCGAAGTGAGCATGGAGAAGGGCATCCTCACCATCAAGGGTGAGCGCACCGTGCAGAACCAGGAGCAGAACGGCCGCTTCACCCGCATCGAGCGCTCGCACGGCACCTTCCATCGCCGCTTCGCGCTGCCGGACAGTGCCGATCCGGATGGCATCACCGCAATGGGCCGCCACGGCGTGCTGGAAATCGTGATACCGAAGCGGGCGGAAACCACGCCGCGGCGCATCTCGATCTCCACCGAGCATGGCGCGGGCAGCGGCGGCCCGTCCACCAGCCACTGAAGCGGCTACCGTAGCGTGTCACGGGCGGCCCCCGCGGAGCGCATCCGCGGCGGGCCGCCTGCCTGCGCAGTCTTGCCGAGGAAGGGCAGTGGAATTCAAAGACTATTACGACATCCTCGGGGTGAAGCCCGACGCCAGCGAGGCCGAAATCAAGGCCGCTTACCGCAAGCTGGCGCGGCAATACCACCCGGACAAGAACAAGGAAGCCGGCGCCGAGGAGCGTTTCAAGGCGATCAACGAAGCCAACGAGGCGCTGCGCGATCCGGAGAAGCGCCGCGCCTACGACCAGCTGCGAGCCGGCGGCTATCGCGGCGGCGAGCAATTCCGTCCGCCGCCGGGCTGGGGGCAGGGCGGCGGCTTCGATTTCGGTGACGTCGGCGATGGCGATTTCAGCGATTTTTTCGAAAGCCTGTTCGGCCGTGCCGGCGGCGGTCCCCGCGGTCAGCCGCGGCCGCGACGCGGCCGCGACGTGCAGGCGCAGGTGCAGATCGACCTGCAGACGGCTTTCGATGGCGGCCGCACGCGGCTGGCGTTGCAGGGCGGCGGCAACGAGCGTGTGCTGGAAGTGAAGATTCCGGCCGGCATCCTGCCTGGCCAGGTGATCCGCCTGGGCGGGCAGGGCCAGCCCGGCGTGGCCGGCGGGCCAAACGGCGACCTGCTGCTGGAGGTGGCGATCCGCGACGATGCCCGCTTCACGCTGGAAGGACGCAACGTGTTGCACGTGCTGCCGCTGGCCCCCTGGGAAGCGGCCCTGGGCGCCACGGTGCCGGTGCCGACGCTGGCCGGCGCGGTGGACATGCGCATTCCCGCCGGCTCGCAATCCGGCCGCAAGCTGCGGCTCAAGGGGCGGGGCCTGCCGGGAGCGCCGCCAGGCGACCAGTTGGTGGAGCTGTCGATCCGCGTGCCGTCGGCGGAAAGCGATGCCGAGCGCGAAGCCTACGAGACCTTGCGCAGGCAGTTCGGGGGCTATGACCCGCGCGCCTGAGCGGTCTTGCTCCCTTTCCCTCGGGGAGAGGCCAAGGCGGGCTCAGGCCGGCAGCAGCGGCTTGATCGTGGCGATCAGCTCGTCTTCCTTGATCGGCTTGGTCACGTAGGCCTTGGCGCCCTGGCGCATGCCCCACACGCGATCGGTTTCCTGGTCCTTGGTGGTGACCAGCACGACGGGGATGTGGGCGGTGTCGGGGTCCTTGCTGATCGTGCGCGTGGCCTGGAATCCGTTGAGGTTGGGCATGACCACGTCCATCAGGATCAGGTCGGGGCGCTCGCGGCGGGCGACTTCCACGCCGGCGGCGCCGTCTTCCGCAGTCAGCGCCTCATGGCCGAGTTTCTCGACGATGCGCTTGAGGCCCAGCAGCTGCGACGGGGAGTCGTCGACGATCAGGATTCGTGCCATGAGGTTTGGGGGTTCCCTGGTGGTTGTGTGAATTCTATGCCGCGAGGAGAGCGCTTCCAAGCGCGGGCTTCAGGCGTCGCCGATGCGCACCAGGGTGCGGCCGAAGGACTCGCCGGCGAGCATGTGCCCGAAGACGTCGGACAGTTCTTCCAGAGGCACTTCGCGCGTGGCGATGCGCTCCAGGTGGCGCGGCTTCCAGTCGTCGGCCAGGTGCTGCCAGATCCGCTCGCGCAGGTCGCGCGCGGTGCCGGCGGAGGCGATGCCCAGCAGGCTCACGCCGCGGATGATGAAGGGCATGACGGTGCCGTCGAAGGCGATGCCGCCGGCGTTGCCGCAAATCGCCACGTTGCCGTAGGGCACGACCTGCGGCAGCAGGCCCGCCAGCATCGCGCCGCCGACGTTGTCCAGCGCACCGCCGAAACGGGCCGACTCCATCGGCTTGCCGCTGAAGGCGAGCTTGTGGCGGTCGATGCATTCGCGCGCGCCGAGGCTGCGCAGGAAATCGAAGTGCTCGGCCTTGCCGCTGATCGCGTGTACTTCGTAGCCGGCCCGGCTGAAGATGTCGATGGCGAGCTGGCCCACGCCACCGCTGGCGCCGGTGACGGCGATCGGGCCCAGACCGGGCGTCTGGCGGTTGTCCTGCATGCGCAGCAGGGCCAGGGCAGCGGTGAAGCCCGCGGTGCCCAGAATCATGCTCTCGCGCAGGGACAGGCCGGTAGGTAGCGGGATCGCCCAGCGCGCGTCCAGCCGGGCGAACTGGGCATAGCCGCCGTCGCGCGTCTCGGACAGGCCACTGCCGGTGCATAGCACCGCGTCGCCTTCCCTGAAGGCCGGATCGGTCGAGGCGACGACATGGCCGGCCAGGTCGATGCCGCCGTTGAGCGGATGGCGGCGCAGGATCTTGCCCTTGCCGGTGCCGGCCAGCGCGTCCTTGTAGTTGACCGAGGAATACGCGACCTTGACCAGCACTTCGCCGGGCGTGAGCGCATCCGTGTCCATCGTTTCGATGCGGCTGCGATAGCCGGCATCGTCGTCGCGGATACGCAGGGCGCGGAATGCGGTTGAAGGGTTCATGCCTTGCCTCCTGCCTGTGTCACGCGTCGATGCTGCGATCGTCCACCCATTTGGGCAGGTAGCGGCCTTCGTAGGCAGCCATCCAGTCGAACAGCTCGCCCATGTCCTGGCCGAACCAGACGTCCTCGCGCTGTTCGGGGCGCACGAAGCGCTCGCCCACCATGTGGTCCATCATCGCGCGCAGGTGCGTGTAGTAACCGCGCACGTCGAGGAAGGCGCACGGATAGCGGTGCAGGCCCAGCTGCGCCCAGGTCAGCATCTCGAACATCTCGTCCATGGTGCCGAAGCCGCCGGGCAGGGCGACGAAGGCCTCGGACAGCTCGTACATGCGGGTCTTGCGCTGGTGCATGGTCTCGACCACCACCAGTTCGCTGAGGTCCGGGTGTGCGACCTCCAGGTCGACCAGCTGGCGAGGGATCACGCCGACCACCCTGCCGCCGGCGGCCAGCACGGCGTCGGCCACGGTGCCCATCAGCCCGACCTTGCCGCCGCCGTAGACCAGCGCGATACCGCGCCGGGCCATCTCGGTGCCGAAGGCGCGGGCCTGCTCGGCGTAGTCCGGATGGCTGCCGCTGCTGGAGCCGCAGTAGACGCAGAGGGCGGTGGGTTGGGGCATGGGCGTCCGGTGTGCTTGGCGGATGGTTGGAGCCACGAAGCGAAACGGCCCGCCCATGTCGCCACGAGCGGGCCGCATCGGCCTTCGCGCAGGGCGTCAGTTGCCCTTGTGGATCGCGCGCTTGTCGACCGACAGCGCCGCCTCGTGCACCGCTTCGGAAAGCGTCGGGTGGGCGTGGACGATGCGCGCCAGGTCCTCGGACGAGCCCTTGAACTCCATCGCCACCACGCACTCGGCGATCAGCTCGGACACGCCCGGGCCGACCATGTGCACGCCGAGGATGCGGTCGGTCTCGGCATGGGCGAGCATCTTCACCTGGCCGATCGCCTCGTTCATGGCGACGGCGCGGCCGATGGCGGCGAACGGGAAGGTGCCGACCTTGTAGGGCACGCCTTCGTCCTTGAGCTGCTTCTCGGTCTTGCCTGCCCAGGCGATTTCCGGCTCGGTGTAGATCACCCACGGCACGGTGTCGAGGTTGATGTGGCCGGCCTTGCCGGCGATCCACTCGGCCACCGCGACGCCTTCCTCGGAGCCCTTGTGCGCCAGCATCGGGCCACGCACGGCGTCGCCGATCGCCCACACGCCGTCGACTCCAGTGTGGTTGTGCTCGTCGACCACGATGCGGCCGCGCTCGTCCAGCTTGACCCCGGTGTCATTGGCCAGCAGGCCGTCGGTGTAGGCGCGGCGGCCCACGGCCACCAGCAGCTTGTCCACCACGAGCTGTTGCTCGCCGTCCTTGTCCGAGTAGGTAAGGTGCACGCCGTCCTTCTTCACCTCGGCCTTGGAGACCTTGGCGCCCAGCTTGATCTGCAGGCCCTGCTTGGTGAATTCCTTCAGCGCGATCTTGGCGACGTCCGCGTCGGCGGCGCCCAGGAAGTCGGGCAGCGCTTCCAGCACGGTGACCTCGGCGCCCATGCGCTTCCAAACGCTGCCGAGCTCGAGGCCGATCACGCCGGCTCCGATCACACCCAAACGCTTGGGCACTTCGGTGAAATCCAGCGCGCCGGCGTTGTCGACGATCGCCTTGCCGTCGAACTTGGCGAACGGCAATTCGATCGGCACCGAGCCGGAGGCCAGGATCACGTTGGTGGCGCTGAGCGTCTGCTTGGAGCCGTCCTTGCCGGTCACCTCGACCTGGTTGCTGCCGCCCGTCTTGGAGCCGAGCAGCTTGCCCTTGCCGTAGAAGGCGGTGACCTTGTTGGCCTTGAACAGCTGGCCGATGCCGCCGGTGAACTGCTTGACGATCTTGTCCTTGCGGCCGATGAAGGTGCCCAGGTCGACCTTGGCGCCTTCCACGCTGATGCCGTGGACGGGGAAGTTGTGCGAGATGTTCCAGAACTGGCGCGAGGAGTCGAGCAGCGCCTTGGACGGGATGCAGCCCACGTTGAGGCAGGTGCCGCCCAGCGCCTGCTTGCCGTCCTTGCCGGTGAAATCGTCGACGCAGGCGGTCTTCAGGCCCAGCTGCGCGGCGCGGATCGCGGCCACGTAGCCGGCCGGGCCGGCGCCGATGACGATGACGTCGAATTGTTGGTCACTCATGCGAGGTTCCTTGCTGGCGAGCCCTGCTCGCTGGTGAAGCGGAAGATGGGCGCTGGTGCGCCGGAAACAACCAAACTGGAGTGGTTCCAATCGAGTCCGGGCACCAGAGCTTCGTTACCTATTTTCTGATCGCCGGGGCGGCGATCAGAGCCCGAGCAGCATGCGCTGCGGGTTCTCCAACTGGTCCTTGATGTCGACCAGGAACAGCACCGCGTCCTTGCCGTCGATGATGCGGTGGTCGTAGGAGATGGCGATGTACATCATCGGCGCGGCGATGACCTGGCCGTTCTCGACGATGGCGCGCTCCTTGATCGTGTGCATGCCGAGGATCGCACTCTGCGGCGGGTTGACGATCGGCGTGGAGAGCAGGGACCCGAACGTCCCGCCGTTCGTGATGGTGAAGGTGCCGCCCTGCAGGTCGTCCAGCGAGAGTTTGCCGTCGCGCGCCTTCTTGGCGTAGTCGGCGATGCCCTGCTCGATGTCCGCGAAGCCCATGTCCTGCACGTCGCGCAGCACTGGCGTCACCAGGCCCTTGTCGGTGGACACCGCGATCGAGATGTCCTGGTAGCCGTGGTAGATGATGTCGTTGCCGTCGACCGAGGCATTGACGATCGGGTGGCGCTTGAGCGCTTCGGCGGCCGCCTTGACGAAGAAGCTCATGAAGCCGAGCTTGATGCCGTGGGTCTTCTGGAACTGCTCGCCGAGAGACTTGCGCATCTTCACGACCTCGGCCAGGTTCACCTCGTTGAACGAGGTGAGCATGGCGATCGAGTTCTTCGACTGCATCAGGCGCTCGGCGATCTTGGCGCGCATGCGGGTCATCGGCACGCGCTCTTCCGGACGTGCGCCCGGCGTGGGCTTGGCGGCAGGGGCAGGAGCGGCGCCGCCCTTGCCGTAGTTGACCAGGTCTTCCTTGGTCACGCGGCCGTCGCGGCCGGTGCCGGCGACCTTGGACGGATCGATGTGCTCCTCGGTGGCCACGCGGCGACCGGCCGGGGAGAGCTCGTCCACGCCCTTGCCGGAAGCCTTTGGAGCTTCGGCCTTGGCCGGCGCCGGGGCGGCGGCCTTGGGCTCTTCCTTCGCGACGGGCGCGGGAGCCGGCGCGGCGGCGCCTTCCTCCAGGATCGCGATGACCTGCTGGCTGTTCACCGTGTCGCCGGCCTGGTGCCTGATCTCCTTGAGCACGCCATCGACCGGCGAGGGTACTTCCAGCACCACCTTGTCGGTTTCAAGGTCGACGAGGTTCTCGTCGCGCTTGACCGCCTCGCCGACCTTCTTGTGCCAGCTGGCGATGGTGGCGTCGGAGACCGACTCGGGCAGGACGGGGACTTTGACTTCGATGGACATAACGGGTCCTTGGTTTGTGCGCTCGTCCCTGAGCGCGGAGGTCAAAAAGCGGCCATCCCGGCCGCACTGTTCGGGAGGTTCTTTATTCGGCGGAATAGTCATCGCCGATCGGCGCGACCAGCGCCTGCTCGACGAGTGCCGTCTGTTCGGCAGTGTGGGTGTTGAGATGTCCCGCGGCCGGGGCAGGCGAGCGGCCACGGCCGGCGTAGGACAAGCTGCGCTTGGTGCCGACGCAGGCCTGCAGGTGGTGGCGGATCTGGAACCAGGCGCCCTGGTTCATCGGCTCTTCCTGGCACCAGATGACTTCCTTGGTCGCCGTGTACTTGTCCAGTTCGGCGATGACTTCGGCGCGCGGGAACGGATAGAGCTGCTCGACGCGCACGATGGCGACCTCGCCAAGCCCGCGCTTGTCAGCCTCCTCCAGCAGGTCGTAGTAGACCTTGCCCGAGCACAGCACCACGCGCTTGACCTTCTTGGCCGCCAGCTCGCGGTGCTCGCCGATCACCAGCTGGAAACTGCCGCCGGCCAGCTCGTCCAGCGACGACACCGCCAACTTGTGGCGCAGCAGCGACTTGGGCGTCATCACGATCAGCGGCTTGCGCACCGGGCGCACCATCTGCCGGCGGATCATGTGGAAGGCCTGCGCCGGGGTGGTCGGCACGCACACCTGCATGTTGTCGAAGGCGCACAGCTGCAGGAAGCGCTCCAGGCGGGCGGAGGAGTGCTCCGGGCCCTGGCCCTCGTAGCCGTGCGGCAGGAACAGCGCCAGGCCGCACAGGCGGTTCCACTTGGCCTCGCCCGAGCTGATGAACTGGTCGATCACCACCTGCGCGCCGTTGGCGAAGTCGCCGAACTGCGCTTCCCAGATGTCCAGCGTGTACGGGTCGGTGGTGGCGTGGCCGTATTCGAAGGCCATCACCGCTTCCTCGGAGAGCAGCGAGTCGATCACCTCGACGTCGGCGCCCGCGCGCACGGTGGCCAGCGGCATGTAGGTGTGGCCGTCCTTCTGGTCGTGCAGCACGGCGTGGCGGTGGAAGAAGGTGCCGCGGCCGGAGTCCTGGCCGACCAGGCGCAGGTTGTAGTCCTGGTCGATCAGCGTGGCGTAGGCCAGGTTCTCGGCGAAGCCCCAGTCGGCCGGGTGCTCGCCGGCGGCCATCTTGCGGCGGTCGTCGTAGATCTTGGCCACGCGCGGCTGCAGGGTGACGTCGGCGGGCAGGTCGAGGATGCGGTTGGCCAGCTCCAGCAGCTTCTGCTTCGGCACGCCGGTATCCGAGGGCGTAGACAGCTTGCCGCCGATGAAGCGGCTCCAGTCCACGTGGATGTCGCGCTTGGGATCGAGGTCGAGCGCGGTCATCGAGCCGCCGGTTTCCAGGCGGTCGCGATAGGCGTCCAGCTCCTTCTGTCCGTCGCCCGCGGCCAGCACGCCTTCCTTCACCAGCTGCTGCGCATAGAGGTCGCGCGCGGTCGGGCGCTTCTTGATGATCTGGTACATCACCGGCTGCGTGGCGGAGGGTTCGTCCGCCTCGTTGTGGCCGTGGCGGCGATAGCAGACCAGGTCGATCACCACGTCCTTGCGGAAGGTCTTGCGGAACTCGTAGGCGAGCCGGGTGACCTCGATCACCGCCTCGGGGTCGTCGCCGTTCACGTGGAACACCGGCGCGTTGACCATCTTGGCCAGGTCGGTGCAGTACAGCGTGGAGCGCGCGTCCTGCGGGTTGGAGGTGGTGAAGCCCACCTGGTTGTTGATCACGATGTGCAGGCTGCCGCCGATCTTGAAGCCGCGCGCCTGCGACATCTGGAACAGCTCCATGTTGACGCCCTGGCCGGCGAAGGCCGCGTCGCCATGGATCAGCACCGCCATCGACTGGGTGTGCTCGCCGTCGCGGCGGCGGATCTGCCGGGCGTGCACCGAGCCGGCCACCACCGGGTTGACGATCTCCAGGTGGGAGGGGTTGAACGCCAGCGCCACGTGCACGCCGCCGCCCTTGGGCGTCTTGACGTCGGCGGAGAAGCCCATGTGGTACTTCACGTCGCCCGAGTGGGCCGGGTCGTCCGGATGCTCGAACTTGCCCTCGAACTCGTTGAACAGGGTCTTGGGCGGCTTGCCCAGGATGTTGACCAGCACGTTCAGGCGGCCGCGATGGGCCATGCCGATCACCAGGTCCTTGACGCCGTTGTCGCCGGCGGCGGTGACCACGTCGTCGACCATCGGGATCAGGCTGTCGCCGCCTTCCAGCGAGAAGCGCTTCTGGCCGACGTACTTGGTGTGCAGGTAGCGCTCCAGCCCCTCGGCGGCGGTGAGGCCGGCGAGCACGCGCTTCTTGCCGGCGGCGTCCAGGCCAGCGCTGCCGTTGGCCTGCTCCAGGCGGGTGTAGATCCAGCTGCGCTGGGCGTGGTCGGAGATGAACATGAACTCCGGACCGATCGTGCTGGCGTAGACCTTCTTCAGGCGCGCGAGCAGCTCGCGCAGCTTCATGCGCTGGCCGCCGCCGGCAAAGGTGCCGCAGTCGAACTCGGTATCCAGGTCCGCGTCGGACAGGCCATGGAAGGCGAGGCCCAGGTCGGGCGCTTCCATCTTGTTGGCCAGGCCCAGCGGATCGAGGTCGGCGGCCAGGTGGCCGCGAGAACGATAAGCGGTGAGCAGGCGCAGCACGCCGGCCTGCTTGCGGGCGTGGGCGTCGTCCACCGGGGCGCCGGCGACGGCATGGCGCTGTCTCTGCGCCGCCTCGATGCGGGCGATGGCGGCCGAATGGGGCGTATCGCTGCCACGGCCCTTGAATGATTCGAAATAGCCGGCCCAGTCGGCGGTCACCGACGCGGGGTCGGCCAGCCAGGACTCGTAAAGCTGCTCGACGTAATCGGCGTTGCCGCCGGCGAGTTGGGAGGACTCGGAAAACTCGCGAATCAGGTTCGTGCTCACGTCACCACCGGCAGGGAAGGGAGGCTTGCGGCCAGCTGTCTGGGGAAGGGCAAAAGGCCGGATGCAATCTTAACGATTATACGCCTCGCCTGCTGCGCCGCGGCAAGCCAGGGCACGCTTCAGACGTCGCGGTGGCGGCGCCGGTTTCAAGGCCGGATCCAGGCTTGTCGGCATGGCGCCGTACCTGCGGGCGCAGGCGGACCCCGACCGAGGCAGGCGGTGGTCCAGCCGGCATTCAGTTCGAGGGACTCGCGGACTGCTGGATGCGTGGCGGACCCCGCATGCCGCCATGCCCGGACAGTGCGGAATGCTTCCGCTAGGGGCCGGCGACGGCGGCGCTGATGGCGTCCTGCAACTGGCTGGCCGTGAACGGCTTGGCCACCACGACCACACCTTCGGGCGCGCCGGAAATCGCCGCGGTATCGGCATAGCCGCTGATGATGATGCCGGGCAGTCCCGGCTTGACGGCGCGCAGCTTGCGGATGACCTCGGAGCCGGACACCAGCGGCATCGCGTAGTCGCTGATGATGAAGTCGATCGCCTGCAGGCCGTCGGCTTCGATCAGCTCGCCCACGTGGCCGCCGTCGGCCGCCATGGTGACCCGGTGCCCGAGGTCCTCGAGCATGGCCGCCGTGGTGGCGCGCACGCCTTCGTGGTCGTCGACCAGCAGGATGTGGCGCTCGCGGTTGCGCGCCGCGAACCCGTCGACGCTGGCGCCCGCCGCGACGCGGCGCGCCGTATCCGGGGCGCGCGGCAGCCACAGCTCGACCGTCGTGCCGTGGCCGAGCCGGCTTTCGATGCGCGTGGTGCCGCCGGACTGCTGGGCAAAGCCGTAGACCATCGAGAGGCCCAGGCCGGTGCCCTTGCCGACCGCCTTGGTGGTGAAAAACGGTTCGGCGACGCGTTCGAGCATGTCCGGGGCGATGCCGCAGCCGGTATCGGAGACCGCCAGCACCACATAGTCGCCCGCGGCCGTACCGTCGTCGCCCGCAAGGCTGACGTTGCGGCAGGCGATGAGGATCTTGCCGCCATCGGGCATGGCATCGCGGGCGTTGATCGCCAGGTTCATCAGCGCCAGCTCGAGCTGCGTTTCGTCGGCGTAGGGCGACCACAAGTTCTCGCCCAGCTCCCACTCCAGCGTCACCAGCCCACCCAGCGTGTGCGCCAGCAGCTGGCTGACGGAGCCGGCGAGGTCTTCCATGTCCACTCGCGCCGGCGCGAGTTTCTGCTTGCGCGCGAAGGCGAGCAGGCGCGAGACCAGTTCGGCGCCTTGCTCGGCGGCGTGGCGGGTCATCTGCAGCACCTTGCGCTGGTCGTCGGCCAGCGCCACGCGGCGCTCGATCAGGCCCAGGCCACCCAGCACGGCGGCCAGCAGGTTGTTGAAGTCGTGCGCTATGCCGCCGGTGAGCTGGCCCAGCGCATCCATCTTGCGCACGTGCAGCAGCTGCGATTCCAGATCCTTGCGATCGGTGACGTCGAGCAGCGTGCCGGCGTATTCCAGCGGCTGCCCTTCGGCGTCGCGCAGCAGCACGGCCTGGTCGAGGAAGTGCTTGTAGGTGCCGTCGGCGCACTGCCAGCGGTATTCCACCGCATAGGCGCGGCCGTCGCGGCGTGCGCGCAGGGCGGCGGTGACGCGCTCGCGGTCGTCCGGGTGCAGCCGGTCCAGCCACAGCGTCGGCGTGGCGATGACCTCTTCGAAGTCGAAGCCGGTGACCGTCTTGAAGTTGCCGCTGACGAACTTGGGAATGCGCGGGGCCGCGTTCTGCTCTTCCAGGTACAGGATGATGGGCAGCGACTGGATGATCGCCGCCTGGCGCTGCTCGGCCAGGCGCAGTTCCTGCTCGGCGCGCAGGCGCTCGGCGTTGGCGCGCAGGTTGGCATCCAGCAGCTGCTGCTCCTGCTGCGCCTTGCGGCGTACCTCGCGCGTCATCATGTAGAGGTCGACGAACACCGCCGCCTTGGAGCGCAGCACCACCGGCTCGACCGGCTTGAACACGTAGTCCACCGCGCCCATCGAGTAGCCGCGGATCAGGTGCTCGGTCTCCTTGTTGACCGCCGACAGGAAGATGATCGGGATGCGCTTGGTGTGTTCGCGCGCGCGGATGATCTGCGCGGTCTCGTAGCCGTCCATGCCGGGCATGTAGACGTCCAGCAGGATCACCGCGAACTCGCCCTTGAGCAGGTGCCGCAGCGCTTCCTCGCCGGACTTGGCCAGCACCACGTCGGCGACGTCCTCCAGCACGGTGCGGATCGCCAGCAGGTTGCGCTCGTCGTCATCCACGATCAGGATGCGCGCCCGCTCGGGCGGGTCGGAGGAGCGGATGCGCCGGGCGGCAGCGGAAAGCGGGAGGCGGGAAACGGGGGCGTTCATGGGCAGGGTTCCACGCTACGGCGCGACGGCCAGCGCGCGCTCGCGCGCCCGGGCGATCCACACGCGCAGCAGGGCCAGCAACAGCTCGATGTCCACCGGCTTGGCGATGTAGTCCGACGCGCCGGCGTCCAGGCATTTCTGGCGGTCGCCCTTCATGGCCTTGGCGGTCACGGCGATCAGCGGCACTTCGGTCAGCGCCGGCTTCGCGCGGATCTGCTGCATGGTCTCGTAGCCGTCCATCTCCGGCATCATGATGTCGATCAGCGCGATGTCGATGCCTGGCGTCTGCTCCAGGATCAGGATGCCTTCCCGGCCGCCCTCGGCGTGCAGCACTTCCACACCGTGGCTTTCCAGCACGCTGGTCAGCGAATAGATGTTGCGGATGTCGTCGTCGACGATCAGGATGCGCGCGCCGGCCAGTTCGGGCACCGCGTGCAGGCCGACGGTCGCTTCCGGCGCCGGCCGCGGCGTGGGCGACCGGCGTACATGGTGGGCCAGGCGCGTGAACACCTCGGACAGCTGTTCGGGCGCGGCCGGCTTCTCGGTGACGCCGAACGCGCCCAGGTCGAGCGTCGAGGCGAGCTTGTCGGCGCCGGAGATCACCTGGATCGGCATGTGCATGGTCTGCGGATCGTGCTTGAGCAGGTCCAGCAATACGAAACCGTCGATGTCGGACAGGCCCAGGTCCAGCGTGATCGCGTGCGGCTGCAGCTTGCGCGCCAGCGCCAGGGTGCCTGCGCCGGCGGTGGAAACCACGCCCTTGAGCCCCGCTTCGCGGGCGATGTCCAGCAGGATCGAGGCGAAGGTCGGGTCGTCCTCGACGATCAGCACGAACGGGGCGTCGCCCAATGCGTCGCGGTCGTCGGTGACCTCCATCTGCGTGGGCAGCACGCCGGGCACCATCGCGCCGCTGTTGTAGCGGGCCTCGCTGCTGCCCAGCGGCAGGGCCGCCAGCGAGACCGCCTCCATCGGCACGAACAGGGTGAAGGTGGAGCCCTCGCCCGGAGTGGAGCGCACCTGCAGCTCGCCGCCGATCAGCCGCGCGATCTCCCGGCTGATGGAGAGGCCCAGGCCGGTGCCGCCGTATTTGCGGCTGGTGGTGCCGTCGGCCTGCTGGAAAGCCTCGAAGATCAGCTTCTGCTTGTCCTTGGGGATGCCGATGCCGGTGTCGCTGACGGCGATCTCGATGGCGCGGTCGACGTAGCGCAGCACCGGGTGGTTGGTGCTCCAGCCGCCCGACACCGGCCGCACGGCCAGCGTGACGCTGCCCTCGCCGGTGAACTTGAAGGCGTTGGAGAGCAGGTTCAGCACGACCTGCTGCAGGCGCTTCTCGTCGGTACGGATCGCCGCCGGCAGCGCCGGGTCGAACTCCACCCTGAACTCCAGGCCCTTGTCGCTGGCAAGCTGCCGGAACGTGCGCTCCATGTGCTGCTTGAGCCCGCTGAGCGGCATGTCGCCGATCTCGATGGACACGGTGCCCGACTCGATCTTGGAAAGGTCGAGGATGTCGTTGATCAGGCTGAGCAGGTCCGAGCCGGCCGAGTGGATGGTGCGGGCGAACTCGGTCTGCTTCTCGCTCAGGTTGCCCTGCGGGTTGTCGGCGAGCAGGCGCGAGAGGATCAGCAGCGAATTGAGCGGCGTGCGCAGCTCGTGGCTCATGTTGGCCAGGAACTCGGACTTGTACTTGGAAGTGAGGGAGAGCTGCTCGGCCTTTTCCTCCACCGCGCGGCGGGCCATCTCGATCTCGAAGTTCTTGGCTTCCACCTGCTTCTTCTCGTTCTCCAGCAACTGGGCCTTCTCCTGCAGCTCCTCGTTGGTGGTGTGCAGCTCTTCCTGCTTGGTGGTCAGCTCGGTCTGGCGCGACTGCAGCTCCTGCGTGAGCAGCTGCGACTGCTTGAGCAGGCCCTCGGTACGCATGGTGGCGGCGATGGTGTTGAGCACGATGCCGACCGATTCCATCAGCTGGTCGAGGAAGCTCTGGTGGGTCTCGTTGAAATGGTTGAAGGAGGCCAGTTCGATGACCGCCTTGACGTCGTCCTCGAACAGCGCCGGCAGGATCGCCACGTTGGCCGGCGCCGCGTGGCCCAGACCCGAGCCGATGCGGATGAAGCTGTCCGGGATGTCGGTCAGCAGCATCGCGCGCTTGTCGGCGGCGCACTGGCCGACCAGGCCTTCGCGCAGCTTGAAGGTGGGCTTCAACTGGTCGCGGCTTTCCGCGCCGTAGCTTGCGACCAGGTCCAGCACGGTCTCGTTGTCCTCGCGGCGCGCCACGTAGAACACGCCGTACTGCGCGTTCACCAGCGGCGCCAGCTC
>NZ_JABFWW010000260.1 GCF_013362045.1 Frateuria sp. | reverse complement strand
CGGCGCGGCTCGCCGCCTTCGCCGCCCAGCAGCGACAACTGCAGCTTTTCCAGCTCTGGCAGGTCGCGCTCGAGCTTTTCGATCTCCTCGCGAAACGCCTGCACGTCCTCGAACTTGCGGTAGACCGAGGCGAAGCGCACGTAGGCGACCTGGTCGAGCTTCTTGAGTTCGCGCATGACCAGTTCGCCGACCTGGCGCGAGGGCACCTCGCGCTCGCCGCTGCGGCGCAGGTCGTTGACGATCTCGCGCACCGCGTGATCGACGTCGTGGCTGGCCACCGGCCGCTTCTGCAGCGCGCGCTCGAAGCTGGTGCGCAGCTTGCGTTCGTCGAAGGTCTCGCGCCGCTCGCCGCTCTTGACAATCGCCGGCAGCTTCAAGTCCGCCGTCTCGAAGGTGTTGAAGCGCTCGCCGCATTGCGGGCACTCGCGACGACGGCGCACGGTGGCGCCGTCCTCGGTCAGCCGCGAGTCGATCACGCGGGTGTCTTCGTGCTGGCAGACGGGGCCGGGCATCAGGGGCTGGGAAACGGGGAACGGGAAACGGGGAACGGGGTGGTCGGGGCAAGCTTTTTTGATAGCGCGTTTCTGAGCGCCTGCAACTGGCGCGCTACGGCATGGGTGGTGGTAAGCACTGGCGCGAGCGCGCTTTCAGAGATGTAGCCAAACCGACTAGCCAGTAGCAGCTGGGTTTCGACTTCTGCCAGCGAACCTGCGGACATCGACAAAAACCTCAAGTAGTAGTCGCGGGTGGAACCACGAGCGTTGCCCTCTGCAATACAGGATGGTACTGAAACCGCAGCACGTCGCAGTTGCAAGGTGATCCCGAAGCGTTCGCCAGCGGGAAATGTTCCGGTCAACCGCTGAACGTGCTCAGCCAGGTCCATGGCCCCCTGCCAGATCCGCAACTGCCGATAATCCGAAGCCACCGGAACCTCCATGTTCCCCGTTCCCCGTTCCCCGTTCCCCGTTCCCCGTTCCCCGTTCCCCGCTTAACCGTAAACCGGAAACTTCTTGCACTGCGCCTCGACCTTCCCGCGCACCTTGGCGATCACCGCCTCGTCGCTCGGTGCGTCCAGCACGTCGCACAGCCAGTTGGCCAATTCCACGCAGTCGGCCTCCTTGTAGCCGCGGGTGGTGACGGCGGGGGTGCCCACGCGCAGGCCCGAGGTGACGAAGGGCTTCTGCGGGTCGTTCGGCACGGCGTTCTTGTTGACCGTGATGTGCGCCTTGCCCAGCGCCGCTTCCGCGTCCTTGCCGGTGACGCCCTTGCCGATCATGTCGACCAGCATCAGGTGGTTCTGGGTGCCGCCGGAGACAATCTTGTAGCCGCGCTCGATGATGGTCCTGGCCATCGCCTGCGCGTTCTTGACGACCTGCTGCTGGTAGGCCTTGAAGTCCGGCTCCAGCGCTTCCTTGAAGGCCACCGCCTTGGCCGCGATCACGTGCATCAGCGGGCCGCCCTGGATGCCGGGGAAGACGATCGACTGCAGCTTCTTCTCGATCTCCTCGCCCGCCTCGCCCATCGCCTCGCGGCTGGCCACGATGATGCCGCCGCGCGGGCCGCGCAAGGTCTTGTGCGTGGTCGAGGTGACCACGTGCGCGTGCGGCAGCGGGCTCGGGTAGACGCCGGCGGCGACCAGTCCGGCCACGTGCGCCATGTCGACGAAGAAGATCGCACCGACCGAATCGGCGATCTGGCGCATGCGCTTCCAGTCGACCACCTGCGAGTAGGCCGAGAAGCCGCCCACCACCATCTTCGGCTTGTGCTCGCTGGCCAGGCGCTGGAGTTCGTCGTAGTCGATCAGGCCGGCGTCGTCGACGCCGTACTGCACCGCGTTGAACAGCTTGCCGGAGATGTTGACCTTGGCGCCGTGGGTGAGGTGGCCGCCGTGGGCGAGCGACATGCCCAGGATCGTGTCGCCCGGCGAGAGCAGCGCCAGGTACACCGCCTGGTTCGCCTGCGAGCCCGAATGCGGCTGCACGTTGGCGTAGGTGGCGCCGAACAACTGCTTGATGCGCTCGATCGCCAGGCGCTCGGCCACGTCCACGTACTCGCAGCCGCCGTAGTAGCGCTTGCCCGGATAGCCTTCGGCGTACTTGTTGGTCAGCACCGAGCCCTGCGCCTCCATCACGCGCGGGCTGGCGTAGTTCTCCGAGGCGATCAGCTCGACGTGGTCTTCCTGGCGGCGCGCTTCGTCGGCGATGGCGCGAGCCAGCTCAGGGTCGAAACCTTCGATCGTGCAATCCTTCGGGAACATGCGTCGCCTCGGCGGTGGGGATGGATGGAAGCCGGAAAGTGTAGCCCTGCCGGGGGCTTGCGGCCACTGCCCGCACGGCGGCGGTCGTTCGCCCGGCGCGCCTCCGCTATAATGCGCGGTTTAGCGATTTCCCTTCTGCCGCGGCGGCCCATCGGCCGCCGCGCGCACGCCTCCGGAGGCTCCATGCAGTACATCTACACCATGAACGGGGTGAGCAAGATCGTTCCCCCGAAGCGCCAGATCATCAAGGACATCTCGCTCAGCTTCTTCCCCGGCGCCAAAATCGGCCTGCTGGGCCTGAACGGCGCGGGCAAGTCCACGGTGCTCAGGATCATGGCCGGCGTGGACACCGACTTCCAGGGCGAGGCCCGCCCGCAGCCGGGCATCAAGGTCGGCTACCTGGCGCAGGAACCGCAGCTGGATCCCGAGAAGACCGTGCGCGAAGTGGTCGAGGAAGGCGTGCACGTGATCCTCGACGCGCAGAAGCGCCTGGAAGAGGTCTACGCCGCCTACGCCGAGGAAGGCGCCGATTTCGACGCGCTCGCCAAGGAGCAGGAGCAGCTGGAAAACCTGCTCGCCGCCAACGACGCCCACGCGCTGGAGCGCCAGCTGGAAGTGGCCGCCGACGCGCTGCGCCTGCCCGCCTGGGACGCCAAGGTCGGTCCGCTCTCCGGCGGCGAGAAGCGCCGCGTGGCGCTGTGCCGCCTGCTGCTGTCCAAGCCCGACATGCTGCTCTTGGACGAGCCCACCAACCACCTGGACGCCGAGTCGGTCGAGTGGCTGGAGCACTTCCTGCAGGACTACCCCGGCACCGTGGTGGCGGTCACCCATGACCGCTACTTCCTCGACAACGCCGCCGAGTGGATCCTCGAGCTCGACCGCGGCCGCGGCATCCCCTGGAAGGGCAACTACACCGAGTGGCTGGAGCAGAAGGACGCCCGCCTCAAGCAGGAGGCACAGCAGGAGAAGTCGCGCCAGAAGGCGATCGAGAAGGAGCTGGAGTGGGTGCGCTCGGCCGCCAAGGGCCGCCAGTCCAAGGGCAAGGCGCGCCTGAACCGCTTCGAGGAACTGAACGCCGTCGAGTACCAGCGCCGCAACGAGACCAACGAGATCTTCATCCCGCCGGGCGAGCGCCTGGGCCAGGAGGTGATCGAGTTCAAGAACGTCTCCAAGGCCTTCGGCGACCGCCTGCTGATCGACGACCTGTCGTTCAAGGTGCCGCCGGGCGCGATCGTCGGCGTGATGGGCCCCAACGGCGCCGGCAAGTCCACGCTCATGAAGATGATCATGGGCAAGGAGCAACCCGACCAGGGCGAGGTCAAGCTCGGCCACACGGTCAAGCTCGCCTACGTCGACCAGTCGCGCGGCGCGCTGGATCCCAAGAACAACGTCTGGCAGGAAGTCTCCGGCGGCGCCGACATCCTCACCATCGGCAACTTCGAGATCCAGTCGCGCGCCTACATCGGCCGCTTCAACTTCAAGGGCACCGACCAGCAGAAGATCGTCGGCAACCTCTCCGGCGGCGAACGCGGCCGCCTGCACCTGGCCAAGACCCTGCTGCAGGGCGGCAACGTGCTGCTGCTCGACGAGCCGTCCAACGACCTGGACGTGGAAACCCTGCGCGCGCTGGAAGACGCGCTGCTGGAGTTCCCCGGCTGCGCGATGGTGATCTCGCACGACCGCTGGTTCCTCGACCGCATCGCCACGCATATCCTGGCCTTCGAGGGCGACTCGCACGTCGAGTTCTTCCCCGGCAACTACAACGAGTACGAAGCCGACAAGAAGCGCCGCCTGGGCGACGACGCCGGTCCCAAGCGCGTGAAGTACAAGAAGCTGGCCTGATGCTGTAACTCCCTCTCCCCCGGCACAGCCGGGGGAGAGGGTTGGGGAGAAGGGAAAGCCTTTGTCCTTCGCCCTGCTCGTTCTCCTCTACGGGGAAAAGGCCGTGGTGAGGGGCCACTCTTGCCCCACCACCAACGAAGCGACAAACAAACCACATCCACCGAGGAGCGCCCCATGCACTTCATGCAGTCCCTGCACCAGGCATGGCAGCGCAACGACTCCCTCGTCTGCGTCGGCCTCGACCCCGAGCCGTCCAAATTCCCGGCCCACCTGCGCGGCACCCCCGACGCGGTCCACGACTTCTGCCGCGCCATCGTCGACGCCACCGCCGACCTCGTCTGCGCCTACAAGCCCCAGATCGCCCACTTCGCCGCCCTGCGCGCCGAAGACGCACTCGAGCGCCTGATCGCGCACATCCACGAGGCGCACCCGGGCATCCCGGTCATCCTCGACGCCAAGCGCGGCGACATCGGTTCCACCGCCCAGCACTACGCCAGCGAGGCCTTCGATCGCTACCGCGCCGATGCGGTCACGCTCAACCCATACCTCGGCCGCGACTCCATCCAGCCCTTCCTGGACCGCGCCGACAAGGGCGTGATCCTGCTCTGCCACACCTCCAACCCCGGCGCAGCCGACCTGCAGGACCTCATCGTCGAAAGCACCGGCGGCGAACGCCTGCCGCTCTACCAGCACCTCGCCCGCACCATCGCCCGCGACTGGAACGCCAACGGCAACTGCGCCCTGGTCACCGGCGCCACCTGGCCCGAGCAACTGGCGCAGGTGCGCGCCCTGGTCGGCGACATGCCCCTGCTCGTCCCCGGCATCGGCGCCCAGGGCGGCGACGTGGAAGCCGTGCTGCGCCACGGCCGCACCGCCGACGGTGCCGGACTCATGATCAGCTCCTCGCGCGCGATCCTCTATGCCGGCAGCGGCGAGGACTTTGCCCAGGCCGCGCGTCAGGCCGCGCTGGACTTGCGCGACACCGTCAACCGTCATCGACAGCCTTAGGACCATCGCGGCGCGGACCTGCCGGTCGGCCCGCCGCGGCCACCTTCTCCGTCGACCAGGACCAGGCGGCCTCGCGGCGCCGGCGGCCATGTCCCCAGAACCCGCACGGGTGGATTCGCCGCCCCACCCGACGTTTTCGGGCTGGCATAGGCGTGCCGGCGTAAGCTTGGGTGAGGTTGCGTAACGGTTCGTCACGTGACAGCCCCGCCATGTGCGGTGGAGGATGTACGCCGGATGGCATCGCTGCGGCTGGGGGATCGCCGCCAGGAAGCCCGGGCGATGGGTGGGTTTCATATCGGAGGAGTTGCGCCATGTCGGCTGTTCTGGAGAAGGATCGCTACCGCGCCGCAGCGCTGGAAACGAAGGCGTATGTGAAAACCCATCTGTACTTCGGCGCATCGAACGACTGGAAGTTCTATGCCAAAAGCCTCGGCCTGACCTTGCTCTTTCCGCCGGCCGGTATCCTCTGGAAGGACGCGGGGCTGTACAGCCACCACCTGCTCCAAAGCGCCACCACCGACGACGCCACCAGAGAGGGAAAGGCCGCCGCGGCCGCAGGTCATCCCTACCGGAAGGGCACGCCGCGCATGGCCAAGGCGTTGATGGACATCTGGGCGAAAGAAGGCCTTCACTACCACTGCGGCAATTGCGGCGTGCAGAGCGCCGTCGCCTTCGTCCATCTGCGGGACTACTGGAAGATCTTCCCCCTGGACTGGGTGCAGCTCAGATACGGCGACCATGGCTTCGTGGTCATAGGGCGCGATGCCCGGACCGACCCGTCCGATGCCTCGACGTGGAACGCGGAAGCGGTGGTGTGCGATCCATGGCGCAACGTCGTCCGGACGGCCGGGGACTACGCGAACAGCCGGGAGAACCTGGAGCTCATCTACCGCCAGGCGTCGGCAAGAGACATACCCGGGAACTGATCGCAGAAGGCAGGCACCCAACGGCCGGGTGCCCCACTGCCAATGCCGCCTCGATGCGATCACGCAGTTCGTTTGATGACCCGAAGCCTGGGAGACGTGTGATGGGCGTACGTCGAGGCTACCGGTCGTTCCCTCGCGCGACAGGAAGGTGGCGGCGTCAGATCAACCACCGTCGCTGACCATCGCTTGGCTCGCCGGAGCGCCATAAGCACATGACCAGGACCACTTTTGCCGGCATCGCAATCACCGGAATGGCGGGCGCATTGTTGCTGGCCTTCCGGTTGGGGCTGTTTGCGCCAAGCCTCGCCCAGGTCGAAGGCACGCCCATCCCGCAGACCCCGCTCGTCGATCTCGCAGGGCACAAGCACACGTTCGGCGAGCTACGCGGGCAACCGGTCACCCTCTACTTCTGGGCCACCTGGTGCAGTCCCTGCGTAAGCCATCTGGCCCACCTGGCGCGGAGCACCGACCCCGCCGCCTTCAAGTCATGGCTGCCGGTGGCACTCGAGGATGACCCGCAGGTCGTGGCAACGACACTGCAGAAGGTGGGCTACCGCGGACCCATGTGGGTGGCCACCGACGGCATGTCGCTCCTGCAGCGCCGGTTTGCCGGCAACGACAAGCGTGCCGTCCCGTTCGAGGTCAGGCTGGATGCGGCAGGCAACATATCTGGCGCCAAATACGGCGAGTAGACGCCCGGCCACCAGGTCGCGCCCCGCCATGTTGACTCCCCTCCTTCGCGCCAGGGGCAAGCAACGGCGCTCAGTGGAACTGGTCGCTGGCCGGCACCCATGAGCTGGAGGTGGTCGCAGGCGCTTGCATGGGTCGCGGCATGGCCTGGCCTTCCTTCGGGCAACCGGGCGGCAGCGGCCCGCCGCTGACGCGCGCGGCGGCGCACTGAGCGGCGTTGTCGAGGTGGATCGGGGCCGGCGGCGTGGGAACCGAGGCGGCGGGTGCGGTGCTCGCAGCGGCCGCTGGATCGAGCGGCTTGGACGGCGCGAGGTACTGGCGGCGGTAGTCCTCCGGCTTGCCGGCCTTGGCCGGCGCATCGGCGGCGCCGCAACCGAACGGCGCAAAGAGGCGTAGCACGCTGAGATCGCATTTGACGCG
>NZ_JABFWW010000285.1 GCF_013362045.1 Frateuria sp. | reverse complement strand
CAAGGACTCCTCGGAGAAGTCCGCGTGGCCCTGAGTGTCGAGCAGAGTGACGATCTTGCCCTCGTAGGGGAACTGCATCACCGAGGAGGTCACCGAGATGCCGCGCTCCTTCTCCAGCGCCATCCAGTCGGAGGTGGCGTGGCGCGCAGCCTTGCGGCCCTTGACCGAGCCGGCCATCTGGATCGCGCCGCCGAACAGCAGCAGCTTCTCGGTCAGCGTGGTCTTGCCCGCGTCAGGGTGGCTGACGATGGCGAAAGTGCGGCGGCGGCGGGTTTCGGCAAGATGCGAGGACATGGGAAGCGTGGGTCGATGTGCTAGCCGCTCATTCTAGCTTGCGTGGGCCCGGTTGGCCCCGCATGGGGCGTGTTGCTGCAGAGGATGCAACAGCGGCGTGCCGTGCTTTCCTCGGATGAGGCGGGAAGATGCGGTCCGCGGAGGCGGGCTGCAATCGCCAACCGAAAGGCCCGGGTTGCGGCCCGGGCTTTTCGGCGAAGCTAGGGCGGGTACGCGCGTGGACTCACTTCGCCAGCCGGGTCAGCAGCCGGTGCCAGAACTCCAGGCCCGCCGCCACTTCCGAGGCAGGCAGTTTTTCGTTGAGGCCATGGGCGAAGGTGTCGTCGGGCTTGGTGAACGCGGCATCCACGCCGTAGCAGGGCACGCCGGCGTTGCGGAAATGCATGCTGTCGGAGGCGCCCGAGGACATGCCGGGTACGACCTGCACGCCCGGAAAGCGCGCGTGGACGGCTTCGGTCACCGCTGCGACCACGTCCGCGCGCAGCGGCGAGGCGGCGCTTTCCACCGGCGCTGGTTCGCGCGTGGTGATCGTCGCGTGCGGGTCGTCGATCACGCGGGCCAGCGTGTCGCGCACGCTGGCCACCGACGTTCCGGGAAAGATGCGGCAGTTCACGTTGGCTTCGGCGCTCTGCGGCAGTGCGTTCAGCGCGTGGCCGGCCTGCAGCATGGTGGCCACGCAGGTGGTGCGGACCTGCCCGATGTAGGCGGGATCGGCCGAGATGGTGGCGGCGGCCTTGGCGTCCTCGGGGTGCTCGGCGAAACGCAGCATGGCCTCGCCCAGTGGTCCGGGCGTGTGCGCGCCGGTGGCGTGCAGCGAGGCGCGCGTGATGGCGTTGCTCATGGGCGGAAACTGGTAAGCAGCCACCTTGCCGACGGCACGCGCCAGGCGGTAGATCGCATTGTCGGGGGTGGGCTCGCTGGAGTGGCCGCCGGGCGAGCTGAAGGCGATGCGGAAGTCGGCGTAGGTCTTTTCCGCGGCCTGGATTTGGTAGACCACCGGCTTGCCGCTGGCGGCGTCGAGCGTGCCGCCGCCGGCGTCGGCGTTGAGCAGGAATTCGGCATCGTGATAGCGCCGCGCCAGCTCGCGGGTGGTGGTCATGCCGGTTTCCTCGTCGCCCGAAAGCAGCAGGACGATGTCGCGGCTGGGCTTGAAGCCTTCGCGCTTGAGCCGGATCAGGGTCTCCACCATCACCACCATGGCGGTCTTCATGTCGGCGGTGCCGCGGCCGTAGAGATAACCGTTTTCCTCGACCAGCGCGAACGGGTCGCGCGTCCAGTCCGAGCGCTTGGCCTCCACCACGTCCATATGGCCCGAGAGCAGGATCGGCTTGTTCTTGCCGTTTTCCGGGCCGGTGCCGCGGTAGCGCGCCACCAGCGCGGCGGTCTCGCCCACGGGGATGATCTGGATGTCGCCGGCGGCGAAGCCGCCGGCCTTGAGCCGCTCGGCGAGGTAGCCGGCCAGTACCGGCACCTGGTGCTGGCCCTTGACGGTAGGCACGCCGATGGCATGGCGCAGCATGGTCATCGCCTCGGTCAGATCGCGTGCCGGCGCTGCATCGGCTTGCGCCGCGCCGGTGGCGATCACGAAGGCGAGCATGGCGGCCAGTGGCCGCAGGACGTAGGCAGCGTGCATCGGCGATTCTCTCCCCATGGCGTGCCGGGCGGCGCGCATGCGGGAAGTATGCGCACAGGATCGCCGCGCGCACCATGGCGCCGGACCGGGCACAGCAGCCCGGTCCGGCGCACGTGGTCACAGCTTGTAGTTCACCCCGAACATCACCGTGCGGCCGAAGGTGTCGTACTCCAGCGGACGGGCGACCTGCACGTTGTTGGGCAGGCCTGAGATCTGCTGGGTCTGGTCCGGCGTGTCGGTGAGGTTGTTGACCTGCAGCAGCAGCGACAGGCCCTGCCAGCGGCCTTCGCCGAAGTCGTAGCCCAATTGCAGGTCGGTCTGCTTGTTGGCTTGCACCTTGGTGTAGCCGAGCTGGTCGAACAGGGCCACCGCCTCGCCGGTGAAGGACGAGCGGTAGCGCTCGGCCACGCGCACGGAGAAGCCGTGGTTCTCGTAGTACACCGTCAGGTTGGCCACCTTGCGCGACAGGCCCGGCAGGGTCTTGGGGCCGCCGGGTATGGCCGAGATCGAGCCCTGCGGGATCGAGCTGTTGGTCAGCGAGAAATTGGCCTGCACGCCGAAGCCGGTGAGCGCCGGGGTGATCAGGCCGCCTTCCAGCGCGCCGGACAGCTCCAGGCCCTCCATGCGCCCGCCGGTGCCGTTCTCCGGCTGCGTGAACGAGCCCCGGGTGCTGGTCGGCGTGAGCGTGGGGTTGTCGTTGGTGTAGTGCGAGAAGTCGTAGTCCAGCGTGGTCTGGGTATAGATGTAGTTGAGCAGGTTCTTGTTGAACACCGCCGCGGCCAGGTAGCTGGACTTGCCGAAATAGAACTCGTACGACAGATCGGTGCCCACGGCCACGTACGGCCGCAGGTGCGGGTTGCCGCCGCTGCCGGACCACAGCACCTGGCCGGCGGCCGGGCCTTCCTTGACCTGTGACACGCTGGCGGAGGTGGCCACCTTCTCGTCGTCGATGCGTCCGCGCGCCATCGTCTTGGCCAGGCCGAAGCGCAGGTACTGGCGGTCGGTGAGCTGCGCCACCAGGTTCAGGCTCGGCAGCACCTCGTTGTACTTGGCGCCGTCGGAGATGCGGCCGACCAGCGTGTCGCCGTTGGTCTGCAGGGCGTTGGAGGACTGGTCGGTGTGCACGTACTGCACGCCCACGTTGCCGCGCAGCGGTATCGAGCCCAGCGTGGTGTCGATGTTGAATTTGGCGTAGGCCAGCGGCACCTTCTCTTCGACCGTGTAGTTGCGGTTGTAGTCGGCCAGCCCGTTGCGCGGGGTGGTGTAGAACTGGTTGCGCAGCGCGCCGAGCACGTCGTAGTAGACGATGCCCGGGATGCCGCCGTAGCGAAGCGAGGTGGCGCCGTCCACGGAGCCGATCGGCGCGCCGAAGTGGTTGTCATAGGTGCCCGCGGTCGAGCCGTTGCCGTTCAACCAGGCGAAGTTCACGTCGGCCTGCTTGGTCTTGACGCGGTCGGAGTAGTCCACGCCCAGCGCCATGTCGCTGAAGATCCAGCCCAGCGGATGGGTCACTTCCAGGCGCACGGCCTTGATCGTGTCCTTCTGGTGGTCGAACTCCTCGCGGCCGTTGTAGCCGTAGTTGTCCGGGTCGGTGAACACCACCGCCGACGGGTCGGCCAGGTTCACGCCGGGCACGAACCAGGGGTAGCCGCCGCCGACCGGCGTCTTGAAATCGACCGAGGTGAACGCGCCGCCGGGCAGGCCGGCGAACAGGTAGGCGTCGTGCAGCTTCTTCTTCGCGCTGGAGTAGGACAGGTCCGCGCTCGCCGCCCAGCCGTTGCCGAAGTCGTACTGGTTGTTCCAGCCGGCGGAGAAGAGGTTGTCGTGCTCCTTGGTGTACTGGTTCTGCATGATCGGCGCGATGCCGTCGATGCGCCCGGATGTGACGATCGGATAGGGCTGCGCCGGCGTGACGCCCACGTTCGAATAGCTGACGTTGTCCCAGGGGGTGCTCGACCACTGCGCGCCGTTGGTGAAGCGCTTCGCGCCGAAGGTGGAGTAGTACATGTCCAGCGTGGAGTGGTAATGCTCGTTCGGCGCCCACTCGAGCACGGCCATCAGGCCGTTGCGCAGCTGGCGCTGCGACTGGGCGCGCAGCTGCATGCCTTCCTGCGAGATCACGCCGTCGGGCATGCCGGGGGTGTGCGGGCCGCCCCAGTTCTGGTCGATGCCGGCCGGGCCGTTGTCCACGCTCCACCACCAGGCCTGGTACTGCTTCTCCTGGATGGGCGAGTCGAGCTGGGCGAAGCCCACCGCCACGCCGAGGGTGTGGTCGAGGAACTGGTCGATCCAGGAGAAGCTCAGGCGGTGGCCGGTGTCGCCCACGCCGCTGCCGGGGCTGAGCTTGTCGTTGCTGTTGACCTCGCCGCGCAGGTTCATCGTCAGCACGGAATGGGGCAGGTCCAGCGGGCGGATCGTATGCAGGTCGACGGTGCCGGACAGGCCCTGGCCGATCAGGCTGGCGTCGGGGGTCTTGTAGATGGCCGCGCCGCTGATCAGCTCGGAGGGGTACTGGTCGTACTCCACGCCGCGGTTCTCGCCGATGGTCGCCTGCTCGCGGCCATTGAGCGTGGTGCCGGCGAAATCGGGCGACAGGCCGCGGATGGAGATCATGTTGGCGCGGCCGTCCACGCGCTGGGTGGCCAGGCCCGGCACGCGCGCGAGGCTCTCGGCGATGCTCGCGTCGGGCAGCTTGCCGATGTCCTCGGCCGAGATCGCCTCGATGATGTCATCGGCGTTCTGCTTGGCCTTGATCGAGCTTTCGATGCTGCCCTGGATGCCGGTGACCACCACGGTGCTCAGGTTGCTCACGTCGCCCTGCGGCTTGCGCTTGACCTGTGCGTCCTGGCCTTGTGCCGGCTGGCCGGTGCTGGCTGGGGCGGTCGCGCCCGTGGCCGGGGGCGGCGCCGTCTGGTCCTGCGCCACCGCCTGCTGGGCGCCGAGGGCGAACAGCGTGGCAATGCAGGCGGCGGCGAGCGGGTGCCGCACAGGAAGACGGCGCACAGGACGTGCGTGCAACGACGAGCGTGAATCCATGGTGTTGTTCCCTGATTTGAAAGGGTGCTCCCCGCACCCGGGCACGGATAGTCCTCCCCGGCCCGCATGGCCGACCGCTATCCGCATCGCGCGATAGCATAGATCCGGACGGGAGACTGCACGCTAAACGCGCAGGCTCCCGCAGGCTTCGCGCGGGAAGCAGCGGATGCGGAAAAGGTGCACGCTACGCGCGCGCGACCGTCAGGCCGCGGCTGGGCCGACCAGCAGGTCCTCGTAGAATGCGCCGAAGGGCTCGGCCGAATGGGCGATCTGGATCTCCAGCACCCACAGGCCCGGCGAGGGCGCGTGGTCGAGCGCGCCCAGGTCGCCTGCCTTGTGCACCGCATGCGGATAGTCGCCCAGGCGGTGGCCCTTGATCGCGTGGTTGAAGCGCCAGCCCATCGCCTGTGCGCGTTCGGCGGCGAAGTCGTACAGCGCGCGGCCGCTCAGTCCTTCGCTGCGCCAGGCCTGCGCGACCCGCTCGAACAGGCTGCGTGCCGCCTCGGCGCAGGCCTGATGCTGCGGCGACTTGCCGATGGCGAAGGTGGCGCCGACGTCGCCCTCGTGGCCGTCGAAGACCAGCCCGAGATCGATAAAGTAGAGATCGTCCTGCCCCAGCCGCACGTCCGGCTGCGAGCGCTGGCGGTAGGTCCGGGTGGTGTTCTGGCCGATGCGGATGATCGTCGGGTGCCAGAGCCGCTCCACGCCGTGCAGGCGGAACACGTCGGCCGCCATGGCCTTGGCTTCCTCCTCGCCGATGCCTGGCTGCATGCGCTCGCCGATGGCGTGCAGCACCGCCCAGCTGCGGGCGCGTGCCTGCTGCATCAGCGCCGGATCGAAGCGCCGGCCCACCGCTTCGCGCGCCGCGATGGTCATGTCGCCCTGGCGCGGCCGCGCACGGCATCGCGGAAGGTCACCACCAGCACGTCGCGATGCGCCGGTTGGGCCGGGTCCAGCGGCGTGACCGGCGTGACGCCGTGGAATACCCGCGCGTCGTCCACCAGTGCCGCGTCGAATGGGTGGGCCAGGGTGAAGCTGCCGAGCAGTCGGCCGTCGGCGGCGTGGATGGTGGTGGTGCCGCTTTCGATGTTGCTGCGCTCGATCAGCAGCACCAGCACGAAGTCGACGCCATCGCGGTGCACGCCCTCGGGCGTGGGCTCGCCGGCTTCGCCGGCACGCGCCTCGATGCGGAACTGGTGCGTTTCCACATGCCAGCGCATTACCTGCGGCGCCAGCGCGCCGAAGAAGCCATGGCAGAAGCCGAGGATGCATCGCAGGCTGGGGCCATCGGCCTGGACCGGCTCGAACCAGCGCTCCATGTCCCCCTGCAGCGTGTTGTAGGCCAGGCTCTGGTAGTGCGGTTGGTGCGGCTCGCGGCGGATGCCGCTGGCATCGGCCGAATAGACCGCATGGCGCCGCCGCCGGTGGCGGCCGAGCGTGGCGAGGTAGGTATCGGGGGCCAGATCGTTCCAGCTGGCGGCAAAGCCTTCCCAGTCGGACAGTCCGCCGTCGTCGAGCAGGCCGCGCATGGTGGCGCCGGCGGCGAAGGCGAAGCCGTCCTGGCGGAGTTGGTCCTGCAGCGCGGGCAGCGCAGAGGTGGGCGCGAGGGTCATGGCGGAAGGCTTGGGGAAGGGGGCATCAGCATACGCCGGAGGCTCGCGCCTTCGCGCCTTCTCCCTTCGGCGAGGGTCGAGTGAAGGGCAGGGACTCGCGAAGAGAGTCCATTCATGCGGACTCCGTGGCTGATCCGCCGCGAGAACGGCCTTTCGTCCTGGCCGTTTCCCTGGGTGGGGGCGCGTCGCGCGATGTTTCTATGGAAAAGACATCCAGACGTCTAAACGTCTATTGACAATGTATGGCTTGGGCGCCCAGAATCGGTCCCACTCATCGAGACCGGCGGAGGGATAGGCCCTTTGATGCCGGGGCAACCTGCGGGGGAAGTGTCCCGCAACGGTGCCAAATCCTGCGGGGCGCGCGTGCGCCGCCGAGAGATGGGCGTGATTCGTCGCTGGCGGCTTCCGTCGGCGAGGGGTGGCGACCTTTCCGGTTCCCGCGGGCGATGCCACGGAGAACCGCATGACCGCCCAGCCGCTGCCTTTGCCCGCCATCTCGCCCGTCAACCTGCCGGTGCGCGTGGACGCCCGCCCGGGCGGCCTCACCGCCCAGCGCAGCACCCGGCGGATGACGCTCGCGCCCAAGTACGGGCAGGGCCCGCGTGCCGTCGACGTTCGCTACCTGTGGTGCGGCGCTGCCGATGCGCCCACGGTGATCGTGCAGGGCGGCATTTCGGCCAGCCGCGACGTGACCGCGCTCGAGGACGCCGCCTCGCCCGGCTGGTGGCAGGCGCTGGTCGACGCCGGTGCGGCGATCGACCTGGACCGCTGCCGCGTGTTGTCGATCGACTGGCTGGCGCCCGCCGAGCTCGGCGTCGAGGCGATCTCCAGCGAGGACCAGGCCGACGCGCTGGCCGCGCTGCTGGAGGCGCTGGGCATCCATCGCGCGCAGGCCTTCGTCGGTTCCTCCTACGGCGCGATGGTGGCGCTGGCCTTCGCCGCGCGCCACCCGCGTGCGCTGGAGCGGCTGGTGCTGCTGGCCGGCGCGCACCGCCCGCATCCGCTGGCCTCGGCCCAGCGCAGCGTGCAGCGTGGCATCGTGCGGCTGGGCCTGGCCAGCGGCCAGGGCGAGGAGGCGCTCGCGCTGGCGCGCCAGCTGGCCGTGACCACCTACCGCGGCCGCGAGGAGTTCGCCCGCCGCTTCGCCGGTGCGCCGGAGCTTCGCGACGGCCGCTTCCGCCTGCCGGTGGAGGACTACCTGGAGCACCAGGGCCGCCGGTTCGCCGAGCGCTTCGATGCCGGGCGCTTCCTGGCGCTGTCCGAATCGATCGACCTGCACGACGTGCGGCCCGAGTCCGTCCCCACACCGGCCACGCTGATCGGCTTCGCCTCCGACCTGCTGGTGCCGCTGGCCGACCTGTGCGAACTGCAGCGGCGCCTGCATGGACCGGCCACGCTGGAAGTCCTCGAATCGCCCTATGGGCATGACGGCTTCCTCAAGGAAACCCATCAGCTCGCGCCGCTGCTGCGCGCCGCGCTGGCCTGAACTCCACCTGGCTCAAAACCCCCACGGAGCAGAAAACCATGAGCGAATCGGCCCCCTGTACCCGCGCCGTGCGCGCCGGCATCGAATCGGACACGCAGCACGGCGCGATCGTGCCGCCGTTGCACCTGTCGACCAACTACAGCTTCGAGGGCCTGGGTGGCAAGCGGCCGTACGACTACTCGCGCAGCGGCAACCCCACCCGCGACCTGCTGGGCAACGCGTTGACCGAACTTGAGCTGGGCGCCGGCGCGGTGGTCACCGCCAGCGGCATGGCGGCAGTGGCGCTGGCGTTGGAGCTGGTGCCGGCCGGCGGCCTCGTGCTGGCCGCGCATGATTGCTACGGCGGCAGCTGGCGGCTGCTCGACGCCTGGGCGAAGAAGGGCCGCTTCCAGGTGGCCTTCACCGACCTCACCGACCGCGCGGCCCTGGCCGCCGGCCTCGCCCGCAAGCCGGCGCTGGTGTGGGTGGAGACGCCCTCGAACCCGCTGCTGCGGATCACCGACATCCGCCACGTGGCGCAGGCTGCGCATGCCGCCGGCGCGCTGCTGGTGGTCGACAACACCTTCCTCTCGCCCGCGCTGCAGCAGCCGCTGGCGCTGGGCGCCGACGTGGTGGTGCACTCGACCACCAAGTACATCAACGGGCACAGCGACGTGGTCGGCGGCGCGGTGGTGGCGCGCGATGCCGCGGTGGCCGAGCAGCTGAAGTGGTGGGGCAACTGCCTGGGGCTCACCGGGGCGCCATTCGACAGCTTCCTCACCCTGCGCGGCCTGCGCACGCTGGCCGTGCGCCTGCGCCAGCACCAGGAGAACGCGCTGCGCATCGCCGAACGCCTGGCGCTGCACCCGTCCGTGCGCGCGGTGCACTACCCCGGGCTGCCGGGACATCCGGGCCATGCGCTGGCGGCCCGCCAGCAGCAGGGCTTCGGCGCCATGCTGAGCTTCGAGCTCGCAGGCGACCAGGCCAACGTCGCCGCTTTCGTCGACGGGCTGCGGTACTTCTCGCTGGCCGAGTCGCTGGGCGGCGTGGAAAGCCTCATCGCGCACCCGGCCTCGATGACCCATGCCGCGATGGCGCCGGAAGCCCGTCGCAACGCCGGCATCGCCGACACCCTGCTGCGCGTCTCGGTCGGCATCGAGGACGGCGACGACCTGCTGCTGGATCTTTCGCGTGCGCTCGATCGCGCAGCGGCCATCCTGCCATCCAAACGCCGGGTGAGCGCATGAGCGCGGTGCTGGCGGACTGTCGTACGCGACCGGCGCCGGCCATCGCGGTAGTGCTGCTGGGCACCGGCGTGGTCGGCGGCGCGCTGCTCAAGCTGCTCAACACGCCTGCCGCCACGCCGCTCGGGCTGGTCGGCGTGGCCAACTCGCGCCGCCAGCAGACCGATCCGGGCCGCCTGGCCCAACGCAACCTGCGCGAGCAGCTGCGTAGCGAGGGCGATGTGCGTGACGACGCGGCGCTGTTCGCCGCGCTGGACGCCAGCGACGCGCCGGTCAAGGCGATCGTCGACGCCACCGCCAGCGCCGCGCTCGCCGCGCGGCATGCGGCATGGCTGGCGCAGGGCTATCACGTGGTCACTGCGAACAAGGCGTTGGCCGGCGGCGAACTGGCCGGCTGGCGCGCGCTGCAGGCGGCGCTCGCCCATGGCGCATGCTACGGCGACGCGGCCACCGTCGGCGCAGGCCTGCCGGTGCTTTCCACGCTGCGCCGCCTGCGCGGCTGTGGCGACAGCCTGCTCACGCTGGAAGGCGTGTTCTCGGGCTCCCTGTCCTACCTGTTCAACCAGTACGACGGCAGCCGGCCCTTCTCAGCGCTGCTGGCCGAGGCGCGCGCGCTCGGCTACACCGAGCCGGACCCGCGCTCGGACCTCTCCGGCGAGGACGTGGCGCGCAAGCTGCTGATCCTGGCCCGTCATGCCGGCTTCGCGTTGGGCAGCGACGAAGTGGAGGTCGAAAGCCTGGTGCCGCCTGCCTTGCGTGACGTCGACACCGCCGGCTTCCTCGGCCGGCTGGCCGAACTCGATGCGCCGCTGGCCGAACGCCACGCGCAGGCGCGCGCACGCGGCAACGTGCTGCGCTTCCTCGCCCGGCTCAACCAGCGCGGCCGCGCCCGCGTCGGGCTGGTCGAGGTACCGCCGACGCATCCGGCCGCGCGCCTCTACGGCACCGACAACCAGTTCGCCCTCACCACCACCCGCTACAACACCCAGCCGCTGGTGATCCAGGGCCCGGGCGCGGGGCCGGAGGTGACGGCGCAGGCGCTGCTGGGGGATGTGCTGGCGCTGGGCTAGCCGTCAGAACCGGCCATGCCCGGCGGTGAGAAGGAAGCCCAACGTAACAAGGTGGGCTCGCGCTTCTGCCGATGCGGCCCCTGGCCCTAGCGCGGGCTAGGTTCCCTGAGCCGGATGCCGGTCGCCGACAGGTTGTACATCCGCGTTTCCAGATAACTGGAATGGCTCTCCTGGATGTCGATGACGCCGTTCGCGCCCGAGCGGCACGCCTGGCGCTTCAGTTCGCCGACGGCGGAGGAGAAATCGGACGGAGCGAAGACGGTTTTTTCCACGTGCACGTTCAACCGGGAAATGGCGACGAACGGGCGGTCGGGGCGGGTGTTTCGGAAAACCCGTACGTCGCAGTCCGCAGGCCTCGCCGCGTAGGATCCGCTCAAGGGCCGGAAGTCGCCCGTGGTTGCCATGCAGCCACCAAGGCTGGAAGCGAGGGAGACCAGGCACAAGGTCCTTTTCACGGCCTCCCTCGCGTCATTCATTACTCGTGCGGACCGACGCTCTTGTCCATTTGGGCAAGGATTTCCTTGTCCCAGTTCTTCTGGCCGGCCATGCCAGCAAAGGACTTGGCGGTGTTCACCTTGACCGAGGTCTTGTCGGCGCCCAGCGAGGACAGCCACACGCCCGCCGATTCGCCGCCGGAGCCAACCAGCAGGCCGACCTTGTGCGGCCGCGCGCCTTCGACGTACTCAGCGGTGGACTTGTTCACGACGAAGCCGTTGGCGACCAGCGCATCGATGGCCGCCTTCTGGAGCGTCGCCTCCGGCTTGTCGTAGACCACGCCCGGCATGGTGTCGCTGGGCCTGGTCGGCGTTGCCGAACAGCCGACCAGCGCCAGCAGGCCGGCCGCAATGAGGTATTTCCCTGATGCTTGCTTCATGACTCTCCATCTCCATTGATGACATGCGCCTGCCGGACCTCGTGTCCGGCAGACGCAGCAGCATCATCCAGTCCGCATGGCAAAGCAACGCGTCAATGCCCGGTGATGCGCTCGGCCGTCTCTTCGTCCGGCGGCACCAGCGGTGCATTCGGGGCGGCCTGCGCCTCCAGCTCGGCGGCTTCCACCGACGGCGTGCGCCAGCCGGACTTCACGCCCCAGCCGTAGAACACCAGGCCGGCCACGGCCACCGCGGCCAGGTCCCAGCCATAAGGCAGATAACCCTTGCCGCCGAAGGTGGTGCTGCCGCCCCAGGACAGCGCGGCGATCACCGGCAGGTAGAACACCAGCCACCAGGCGCCTTTCATCTGCCGGCCGAAGTCGTGCCAGCCGCCCTTGGCCTGGAAGTAGAAGTAGATCGGCAGCGCCACGACCATCAGCAGGATGATTTCGCCGGTCAGCGGCCAGCGCGCCCAGTACAGCAGTTCGGTGGCCATGATGAAGGCGACGCCGGCGATCAGCGGCAGGCCGGACAGGCGGAACGGGCGGTGCAGGCCCGGCGCGGTGCGGCGCAGCGTCATCACGCTCACCGGGCCGGTGAGGTAGGAGATGATCGTGGCGACCGAGATCACCGCCGCCAGCGTGCCCCAGCCGCGGAAGAAGAACAGGAACAGGAAGGCCACCACCAGGTTGACCCACATCGCCGGGCGCGGCACGCCCCACTTCGGGTGCACGCGGCCCAGCACCGCCGGCATGGTGCCGTTGCGCTCCATGCCGTAGAGCATGCGCGCGGTGGTGGCGGTGTAGGTCATGCCGGTGCCGCTGGGGCTGATGAAGGCATCGAGGTAGAGCAGCATCGCCAGCCAGTGCAGGTTGACGATGATTGCCAGCTCCGCGAACGGCGAACGGAAGTCGATGCCGTGCCAGCCGGCCTTGGCCAGCAGGTCCGGCGGCACGGCGCCGATGTAGGCCACCTGCAGGATCACGTAGACGATCGTGGCCAGCACGATCGAGCCGAGCACCGCGAAGGGGATGCTGCGGCCGGGGTTGTGCGCCTCGCCCGCGAGGTTTACCGGGCTCTGGAAGCCGTTGAAGCTGAACACGATGCCCGCGGTCGCCACCGCCGTGAGCACCGCCGCGAAGTCGATCGCGTGGCTGCCGCCGTGCACGCCCACCGAGAAGTTCTCGCCATGGAAGCCGCTGGCGATCAGCGCCAGGCCGGTCGCCGCCGGCACCACCAGCTTGAACACGGTGATCGCGGTGTTGGAGTGCGCGAACAGCTTCACGCTCCAGAAGTTGAACAGGAAATAGATGATCACCAGCACGGCGGCGATGGCCAGGCCGGCCGCGGTCAGCTCGCCGTGGCCGTCGGGCATGTGCACGTACAGATCCTGCGCCCATTGCCACGGCCACGAGGCCATGTACTGCACCGAGGCCTCGGCCTCCACCGGGATCACCGAGGCGATCGCGATCCAGTTCGCCCAGGCGCCGATGAAGCCCACCAGCGAGCCGTGCGAGTAGTGGCTATAGCGCACCATGCCGCCGGACTCGGGGAACATCGCGCCCAGCTCGGCATAGGTCAGCGCGATGGTCATGATGATCGCCGCGCCCAGCACCCACGCCCACACGGCGCCGGGGCCGGCCAGGCCGGCAGCGCGCCAGGCGCCGAACAGCCAGCCGGAGCCGATGATCGAGCCCAGGCCGGTCAGCATGAGGGCGAATGGGCCGACGTCGCGGCGGATGGAACTGGGTGAAGACATGCGGGCTCCCGGATCGGTGTGGAACGGATCTGCGCCGTTCGGACAGCACAAGGCCCGATGATGACAGACCGTTCACGCAGCTGTCAGCCCGTGGGAGGCCGTGTGCCGCGCAATCGGCGTGACCGGGCATCGCGTGGCTGGCGGTCGGCCGCTCCGGCCTGCGCACGGCACCTGCCCAAGGCGGGCGGCAGCGTCAATCGCTTGGCGGCCGTGCTTGCCCGCGGATGGGGCCGGGTGTCGTCAGGCAGCTACGCCCCGGTGCAACGGCATCCGTCGGAGAACTGCGCGAACCCGTGAGCCAACGACGCCTGCCCGGAAGGGCGGCTGAGGCGTGCTGCTCTGCAAGATGCGTCCGCGGCGGCTTGTGATTACCTTATGGATCGATCTATTTAGATCGATTTAAAACAATCGAGCCGTTCAAGGCATCGCCCGCGAAGGGAACTGCTTTCCGCCAGTAGTCCAGGCGGCCCGCCGCATCGCTGGCGCATGTCGAACCCGACCATTTCGTTGCTGCCCGGGGAGGGCATCTCATGCATCACGTGACCATGTTTCGCCGCAACGCGCTCGCCGGCGCGCTTGCCGTCGCCATGCTGTTGCCGCTGGGCGCCTT
This sequence comes from Frateuria sp., assembly GCF_013362045.1. Lineage (GTDB taxonomy): Bacteria > Pseudomonadota > Gammaproteobacteria > Xanthomonadales > Rhodanobacteraceae > Frateuria_A. Next base: position 8,335 of record NZ_JABFWW010000285.1, on the reverse strand, counting down.
CGCGCAGACGGCCGGATCGAACGGGCAGCCGCAGGACCAGTCGGGCAACGCCGACACCACCGGGAACAAGAAGCCGGTCACCCTGCAGAAAGTTCTGGTGACCGGTTCGCGCATCGCGCGCGCGCAGATCGAGGGCCCCACGCCGGTCACCGTGATTTCCGGCGAACAGATCAAGGCCGAGGGCTTCACCACCGTCTACGAGGTGATGGACTCGCTCACCCAGGTGGGCCGCCCCGAAACGCCGCCGACCTGGGGCAGCACCTCGGTCAACGCGCGCCAGCTCAACCTGCGCAACCTCGGCCCCGGACGCAGCCTGCTGCTGGTCGACGGACATCGCGTGGCGGACTACCCGCAGGCCGCGGGCGGCCGCCAGAACTTCCAGAACTACAACAACATTCCCGCCGGGATGATCGAGCGCATCGAGATCGTCGGCGCGGGTGCCTCATCGATCTATGGCTCCGACGCCATCGCCGGCGTGGTCAACATCATCCTCAAGAAGCACTACGAGGGCGATGAGGTGCAGTTCAGCCTCGGCGGCGCCACCCATGGCGGGCGCGAGTACGGCGACCTCAACTTCATCGGTGGCCGCGCGGGCGACCACTGGCATGTGGTCTACAACCTCGAACGCTCGCACCGCAACGCGCTGTGGGGCCGCGACCGCCCCTATACCGACTCGGAAACCGACGCCGGCTACGGCGCGTGGGACTACAACGCGCGCCTGTTCGGCTGGAACACCTACCCGGGCCTGGCGCTCAACGACGCCAACGGCAACTACATCGCGCCGCCGGCCAGTGCCTGCGGCCAGTTCGGCAACAACTTCGCGCTGCGCCACTCGCAGACGGTCTCCACCACCGGGCACACGGTGAACACCGCCGACGTCACCGACCACGGCTACTACTGCACGCAGCCGGCGCTCTTCGGCAACTGGGTGCTGACCCCGGGCAGCGACAACCAGGACGCCTATGTCGCCGGCGACTACGACTTCGGCGGCGGCCTGCAGCTGTACTGCTCGGCGGGTCTGTGGAAGACAACGGGCACCTCCAACACCGAGCTGCCGTTCCTGTATCCGATGGGCGGCCTGCCCAACGGTTTCTACGACCAGACCAGCGGCCAGGTGATCAGCAACTACTTCCGCCAGCTCACCCCGCAGGAACTGGGCGGCTACGGCAACACGCACGACGATGAGCAGAACTGGGACATCCACGCCGGCCTGCGCGGCACGCTGATGGACGACCGCTTCAGCTGGGACCTCAACCTCGGCACGGCGCGCTACATCGTGCACGAGTACTACACCGGCCTGAACGAACAGGGCATGTTCGACTTCTTCTTCGGGCCGCAGCTGGGCACCACCACCGTCAACGGCAGCACGCTGCCGGTGTATGCGCTCAACAGCCAGCGCTTCTGGAACCCGATCACGCCGGCGCAGTACCAGAGCTTCGGCGTCAGCGGCGAGAACACCGCGTCCAGCCGCCTGGACCAGGCCAGCCTCAACGTCGCCGGCGACCTGTTCAACACCTGGACCGGGCAACCGGTCGGCTTCGCCGGCGTGCTGGAGGCGGCGCACCAGAACTACCGGCTCTCGCCCGACCCGCGCGGCAACGACACCCACTTCGGCGACCCGTTCCAGGACCTCAACACCGGCGGCGGCACGCGCAACCGCATTTCGGCCGCCACCGAGTTCCGCGTGCCGCTGGCCTCCACGTTGACCGCGACCGTGTCCGGCCGCATCGACAAGTACCGCGACGCCAGCGCCACCGACATCGCGCGCACCTGGGGCGCCGCGCTGGAATTTCGTCCGTTCGACAGCCTGCTGCTGCGCGCCAACTACGGCACCAACTTCCGCGCGCCGGACATGAACTACATCTACAAGCAGGACTCGGTCTCCACGGTCGGCATCTACAAGGATCCGTACCAGTGCATCATCAACAATGACCCGGTCTGCCAGGCGGTGCAGCACTCCACCTACTTTGCAGAGCATTCGGGCGGCGGCCCCAACCTGCTGCCGGAGACCGGGCACGGCTGGACCTACGGCTTCGTGTGGGACCTGCCCTGGGTGGATGGCCTGGCGGTCTCGGCCGACTACTGGCACACCGGCATCGACAATGCGATCGACTACGTCGGCATGGACGACCTGCTCGCCGACGAAGCCGGCTGCCGCACCGGCAAGGTGGTGGGCGGCGGGCCGTACCTGGCCCACGGGCAGGGCTCGGCCTATTGCCAGCAGGCCATCGCCGACGTCAAGCGCGACGCCTCGGGCAACATCACGGCCATCTACGTCGGCCCGATCAACAAGACCCAGCTCTACGTCAGCGGCATCGACGCCAAGCTCACCTATGCCCTGCGGACGCAGGACTGGGGCGCCTTCAACTTCGAGCTGCAGTACACCGACAACCTCTCCTACAAGGAGCGCACCAACGCCTCCGACCCGCTGGTCAACACCCGCTACGACCGCGTGGCGAGCAAGGTGCGCGGGGTGCTGAGCTGGCACGAGGGCAAGTGGGACGCGACGCTCTACGGCGATCGTGCGGGCAGCATCCGCGCCAACAACTACGGCGGTTGCGAAATCCTGCCCAACGGCATCATGCCGCAGGCGGGCGATCCGGATTGCGTCGTCTACAAGGGCCGCACCAAGCCGTGGATCGTCTGGAGCACCAGCGTCGGCTACCAGTTCAACGAGAAGGTGAAGGTGCGCCTGGGCGTCACCAACATCTTCGACAACATGGGCGAGATTCCCTACTACGCGGGCGGCTTCGAGTTCATCCCGACCCTGCAGGGAGCCAACTACAACGGCCGCGAGGTCCTGGCCACGCTCAACTACAAGCTCGACTGATGGTTCCGGGCCCGCGCTGGCGGGCCCGGTCGTTCCGGATCCTCTCCGGCGCGATTTCGCGCGCCCCGGCTTCGGCCGGGGAGCTTTTTTCCGTAGAGGAAGGGAGGTGCCGTGCGACGCTTGACGACCTTGCTGCTTGGACTGGCCATGGCCGGCTGCGCCGTTGCCGCGCCGGCGCCATCGACGATCATCCCGCAGCCGCAAACGATCCAGGCCGGCCAGGGAACCTTCGTGTTCGGCCGGGATACGCGCATCGTCGCGCCCGCCGACCCGCGCGGCCGCGAGATCGGGTCATTCCTGCGCGATGCCATCCGCGCGCAGACCGGCCTTGTGCTGCACTTGAAGAATGCTCCGGCGAAAGGCTCCCGCATCGAACTGCGCATCGATCCTTCGGTGCACGGCGATGAGGCCTACCGGTTGACCGTCGCGCCGGGACGCATCACGATCGCCGCGTCTGGCGACCGCGGCCTGTTCTGGGGTGCGCAGACGCTGCTGCAGCTGCTGCCGCCGCGGCATGCCGGCACGCGGGCGATCCCCGCCGTGCGCATCGACGATGCCCCGCGCTACGCCTGGCGCGGCGTCATGCTCGACGTGGCGCGTCACTTCATGCCGGTGCCGCTGGTCAAGCAGCAGATCGACCTGCTCTCGCGCTACAAGATCAACGTGTTGCACTGGCACCTGACCGATGACCAGGGCTGGCGCATCCAGATCCAGAAGTACCCCAGGCTCACCCGTGTCGGCGCCTGGCGCACCGAGGCCGACGGCAGCCGTAGCGGCGGCTTCTACACCCAGCAGCAGGTCCGCGAGGTGGTCGAGTACGCGCGGGCACGCAACGTCATGGTGGTGCCGGAAATCGAGATGCCGGGGCACGCCTCGGCGGCCATCGCGGCCTACCCGTCGCTGTCCTGCCCCAGGCGACCCGTTCCGGTGCCCGCCAGCTGGGGCGTGTTCGCCGACATCTACTGCGTAGGCGACGAGGCCACGTTCGCTTTCCTGCATGACGTGCTCGACGAAGTGGCCGCGTTGTTCCCCGCGCCCTACATCCACATCGGCGGCGACGAGGTGCCCAAGCAGCAATGGCTGGACAGCGCCCCCTCGCAAGCGCGCATGCACGACGAGCACCTGGCCGACGGCGAGGGCCTGCAGAGCTATTTCATCAAGCGCATCCAGCGCGACCTGGCCGCCCGTGGCAAGACGCTGGTGGGCTGGGACGAGATCCTCGAAGGCGGCGCCGACCCGCAGGCGATCGTGGAGATGTGGCGCGGGCCTGCCGAGGCGCGCAAGGCGCTGGCCAACGGCAACCGGCTGATCGTCGCCGGACCGTTCTACCTGGACACGCCGATCGACAAGCTCACCCTCGAGGATCTCTACCGCACCGATGCCTTCGCCGACCCGGCCTTTGCCGCGCACCCCGGCCAGGTGCTCGGCGCCGAGGCGCCGCTGTGGAGCGAACGGGTGACCACGCGCAATGCCGAAGCGATGCTGTATCCGCGCGTGCTGGCCTTCGCCGAGCGGCTGTGGAACCCGCAGGCGCACGACTACGCCGACTTCCAGCGGCGCGTGGGCGCGCAATACCCGTGGCTGGATGCGCGGCACGTCGCCTACGGCCCCGAGGACCGCGACCTGGTCGACTACCAGCTCAGCTTCAACCCACAACACCTGCGCTGGCGCCTGCGCGCGGCGCGCGGCTTCGACGATGTCCAGCTGCGTTACACCCTCGACGGCAGCGAGCCCACCGCGCAGTCACCCGCCTTCGGCGACGTGCTGGACCGCTATGCGCCGGGGACGATCAGGGTCGCGCCGTTCCGCCACGGCGTGCCGTACCTGCCCAGCCAGACGTTCGAGATTGTCGACAACCGGGCGCTGGGCAAGCCGGTTAGCTATCGCATCGCGCCCGACCCGCGCTACACCGGCACCCCGGCGCAGCTGGTCGACGGCGTCGTGGGCACCGATGATTTCCGCGACGGCCTGTGGGTCGGCTGGAAGGGCAGCGACATGGAGGCGACGGTCGACCTGCAGCAGCCCATGGCGCTGCATTCGATCCAGTTGCGCTTCCTGCAGCAGAGCGGCTCGTGGATCCTGCTACCGCACCGCGTGGACTTCGCCGTGTCGGACGACGGCAAGGCCTGGCGCGCGCTGCAGTCCATCCCGATCGTCGTCGACCCGCTGGACATGCGCGCCACTGTGCACGCGGTCCGCTTCGATGCTCCCGCGCCGCTCACCGCGCGCTACCTGCGGGTCACCGCGCAGAACTACGGCCGCCTGCCGGCAGGCCACGACGGCGTCGGGCAGCCGGCATATATCTTCACCGACGAGATCCTCGTGCAGTGAGGGCCGTGGCAACTGGCGCAGGTCCAGCGATGGCCGACGACCTTTCACCGCAGGAGGTCGATCGGATGCTTCGCATGCTGGAGATCGACGCTGCAAACGATCGTCGCCGGTCAGGCGCAGCAGGCCGAAGTCGGAGGCGGCGCCGCCGGCTGTCGGGCTCGGCCATGGTTGGCGCCGGTGGCCGGGCCGTGCCCGGGCGCCTTGCCGCTGCCCTTCGATCTGCACCGTGCCCTTGAATTGCGACAGCCTGCCGGTGGCCTCGACGATGTCGCCACGGACGAGCCGGATCCCGGACCCCGGTTGAACAGGCCGATCCCGCGCCGTCATCCCTGATGACGGTTCGCAGCCCGCACGAGCGCAGCAGCCCGGTCGGCGGGGTGACCACACCGCGCACCCGCATCTGCTCTCTCTTGCAATCGGGAGTGGTGTCGCCGTCAGGATCGGCCACGACGGGGCGATGGGCTCCACCGGATGCGCGATCAGGCGCCGCGGGCGGCGGGTGCGGTCGTCCGGCTGCCTGCCGGGCCGTGCGCTAAAGCGCGCGCATCGCGGGCCGATAGAGCCCCATCTCCCCGCCGCGTCGCATCGCCCCCATGCTGTCCCGCCTCAATCGCTTTCGTATCGGTACCCGCCTCGCCGCGCTCGGTACCCTGTTGCTGGTTGCCACGGCCATCGTCGGTTTCGGCGGATGGACCGGCCTGTCCAGGATGTACCGTTTCCAGCGGGAGGCCGCCGAGACGGCTGCTGCCTATGCCCAGGCGGCCGACGCGGCGCGCGTGGCGCAAGTGGAGTTCAAGAAGCAGGTGCAGGAATGGAAGGACCTGCTGCTGCGCGGTGCCGATCCGGCCGCCTACGCGAAGTACCGCAGCGCGTTCCTCGCCCGCAGCGAGCAGGTGCGCCAGGACCTGCAGGGGCTGAGGCTGCGGTTGCAGGCGCTGGGATCGAGCGTGCAGGGCGTCGACGAGGCGCTCGCCACGCATGACCAACTGCAGCACGCATACCTCTCGGCCATCGAGCACTTCGACGGCGGCGACCTCAAGTCGCCTCACGTCGTCGACAGCCTGGTCAAGGGCATCGACCGCGCCCCGACCGCCGCCATCGACGGCATCGTCGCCCAGGTGCAACGCGACCAGGCGCGCGCCGCACATCGCATCGACGAGGCCAGCCTTGCCGCCTACCGGCTGGCGTGCTGGATGCTGCTGGCCGTCACGCTGGGCGCGACGCTGTGCGGCGCGCTCGTCACCGTGCTGCTGACGCGCAGCATCACCCTGCCGATCGGCCGCGCCGTTTCGGTCGCACAAGCCGTGGCGGCAGGCGATCTGTCCTCCTCCATCGAGGTGCAGGGCCGGGACGAGACGGCGCAATTGCTCGAGGCCCTCGGCCGCATGAATCGCCAGCTCCACCAAGTGGTGGGGCAGATCCGCAGCGCGGCGGACGAAATCCGCGGCTCGACCGCCCAGATCGCCTCCGGCAACGCCGACCTTTCCGCCCGCACCAGCGAGCAGGCGGCCGCGCTGGAAGAAACCGTGTCCTCCATGCAGGAGTTCACCCGCAACGCGCGGGCGAGCGCGGACGGCGCGCAGGGCGCGCAGCAGCGCGCGCAGGCATCGCTGGATGCGGCACACGAAACCCGCGCCGCCATGGAGCAGGCGATCGATGCCATGGAGCGCATAGGCGACACGTCGCGCCGGATCAGCGAGATCACCGAAATGCTCGATCGCCTGGCGACCCAGAGCCACATCCTGGCGCTTAACGCCACCGTCGAGGCGGCGCGGGCAGGCGAGGCGGGCAGGGGCTTCAACATCGTGGCGGTGGAAGTGCGCGCGCTGGCCGCGCAGTCGAAGAACGCAGCCCGGGACATCCGCGAACTGGTCGGGCACTCACGCGCGACCGTGGAGACCGGGGCCGACCGCATCGCCCGCGCCGGCGACCTGATCCGGCAGCTCACCGGCAGCGTGGACGAGGTTTCCCGCGCCGTGGGCACGATCGCCCGCGCAAGCCACGACCAGGTTGCCGACATCGACCAGGTCAATCACGCGATCGGCCAGATCGACCATGTCACCCAGAGCAACTCGGCGCTCGTGGAAGAGGCCGCTGCCGCGGCCGAGGCGGTGAAGGGCCGTGCCCAGACGCTGGTGCAAAGCGTTGCCTTCTTCCGCCTGGGCAACGAGGGGGATGCGCGGCAGCAGGCAGCGTAGCGGCCCGCGGCTCGATGCCCGTTCCCGTGCGACGACGCATGCCGTGGCAGTGCTGCAAGGCACCGGCAACCCTTGAGGCAGCGTCGACCGGCGGGTTACATCCGCGCGCGCACGATGGCGGTTCTTGGCTACCCGCGGAGACCGCCATGGCAAGCTCGAACGGTTCCATCCAGGAGTGCATCCAGGCCTGCCTGCACTGCTACCAGTCGTGCCAGTCCAACGCGATGGGCCTGTGCCTGGAGCAGGGCGGACAGCACGTGGCACCCGGACACATGCGGCTGATGATCAGCTGTGCCGAGGTCTGCCGGGCGGCCGCGGCGGTGATGCTCAACCAGTCGCCGCAGCATCCGGCGGTGTGCCGCGCCTGCGCCGAGCTCTGCGAGGCGTGCGCCCGGAGCTGCGAGCAGGTGGGCGGCATGGGCGAATGCGCGCAGGCGTGCCGCCGCTGCGCCGAGAGCTGCCGGACGATGGCCGCTTGAGGGCGGGTGGGCCAGCCGCGGAAAGGGCTTGGACCCCTCTCCAGGGTTGAGGGGGTGCGGTCGGCTCGCTACTCTCGCCTCATGCGTGCATCCATGCGTCATATCGCTCGCTGCCGTGGCCTTCGGGCCCTGGCTGCGCTGGCGTGGCTGATGCTGGCGATCGGCTCGCTGGCTGTCGCGCCGCTGGCCATGGCCGGGCCGGGTCACGTGATGGCGATGGCCGGACCTGCCGCCCCCGCCCATGGCCATCACCCCGCGGGCACGCCCCATGGCTGCTGCGGCCTGCACGATGACGGCAGCGGGACGGCCACGGCCCATGGCTGCGGATGCCAGGGCCTCTGCTCGAACCTCCTGCCCGCACCATCGGCTGGCCTGCCTGCGCCGGCGCCGGTTGCCGTGGCCTATGCACGGCCTGGCCGGGTGCAGGCTCCGTCGCCGTACACCGCGCCACCGCTGCGGCCACCGCTGGCCTGATTCTCCCGCTCCCTGCGATCGAT
>NZ_JABFWW010000102.1 GCF_013362045.1 Frateuria sp. | reverse complement strand
CGCAACTCAACCGCCGCAGCGGCGCGCAGGTCTGGCGGCCCGCCGAACTGGACGCCTTCGCCGACCACGTGCGCGGCATCGAGGGCGCCGCGGTGCTGGTCGATTGCAGCGCCAGCGAGGCGGTCGCCGACCGCTATGCCGGCTGGCTTGCGGCCGGGCTGCACGTGGTCACGCCCAACAAGCTCGCCGGCAGCGGGCCGCTGGCGCGCTGGCGGGCCATCCGCGAGGCGGCCTCCGTCGGCGGTGCGCGCTGGCGCTACGAGGCCACCGTCGGCGCCGGGCTGCCGGTGATCCAGACCCTGCGCGACCTGCTCGACACCGGCGATGCGCTGCACGCCATCGAGGGCATGTTCTCCGGCACGCTGGCCTGGCTGTGCAACCGCCACGACGGCACGGCGCCGTTCTCCGCGCTGCTGCGCGAGGCGTGCGCGCAGGGCTACACCGAGCCCGATCCCCGCGAGGACCTCTCCGGCACCGACGTGGCGCGCAAGCTGGTGATCCTGGCGCGCGAAGCCGGCTGGCCGCTGTCGCTGGACGAGGTCGAGGTGGAAAGCCTGGTGCCGCCGTCACTCGCCTCACTGCCGACCGACGCCTTCATGCAACGCCTCGCCCGGGGTGGGCTGGCCGAACTGGACGCGCCACTGGCTGCGCGCCTGGCGCAGGCGCGCGCCGCCGGTGGCGTGCTGCGCCACGTTGCCAGCCTCGATGTGCGCGGCCATGCGAGGGTCCGGCTCGAGGTGGTGCCCGCGCATCATCCGTTCGCCCACACGCAGCTCACCGACAACATCGTGCAGCTGCGCACCGCCCGCTACTGCGACAATCCGCTGATCGTGCAGGGCCCCGGCGCCGGACCGCAGGTCACCGCCGCCGGCGTGTTCGCCGACGTGCTGCGCATCGCCGAGGCCCAGGGAGCACGCGCATGAACCTCATCAAGGAACCGCTCATGTCGTCCGTCCGCATCGCCAGCGCCTTCGCCCCCGCCTGCGTGGGCAACGTGGGCGTGGGCTTCGACATCCTCGGCCACACCCTGGCCGGCGCCGGCGACCGCGCGCAGGTGGCGCGCATCGACGAGCCGGTGGTACGCATCGCCGCCATCGAGGGCGTGGTGCGCGAGCTGCCACTGGAGGCCGAACGCAACACCGCCGGCGCCGCGCTGATCGCCCTGCGCAACGCGTTGCGGCTGGAACACGGCTTTGAGCTCATCTTGCACAAGGGCATCGCGCTGGGCTCGGGCATGGCCGGCTCGGCCGCCTCCTGCGTGGCCGCGCTGGTTGCCGCCAATGCACTGCTCGACGAGCCGCTGCCGCGCGAGGCGCTGTACGGCTTCGCCATGGACGGCGAGGCGGTGGCCAGCGGTGGCCGCCACGGCGACAACGTCGGCCCGCAGCTGCTCGGCGGCCTGGTGCTCGCCACCGCGACGCGGCTGGTGCGCATCCCGGTGCCGGCGGCGTGGCATTGCGCGCTGGTGCACCCGCACTACGTCCTGGAGACGCGCCGGGCGCGCGCGGCGCTGGCCGGCCACTACGCGCTGGGCGAGTTCGTCGCGCAGAGCGCCAACCTCGCGCAGGTCATTGCCGGCTGCTGGCGCGGCGACGCATCGTTGGTGCGCGAGGGCCTGAAGGACGTGCTGGTCGAGCCGCGCCGCGCGCCGCTGGTGCCCAACTTCGCCCGCGTGCAGCAGGCCGCGCTCGACCATGGCGCGCTCGGCGCGAGCATTTCCGGCGCTGGGCCCAGCGTGTTCGGCTGGTTCGAGGACGCGCGCGCCGCCCATGCCGCCGCCGCCGCGATGCGCGCGGCCTTCGCCGAGGCAGGCCTGGCCAGCGACGTGCTGGTCGGTCCCGTCGACGGCCCCTGTGCGGAGCGGGTGGAATGAGTGCGTTGCGCTACGTCAGTACGCGCGGCCGCGCGCCGGCGGCCAGCCTGAGCGATGCGATCGCCGCCGGCCTGGCGCCCGATGGCGGGCTATACGTCCCAGAGCAGTTGCCCACGATCGATCCTTCTGCGTTCGATCCGAAGGGCGATCTTGCCGCCACCGCCGCCACGCTGCTCGCCCCGTTCTTCGCCGGCGACGCCCTGGCCGACGCGCTGCCCGCGATCTGCGCCGAGGCCTTCACCTTCGACGCGCCGCTGCGCCCGCTCGCCCGCCCCGATGCGCTGGTGCTGGAGCTGTTCCACGGCCCCACCGCCGCCTTCAAGGACTTCGGCGCGCGCTTCCTCGCCGCCTGCCTGCGCCGCCTGCGCGGCGAAGACGCGCGCGCACTGACCATCCTGGTCGCCACCTCCGGCGACACCGGCGCCGCGGTGGGCGCGGCCTTCCATGGCCAGCCCGGCGTGCGCGTGGCGATCCTCTACCCGGACGGCCGCGTCTCGCCGCGCCAGGCCCACCAGCTCGGCAGCTTCGGCGGCAACGTGCAGGCGCTGCGCGTGGCCGGCAGCTTCGATGACTGCCAGCGCATGGTGAAGGCCGCCCTCAACGACGGCGACCTGCAGCGCGATGTCCCCTTGAGCTCCGCCAACAGCATCAGCCTCGGCCGCCTGCTCCCACAGATGGGCTACTACGCGCACGCCGCGCTCGGCTGGTGGCGCATGCACGGCACGCCGCTGGACTTCATCGTCCCCACCGGCAACCTGGGCAATGCGCTGGCCTGCCTGTGGGCGCGCGCCATGGGCCTGCCGATCGGCGAGGTGCGCCTGGCGTGCAATGCCAACACCACCCTGCCGGAGTTCTTCGCCGGCGGCGACTATCGCCCGCGCGACGCCGTCGCCACGATCGCCAACGCCATGGACGTCGGTGCGCCGAGCAACTTCGAGCGCCTGCGCTGGACCTGGCGCGGGAACGACGACGCGTTGCGCCGCGACCTGCACGCCGAAAGCCTCGACGACGCGGCCATTCGCACCACCCTGTTGCGCCACGCACGCGAGCACGGCGGAGTGGTCTGCCCGCATACCGCCACGGCGCTGGCGCTGCTCGACCGCGAACCCGTGCGACAGGGCCGCGCCTGGTGCGTCGTCGCGACGGCCCACCCGGCCAAGTTCGAAACCGTACTGGAGCCGCTCCTGGGCCAGCCCGTTCCGGTGCCGCCGCCGCTGGCCGCGATGCTCGACCGTCCTGCGCAGGCCGAACCCCTCGCCCCGGACGAGGCCACGCTCGATCGATGGCTGCGCGCCCGGTCGGGATGACGCAACACTTCCCATGGCCTGCCATGTGCTTTTCCTTTGCGGCAAGAACCGCCTGCGCAGCCCGACCGCCGAACAGGTCTTCGCGGACTGGCCGGGCGTCGAAACCGCGTCGGCCGGCGTCGGCCGCGACGCCGATAACCCGATTACCCCGGAACTCGCCGCCTGGGCCGACCGGATCTTCGTGATGGAGCGCGCCCACCGCTTCCGGCTTCCGCCCGCCTGCAAGGCGGCGCTGGACGGCAAGCCCGTGATCTGCCTCGACATCCCTGACCGGTACGGCTTCATGGCGCCGGAGCTGGTCCGGCTGCTCATGGCGAAAGTGCCGCGCCATCTCCCCTGACCTGCGTCAACGGACGTATGGACGTCCATACATCTATTTCAACTCATAGAACGAACCGTCATAAGAAACTGCTTGACACGCCTGCGCGGGCACGTCTAAGGTCGACGACATGCCGCAGCGCAACAGCCAGCGTCGCATCGCCCTGATGGATCGTCTCCCGACGATCGCGGGCCTCGCGTCGCTTCGCGGCCAGCTCCTTCTTGCCCTCGTACTCGTACTCCTTATTACCAGCGGAGGTGCGGGCTGAGGCGTGTCCAGGTAAAGAAAAATCCGACCTGACAAACCTGAAACCCCGCACCCGGCAACGGTTGCGGGGTTTCTTTTTGCCTCGGCTCCACCTGACGGAGCCCATGCGATGAACCCAGACACAGCAGTATCGAATCCGCCGCAGGCCGAGGAGCCGCGCGTGCGGATCTTCGACACCACCTTGCGCGACGGCGAACAGGCGCCCGGCTTCGCGCTCGACCGGCACGCGAAATTGCGCATCGCACAATCGCTCGAGGCGCTGGGCGTGGACGTGCTGGAGGCGGGCTTCCCGCAGGCCTCGGACGAGGATTTCTCCGCGGTGCGGGAAATCGCGCGCCAGCTGCGCCAGACCACCGTGTGCGCGCTGGCGCGCTGCCAGAGCGGCGATATCGAACGGGCCGCGCAGGCGCTCGACGGCGCGCGACGCGGGCGCATCCACCTGTTCCTGTCGACCAGCCCGTTGCACCGCGAGCACAAGCTCGGCATGAGCCGCGCGCAGGTGCTCGACACCGCGGTCGCCGCGGTGGCGCGGGCGCGCGGGCTATGCCACGAGGTGGAATTCTCCGCCGAGGATGCGCTGCGCACCGAGCCGGAGTTCCTCGCCGAGGTGTTCGCCGCGGTGGCTGCGGCCGGCGCGGGCACGCTCAACGCGCCCGATACCGTGGGCTACGCCACGCCCGCGGAAGTGGCCACGCTGTTCGGCTACCTGCGCGAGCGCGTGCCGGCCGAGGACGTGGTGTTTTCCGCGCACTGCCACGACGACCTGGGCCTGGCGGTGGCCAACTCGCTGGCCGCCGTGGGCGCCGGCGCGCGCCAGGTGGAGTGCACCATCAACGGCATCGGCGAGCGCGCCGGCAATGCCGCGCTGGAGGAGGTGGTGATGGCGCTGCGCGTGCGCGCGCCGTACTACGGCGTCGGCACGCGGATCGACACGCGCCGGCTGCACGCGGCCTCGCAGCTGCTCAGCACGCTCACCCGGCAGCCGGTGCCGCGCAACAAGGCGATCGTCGGCGCCAACGCCTTCGCGCACGAGTCGGGCATCCACCAGCACGGCGTGCTCAGGCACCGCGGCACCTACGAGATCATGCGGCCGCAGGACGTGGGCGTCGCCGACGTCCCGCTGGTGCTGGGCCGCCATTCGGGCCGCCACGCATTGCGCCAGCGCCTGGCCGCGCTCGGCCACGCCACGGACGAGGCCACGCTCGATGCCCTGTTCGAGCGCTTCAAGGCGCTGACCGCGCGCCGCAGCGAGATCCACGACGAAGACCTGGCCGCGCTCGCGCTGGGCCTGGACCCTGACGCGCAGGGCCCCTGGTCCATCGCGCAGCTGCACAGCGCCAGCCACCTGGGCAGCGCCTCGGCCTCGGTGCGGCTGGCGCACGAGGACGGCCGCATGGCGGCCGAGGCGGCGATCGGCGAAGGCCCGGTCGAGGCCATGCTGCGCGCGATCGAGCGCGCCACCGGCTGTCCGCTGGAGCTCACCGACTTCCAGCTGCGCGCCATCGGCGAGGGCGGCGATGCCGAGGGCGAAGCGCGTCTCACCGCGCGCCACGAGGGCCGTGTCTGGCACGGCAGCGCCGCCAGCAACGACATCGTGGAAGCCACCGCGCTGGCCGTGCTCTCCATCGTCAACCGCATCGCGCGCGAAGCCGCGGCCCGCCGCGCCGCCCCGGCGCCACAAGGAGCCATCGCATGAACGCGCCCTTCCTCTGGCACAACGGCCGGCTCAGGCCGTGGGACGAGGCCACCGTCCACGTCGGCGCGCACGCGCTGCACTACGGCTCGTCGGTGTTCGAGGGCCTGCGCGTGTACGCCACGCCGCAGGGGCCGGCCTACTTCCGCCTGGCCGATCACACGCGACGGCTGTTCGAATCGGCGCGCGTGTACGAGATCGAGATCGGCTATCGCCCCGAAGAGATCGATGCCGCCTGCCTGGAGCTGATCCGCGCCAACGGCATGGGCTCGGCCTACGTGCGGCCGATCGTGTTCCGCGGCGCCGGTTCGCTCGGCGTGCTGCCGCGCCAGGGCGATCCGGTGGAGGTGGCGATCCTTGCGCTGCCCTGGGGCGCGTACCTCGGCGACGCCGCCGAGCGCGGCGCCGACGTGTGCGTGTCGTCCTGGCGGCGACCGGCGCCGGGCACGCTGCCCAGCTGGGCCAAGGCCGGCGGCAATTACCTGTCCGGCCAGCTGATCGCGCTGGAGGCCCGCCGCGGCGGCTACGACGAAGGCATCGCGCTGGGCCACGAGGGCCTGCTCAGCGAAGGCGCCGGGGAGAACCTGTTCCTGGTGCGCGGCGGCCGGCTGCTCACGCCGCCGACCAGCGCCGGCATCCTGGCCGGCATCACGCGCGACACGGTGATCACGCTGGCGCACGAGGCGGGCCTGGCGGTGGAGGAGCGCGAGCTGCCGCGCGAGGCCTTGTACGGCGCGGACGAAGTGTTCCTGTGCGGCACCGCCGCGGAGATCACGCCGGTGCGCTCGGTCGACCGCAAGCCCGTGGGCGACGGCACGCCCGGGCCGGTGACGCGCGCGCTGCGCGAGGCGTTCTTCGGCCTGTTCGACGGCCGCACGCCGGATCGCCATCGCTGGCTGACGTGGGTCTATGCGCCCGTCCATGAGCGCGAAAGTCAAAAGGCGGCCATCCATGGCCGCACTCCTCAAGAAAGGCCCGCATCCATGGGAGCCCCTGCATGACCCCCCGCACGCTGTTCGACAAACTGTGGGACGCCCACGTCGTCATCCCGGAGACGCCCGACACGCCGGCGGTGCTCTACGTCGACCTGCACCTGGTGCACGAGGTCACCTCGCCGCAGGCGTTCGACGAGCTGCGCACGCGCGGGCTGGCGGTGCGCCGCCCCGAACGCACGCTGGCCACACTCGACCACTCCACGCCGACGCTGCCGCCGTCCGCCGACGGCACGCGCCCTTACGCCAGCGCCGAGGCCGGCGCGCAGGTCGCGCAGCTGGAGGAAAACTGCCGCGCCTTCGGCATCGAGCTGCACGGCTGGGACAGCGCCGCGCGCGGCATCGTGCACGTGATCGGCCCGGAGCTCGGCGCCACGCAGCCGGGCATGACCATCGTCTGCGGCGACAGCCATACCTCCACCCACGGCGCGTTCGGGGCGCTGGCCTTCGGCATCGGCACCACCGAGGTGGGCCACGTGCTGGCCACGCAGTGCCTGCTGCAGCGGAAGCCGAAGACGCTGGCCATCCACGTCGACGGCGCGTTGCTCCCGGGCGTGGGCGCCAAGGACCTGATCCTGCACGTGATCGGCCGCATCGGCGTGGACGGCGGCACCGGCCACGTGATCGAGTACCGCGGCGCGGCGATCGCGGCGCTCTCGATGGAAGAGCGCATGACCGTGTGCAACATGTCGATCGAAGCCGGCGCGCGCGCGGGCCTGATCGCGCCGGACGAGGTCACCTTCGACTACCTG
>NZ_JABFWW010000156.1 GCF_013362045.1 Frateuria sp. | reverse complement strand
CGAACAGCCTGACCCAGTCCTTCCACATCGTCAGACCCTCCGGAACAGCAGGAACACGTAGAGCTCGAAGGCCAGCCCGAGCCCGCGGGGCGCCAGGCGCTCCAGCCGGAAATGCGGCGCCGCCGCCCGCGCCACGATCCGCGGCGCGAAACGGTGGATGCGGCTTTCGCTCGGGATGGCGTAGTGCCCGCGGCGCACGAGATTCAGCAAGTTGGCCCGCCACCAGCGGTAGCGCGCGTCGGCGAGGCAGTAGGGGTTGAGCAGGCTGGCCAGCACGAAACCGCCACGCTGGACCACGCGCGACAGTTGCTCGAACAGCGCGGCATGATCCGCGAAATGGTTGAAGACCGCGAAGTTCGCCGTGACTGCCTGCACCTCACAGGCGAGCGGCGAAGCGACTGCGACGATCGCCGAGCGGGCGATCTCGTCGCGGCAATACCGCGCCAGGCATTCGTGCATCGCCGCTGCTGGTTCGAACACGAACGTCGGGTGGCCATGGGCGGCATAGGCCTTCGCATCGATGCCGGTGCCGGCGCCGAAATCGAGCACCGCCGCGCCCGCGGGCAGCAGGTCCAGCGCCAACTGCTGGAACCTGGCCCGCACGGCCCGGTCCCGCGGCGAGGCCAGCATGAATTCGTGGTACTGCTCGCCAGTGTGCATGTCGTCGGTGCCCTGCGGGCGGATCCGCTACTCGCTCGTCGCTGGAGCGCGGGGTTCCAGCGCCGCGCGCACCACGTACATGGTGTCCATGCGCGGCACCGGCCGGATGAGCCAGGTCAGCAGGCGCCGGCGCCGGGGCGAGGTGACCCAGTTTTGCCCCTGCAGCCAGAGCTGGGTGCGCGCCATGTCGGCGCGCTCCTTCCGCGCCTCGTCCGTGGGCCGGACATGGCGTGCAAGATGGCGCGCGGCTTCGCCGAAGGAGCGCGACCACTCGATGCCGGCGAGCGCGTGCAGCCACAGCTCGGAGCACGACACGCGGGTCAAGGTTTGCCGTCGCGAGACCGCGCGCAGCAGGGGAGGGCAGTCGCGTTCGAGCCGCGCGAGCACGGTTGCGGGAATGGCATGCCGGTAGTAGCGCGCCACCAGCCGCAGCGGCGGCAACGCCCACCAGGGCGCGTCGTCGCCACGAGCGCCCCAGAGTTCATTCCAGTCGCGCTCGACCATGCGTGCGGCCAGCAGCGAGATGTCGTTGAGGTGCATCAGGCGCAGGCTGCGGCCGCAGATGTTGCCTGCCGCATGCAGCAGCAGGTGGCTCATCAGCGCGCCGGTCGACGGATAGGGATTCAGGCCCGGCGCTGGCGCGTGCGGGTAGATCCGTTCTGTGATGTCGACGGCGGCTACGGGCAGCCGTTCCTGGATGCGCGTGTGCAGTTCGATGTTCACCGGCGCGTCGCGGTGCTCGCCCAGCCCGGCATAGGGCTGTCCGCCGGCGGGCTTGAATACCCGATGTTTCCATTGCGCGAAGGAGGCCACGTAGCCGAGCCCCTGCAACAGCGCGCCTGCGGCCGCGGCGTCGGCTTCGCGCACCAGCAGGTCGATATCGGCCATCGGCCGCTCGCCCGGCGCGTAGATGCCCTCGGCGTGCAGCGCCGCGCCTTTCAGCGCGACGACGGGAAAGCCCCCGGCGCGGGCGCCGGCGTCGATGCGCACGAGCAGCTCGGTGATGCGGCGATGGCGCTGCTCGACGTGCTTGCGCTGGCCGGCAAGGAAAAGCCTCCACGCCGGGTGGTTCCAGGTCGAGTACCGGTCGAGCAGCGGCGCCGCGCCATGCGCGACGGCGGCGGCCGCGGCCAGCTCCCACTCCAGTTCGCTCCATGCGGGCGTCTCGCCGCCCGGCCGGGCCAGTGCCAGCTCGGCAGCGAGCGCTTCAGTGGTGCGGCGCAGGCCGTTCCTGACGATGGCAAGCGGCGGCAGCATGGCGATCAGCGCATTTGCAAGGCGATCTGCCGTGGCGCGGGCGGCAGTGTCGCGTCATGGTTGCGGTGCGCGTCTTCACAGGCGATCAGCGCATCCCAGCGCGCGTCGAGCGCAGCGCAGGCCGCACGGCGGCTTTCCGGCGACGTGCCTGCCTTCGTCTGCTGCAGCGCGACTTGCTCGTGCAGCAGGTCGCGCACGCTGCGGTAGAACTCCGAGTCATAGGCGCCGCGGAACATCATGGCCAGGTCGCCGCTGTCCCGCCAATGCGTCTTCCGGCCGAGCTGCGCCTTCACCAGTTCATAGAACCGCGTTCCGGGCAACGGATAGGACACGCTCACGCCGATGTCGTCCGGCGCCGCCTGCGCGACCAGGTCGCGGGTGGCCAGCAGGTCGGCCAGCTGCTCACCCAGATAGCCGAGCTGGATGAAGAAGCACGCGCGGATGCCGTGCCGGCCCAGCCGCTCCCGCGCCACGATCAGTTCGGCAACCCGGGTGCCCTTGTTCATGGCGTCGAGCACGCGCTGGCTGCCGCTCTCGGCGCCTAGCCACGCCTCGGCACAGCCGGCCTGCGCCAGCGCCTCGGCCATGCGCTCGCTGATCAGATCGGCGCGAGTCTGGATGGTGAACGGTACGGCACCGTCGGTGGCGCGCAGGTGCTCGCCGAACGCCGTCACCCAGTCGACGCGGAAGCCGAAGATGTCGTCCGCCATCCAGATGCGATCCGGCTGGAAGCTGTGTTTCAGGAAGCTCATCTCCGCCGCGACGTCTGCCGGGGTGCGCTGCATGTAGTGGTTGCCCCAGATCGGCTTGGCGCACCAGTTGCAGCGGAAAGGGCAGCCTCGCGACGCCGCCATGTTGAGGCTGAAGTAGCCGTGCCGTTCGTACCAGACGGAGCGATAGCGCTCGACGTCGATCAGGTCCCAGGCCGGGTGGCCGACCAGACGCGGATCCGGTGGCAGCGCACCGATGCGCGTCAGCTGCAGCTGGCCGTCCGTCTGCGCGGCAACGCCCGCGAGGCCGGCCACCCAATCCGGGATGGCGACGCCGGGCGCGTGCTCCAGCCGGCCGATCAATTCGGCCAGGGCCGCGATACCCTCGCCGATCAGCACCACCTCCGCACCCGCAGCGAGAAAGGCCTCCGGGTGATCGGAAGCGTCCGAGCCGGCGACGATCACGCGGGCGCCGGTGCCAAGCGCCTCGGCGATCATGCGGCAGGCCGCCTCGCGCATGCGGCCCAGGCACATCTTGGTCAGGAAGTTGAAGTTGTCCTCGTAGAGCACCACCAGATCCGGGCGCGCGTCGTGCAAGGACGCGACGAAATCCTCGGTCCCCTCGGCCAGCATCGCGTCGAACAGCGCAACCTCGTGCCCCAGCTGCCGCAGCAGGGCGGCCACCTGGATCGTGGCGAGCGGGGGATAGGGTTTGCCGCGCTCCCACTGCTTCCGGTCGTATTTCAGGTAATAGGCGTGACCGACCAGGATCTTCAGCATCACTATGGCCTCCGGGGGCCGCGGGACGGGCTGTGGTGGCGCCACGACGGGCGACGGTTGCGTTCGGGCCAGCTCTTTCCGAAGTGAGTGCTCCATCGCGGAGCTTCGGTTGCCCGCATGACGGCGAGCCGCCGCACCGCGACGCGGCGCGCGTCGTGCCAGCCGCGGCCGTGCGCGCGCAACCTTTCCTTGCCGTGGCCGCACTCATGGGGTACTTGCCACCAGCTGCGTGCGACGAGGATGGCCTTGGCGATCACCCACGGCGTTCAGGACGCGGATGCCGATCCTTTCCTTGAGCGCAGCGGTCCCACGTTCTCGGTGCGCAAGGAGATCCTGGGCGGCGACTTCCGGTTCGAGAGCGCCAGCACGGCCCTGCTGCAGGTGGTCGAGACCGCCTATGCCGGCCTGCCGCCGCATCGCCTGCCGGGGGCCGCGCCGGAGTTCCGCGTCGAGCTGCGCTTGCTGCCGCGCCGTGCCCTGCCGTCGGGCGCCGAGCCGCTGCCGGTGCGCATGCAATCCGGCGCCGGCCTGTTGTGCGGCGTGATGGACGCGTCGAACTACGTGGTGCTGGCGCCGGCGCAGCGGCAGGCTCTGGTAGTGGCTTCGGAGGACATGCTCGACCGGCCCTACCACTTGCGCTACGAACTCGTGGAATTCGCCGTGTTCGCCCTCGCGACACGTGGACTGGGCCTGATCCCGCTGCACGGCGCATGCGTGGGCCGGCAAGGATGCGGCGTGCTGCTGCTGGGCGCGAGCGGTGCGGGCAAGTCGACGCTCGCCTTGCACAGCCTGCTGGACGGTCTGGATTTTCTCGCCGAGGACGCCGTCTTCGTGCAGCCGGAAACCATGCTCGCCACCGGCGTCGCCAACTACCTGCACGTGCAGGCCGACACGCTGTGCCAAGTGGACGACCGTGCCGCCCGGCGCTGGCTCGACCGCTCGCCGCGCATACACCGGCGCAGCGGTGTGGAGAAGCTCGAGGCCAACTTGCGGCAGGGCCCCGGCCGGCTTGCGGCGATACCGCTGGATCTGGCTGGGGCGGTGTTCGTGTCTGCCGAAGCGGCCGACGATGCCGGTGCATTGCTGAGTCCGGTCCCCGCTGGCGAGGCGGCAGCCCGCCTGCGTGCAAACCAGTCATACGCGGCGGCGCAGCCGGGCTGGGATCGCTTCGAGCAGCAGTTGATCCGGCGCGGTGTCCACCAGCTGCGTCGCGGGCGCCATCCGCGCGATGCCGTCGTCGCGCTGCACGGGCTGCTCGACGGGCCGCGTGCCGATCGCGCGGCGGCAGCGGGGGTCACTTTCGCCGCCAGCGACGGGCACTGACGTCCTTGTCGATGGAAGAGGTAACTTCGGGGTCGGGTCCGACGAACCACCGGGGTGGTTCAACATCAACCTGGCAGGAACCCGGCGCGGCCATTCCCCGCCGGGTCGATGCCCACATGCGAGGGTCGCAAATGAAAACGCGTATTACGGGATCGTTGGTCGCGGCTGCGCTGCTGGCGCTGCTGGTGGCCGTGCCGGCATTTGCCGCGCTCAAGCCCGGCGCCACGGCGCCGGATTTCACCGCCGAGGCCAGTCGCGCCGGCAAGGATTTCAGCTTCTCGCTCAAGGAGGCCCTCAAGAAGGGGCCGGTAGTGGTGTACTTCTACCCGTCGGCGTACACCGGGGGCTGCGATCTGGAGGCGCATACTTTCGCCACCGAGAAGGCGAAGTTCGACGCGGCCGGCGCCACCATCATCGGAGTGTCGGCCGACAGCATCGAGCGGCTGAATACCTTCTCCTCCGATCCGAAGTACTGCGCCGGCAAGTTTCCGGTGGCTTCCGACCCCAACGGCAAGGTGGCGGCGTCCTATGACCTCAAGATGACGGCGGCGCAGGCCGGCATGAACGACGTGCGCGGGGTGGCGATCGACCATGGCTTCATCTCGCGCACCACGTTCGTGATCGCCAGCGACGGCCGGATCGTCGCCACGCTGTCGTCGGAGGCCGATCACCTGCGGCCCGACCAGCACGTGGCGCGGTCGCTGGCCATCGTGCAGGGCATGCGGGCGGGCAAGATGCCCACGATGGGCGAACACTGAACAGGTCGCCCCCCGGACTGGCGTGAGCGGCGGGCGTCCCGGGCGGATTCCGCCATGCGAAAAGGGCCGGCTGCGGACAACTTCCTGTCCGGTGGTCCGCACTCACCAGCATGCGAAATCCGGCCAGGGAGCAGCGTCGCACCGAATCGTCGGGTAGCGCCTCCGGAACCGCGGCTGCCGACAGGCCGCGCGATCCGGCGGCGATGCCCGACGAACCTTCGATGATGCATGTCCGCTCGATGGACCTGTTGCGCGCGCTGCTGCACACGCTCGCGCGCAAGGACCTGGTGGAAACCGCCGTGTATGTCGCGCTGTCGCTGGGCGCGGCCGTCGCCGGCAGCGTGGCGGCGCTGCTGCTGGTGCCGCTGGTGCAGCCCGGCCACGCCTTGCCCTTCGGCGGCGGTTTGCTCGATGCGCGCCGTGGCGTCGGCGCGCAAGCGGCAATCTTCGCGGCGGCCAGCGGCGCGTTTGCGCTGCTGCGCTGGCAGGCGGCATGGCTGGGTGCGCGGCTGGTCGGCCGCTACGGCATGAATCTGCGCCGCAAGGTGCATGCGCGGCTGATCGACGCGCCGCTGGCGGCGCTGGCCGATGCGACGTCCGCGGAAATTGCCAACGTGCTCACCCACAACGTCGAGGTCCTCGTGCAGGGCTTCAGCGCCCTGCAGCAGTTGCTGGTGGTCGCCATCACCGCGGCGGTCAGCCTGGGTTTCGCGCTCTGGATCTCGCCTCCGCTGCTGCTGGCCGCGCCGGTGCTGGTCGGCCTCGGGCTGGCCGCCTCGCGCACCTACGGTCGCGAGCAGGCGCTGGTCGCGCGTCGTTACGTCGCCGACATGACGCAGTTGTTCTGGCACAGCGAGGATTTTCCGCGACGCCTGCGCCACGTGCGCTCGTTCGAACGCGAAGCTGCGGAGAAGGCGAGCTGCAGCGCGATTGCGGCCCGGCTCGGCCATGGCTATCGCCGCCAACTGGAACTGGTGGCCTCCGGGAGGCTGGTGCTCGAACTGCTGGCTACGCTCGGCATCACCTCGCTGTTTCTGCTCGCCGATCGCTGGCGCGGCATGGATCGGGCCTCGCTCATCGCCGTGTGCCTGCTGCTGGGGCGCCTGCTGCCATACCTGGTGGCGACGCGGCAGAGCTTCCAGCAGCTGCGTTCGACTGCCCCGGCCTTCGAGCTGTGGCATCGCTACATGCGCCTGGACGCGGATCGACCGCCTGCGCCAGCGGCTTTCCATCGGCCGATGGCAGGTGAGGGGATCTTGCGCATCGAGCGGATGCGCGTAACGCCGCCGCTGGCAGGTCTCGAGGTCGGTGAATTGGTGCTGGCGCCGGGCGAGCTCACGCTGATTTCCGGCGATTCCGGGATCGGCAAGAGCAGCCTGGTCGACGTGCTGGCCGGCATGGCGACGCCCGAGGTCTTCGCGGCGCGCCTCGATGGCCGGTCCATCGGTTTCGACGACTATCGCGAGCTGGTGCGCCATGGCGCCTACGTCAGCCAGAACGTGCGGCCATGGCAGCGTTCGGTGCGCGAGTGCCTGCGCTGGGCGACGCCCGACGCCGCTGATGCGCTGCTGCGCAGCGCGCTGGCTGACGTCGGCCTCGACCGGCGGTTGGCCGGCTCGCCACGAGGGCTCGACACCGCTCTGCACGACGCGTCCAGCCGCTTGTCCGGCGGCGAACTGCAGCGTCTGCTGCTGGCCCAGGTGATCCTGCGGCAACCACGCTTGGCCGTGCTGGACGAGGCCACCAGTGCGCTTGATGCCGCCGCGGAGCTGGCCGTCCTCGCCGCGCTGAAGCGTCGCCTGCCGCGAACCGCCCTGATCGTCGTGTCGCACCGGTCCGGCGTGGCGGCGCTGGCAGACCAATGCCTCGTGATCGAGAGCGGCTCACCCGCGGCGGTGGCCGGAAACCTTGCTCTGCGATGCATAGCGCAGCGGCAGGGTTGCAGCGCCTGAGCCAAGCGGGTGTGGCGGGCCTACTCCGAGGGAGTCCAAAGCCCTGACCGGCCGTCCACGGAAACGAGGGAGGAAGCCTGAGGGTCCCAATGCCGCGGAGGTGCTTTTGCGACATCCGTTCCTGATCGAAAAGCAGGCGCTGCGCAGAGCGGCCAGCCCAACCTGCGCCAGTCAATCCGTGGCAAACCTTCGCGAATGATGCATTGCAATGTAATTATCGATATTACGATCGAAAATTTACGCTATAAATAAATTATATCAATAGCTTATATTAAATTGTTCTCTAGAAATCTATACGCTGCTTTGCAAGTTGACACCGGTGACATTGACTCGCAATCTGGTGCCCGTTCCGGTGCGGGAAGTCACGATGAGCGAGGCACTCGGCCATCTGGATCATCCAGCGAGCATCCCGACGATGCCGTTTCTGGCGGCGGACATCGGCGGGACGTATGCCCGCGTCGCGTTGATGCAGCTCCAGCAGGACGCAGGCCACGAGGTTCAGGTGCTTGCCTATCGCACGCTCGCGTGTGCGGACTTCCCGGGGCTGGCGGAACTGTTGCAAACCTTCCTCGTCCACGACGCGCAGACCGCAGTGCGGCACTGTGTACTCGCCTGCGCCGGCCACGTCATCGGCGAGGAGGTCTTGAACGACAACTCTGCCTGGCCGATTGACCTGTCCCGGTTGCGCCAGGCGATGGCCCTGGACGACCTCGCCGTCCTCAACGACTTCGAGGCGCTGGCCTACGCCCTCGAGGATCATTCCACCTGCGGCTGTGCCCGCCTGCTGTGCGGACCGGACATACGGGCCGATGGCCCGACGCTGGTGATCGGACCGGGAACCGGACTCGGTGCTGCGGTGCGTTTGCCGGACCCTGCAGGCAGCCGTGTTCTGGCGACGGAAGCCGGCCAGATGGATTTCGCGCCGAACACGATCCGCGAAC
Source organism: Frateuria sp. (assembly GCF_013362045.1). Lineage (GTDB taxonomy): Bacteria > Pseudomonadota > Gammaproteobacteria > Xanthomonadales > Rhodanobacteraceae > Frateuria_A. The sequence continues at coordinate 13,907 of NZ_JABFWW010000156.1, read as the reverse complement.
GCGAGGTCCTTGCGCACCTGGCACCGAAGGGTGGCTACATGGCCTATGAGCGCATCGTGTCAGGCTCGGGCCTGCTGACTTTGTATCTGGCCCTGTGCGCGATGCGAGGGGCGACGCCAAGGCTTGCAACGCCCGAGGCGGTCACCGCAGCGGCAGCGGCGTGCATTGACGCGCAGGCGGCGGAGGCCGTGGACATCTTTTGCGCGGCGCTGGGAAGTTTCGCCGGAAGCCTTGCGATGGCCTTCATGCCCATGGGCGGCGTGTATCTGGCGGGTGGCTTCCTGTATTCCATGTTCGCGTTGCTCGAGCGCAGCGCCTTCGAAGAGCGATTCCTGCACGCACGCAGCGTACGTGCACTCCTGTCGCGGATCCCGGTGCGGGTCACGGAACACGGGCGCAAGGGCGTGCTGGGGGCAGCCAGGTGGTACCTCAGGCGTGGCGCGCCTTGGAGAAACGAAACCGGGCATGTCCTGGTGAACGGGTTGACCGGATGAACGCATCTTCGCAATCGCACCCGGGCGGACCGCCGACGCGGGCAAAGCGGAAGACAGGGAGACGGTACGCGGATTAGGCAGCCTGCAAGGACGCGTAGGCGCCACGGCCAGACGCACCGGGGTCGGCATTGCAGCGACACGCCACGCAACAGGCGACCCCAATGCATGTTGAAGCATCGCGGAGCACACAGCTCGGCAGACATCAACCAAGAGGCGAAGCTCATGTCCACCGTACATCGCAAGCATCCCTTGTCATTGGCCATATCGATGTCGTTGCTTGCCGTCGTGACGACGTCGGCTATGGCGTCGCCGAGTACAGGCGCCGCCCATGCGAACACCCTGGAGTCGCAAGCCGCCGCTCCGCAAGATGCATCGGCGACACCGTCGCCCGATGCGAAGAAGGCAAGAGCCAGTACCCAAACGGACAAGGAGGCCAAGAACGCGCTCACCCTGTCGACCGTCAACGTTGTCGGCGTACGCGCCTCGCAGATGCGCGCGATCGAACTGAAACGCCTGGCGCCGAACATCCAGGACAGCATCACGGCGGAGAGCATCGGCCAGTTGCCCGACGTGACCATCACGGATGCGTTGCAGCGCGTCACCGGAGTGCAGATCAACCGCGACGCTGGCGTGGGCACCACGGTGGACGTGCGCGGCCTGCCCGAAGTCGGCACCATGCTGAACGGCGAAGCCTTCATCACGCCGGATCAGATCGATTCGCAGCGGCCCGACTTCACCATGCTACCGGCCACGCTGTTCCATGGCGTGGACGTCATCAAGTCGCCCACCGCAAGCACGACCGACGGCGGCATCAGCGGCTCGCTCGACCTGCACACCTATCGCCCTTGGGATCTGCCGAGCGGATTCACCTACAGCTACTCCGCCAACGGGGAACGTGGCCGGACCAGCAGGAAATGGGGTCCGGAGGCGAACGGGCTGATCTCGTACACCGCCGGCGGCCGCTGGGGTTTGCTTGTATCCGCCGATTACTCCGATACCACGCGAACCAACTCGAACGAGGGCCTGGACCAGTATGGCGTCGTCCTCAACGGCGAAAACACGGCCAGCGCGGGCGGCTACAACGGCTTCCTGACGCCATGGAATGGTGCGCCGATTCCTTCCCAGATCGTGCAGAACCCCGACGGCAGCGTGGACGTCAACGGCGATGGCAAATCCACTGGCGTGTTCATGGGTAGCCAGGACATCAGCCTGTACGACATTACCACCCAGCGTAAGCGCAAGTCCGGCAATGCCTCGTTCCAGATGGATCTGGGCAGCGGGTTCACCTTCACCAGCGATTATTTCTACGCCCACCAGAACCAGTTCGACCGCAACGTCGGCATCCAATTCAATTCCACCAACTGGCAGGGTGCCACCTACGTGCCGTTGCGTTCGCGCGACACCGGCAGCCCCATCGCCGGCTCGTACGGCACGCCGGAGCCGGGCTGGGACGGCATGCATCTATATACCACCCAGGTCTACGAAAAGTGGCCGGGCGACGTGGAGTCGTTCTCGCAGATCACGAGGAGGGACTCCACCGCCAAGAACTTCAACATGCAGGTGGATTTCGACAATGGCGGTCCGTTTACCGGAAGCGTGCGCGGCATCCGCGACACGGCGCGCCAGTCGAACGTCGAGACCGACATCAACATTTCCGACTCCGATGGCGGCCTGTGGCCCAATGTACTGATGCCCGGCGTTCCCGACGACGCCGTACCTCCCGGCACTTTCATCTATCCCGACCAATTGGGCGGAAACCGCGTGTTCAACGCCAACGGCGTTCCTCAGAACACGGTTCCGATCATTGCGAACCTGGGCGGCCGCTACCTCACGGTCAGCATGCCCGCGTCGCTCGCCAGCCAATTCGCCAATCCCGGCGGCTGGACGATGAAGACGCTTGAATCCTCCGGCGACTACGACCGCAAGGTCGGGCTCAACGCGCTTCGCTTCGACGGGCACTACGACTTCGGGGACGGCATCCGACTCGATTTCGGCGCACGCAACAGCATCCGCCATGCGGACAACGTCGGCTTCACGCTGGTCACTCCCGTGTACGCCGGCATGGGCGCCAGCGACCCGAACGGGTGCCTGGTGCGTTACGTGGGCGCCGACGTGGTGCTGAACAGCGGCTCGTGTACCGCGGGCAATTCGCTGGGCTACTTCCGCGCGGGTCCATTGTCGGCACTGCAGCTGGCGAACACGCCACCGCCGCTGGCCAGCAATTGGAATCAGTATGCCAACCTGCTAGGATCGGGGATCACCTTCTGGGCGATCGATCCCCATGCTATGGACAACCCGGAGGCATACTGGAAGTCGCTCTATCCCGATACCGTCAGGCAGGGAGAGCCAGGAACCACATGGGCCGTTGGCATGAAGGAAACCTCGGCCTACCTGCAGGCCGACTTCGACGGCAGCTTCGGGAGCATGCCCTACAGCGGCAACGTCGGCATGCGCGTGATCCGCACCAACCTGGGTGTCACCCAGCGACTGACGGGTGCGCCGGGCGCCTACGGCACGGAGCCTGCGGACGCCGGTGCCCAAGTCACTCGCCGCAGCTACAAGGACTATTTGCCCTCGGCGAACTTCGCTCTGGACCTCACCGACAACCTGAAGCTTCGCCTTGCCTACTCGAAGAACATGATGCCGCTCGACCTCAGCACCTGGGGAGGCGGCCTGCAGCTGAACTACTCGCTGGTGGAGACCCCGCAGGGCCCGCTGTTTCGCGTTTCGCAGGGTAGCTCGACCGGCAATCCGAACCTCAACCCGTGGCGTTCAACGAATTACGGCGCTTCGCTGGAGTACTACATCAACCCCACCAGCATGGTCAGCCTGGCGCTGTTCCGGATCAACGTGCAGAGCTTCATCAAGAGCGGCAGCGTCACCGACTGCACGCTGCCGGACGAGGACGGCGTCGTCCGCAACCATTGCATCACCATCACCGAACCGGTGCAGGGCACTGGCAACAGCATCCACGGGGCGGAATTTGACTACCGCCAGGGATTCACGTTCCTGCCAGGCATCCTGTCCAAGACCGGCATGGAACTCAACGCCACCTACGCCCCGAGCAATTCCGGCGAAACCGACCTCGCTGGGCACAGGATCCCGTTCCAGGACAATTCGACCCGATCCGGAAACCTCATTCTTTGGTTCCAGAACGACCGATTCCAGGCTCGCATCGCGTACAACTATCGTTCCCGGCGCGCGGTATCGGAGGACGTGGGCGGCATCACGGGCATGGAGATGTACGAGGCGCCGCAGAAGTACCTCGACGCCTCGTTCTCGTACAAGATCGACAAGTACGCCGAGCTGTTCGTAGACGGCACCAACCTCACCAACGAATACCAGCGGTACTACCTGGTGTGGCCCGACCAGCCGGCGCACTCGAATTTCTCAGAGCGCATGTTCATGGTCGGCATCCGCGGCCAGTGGTGACGGGGGAGGGAGCTTCGGAGCCTGGCGCGTGCGACAACCGCGCCAGGCTCGCCGGCACCGGCGGCCGCCTTCACGACCATCCATGCGAACCATCACGCCCAGAAGGAACTCCACCATGCGCCACGACCGTACCTGACAGGGCTGACATGGACTCCCACACCGCACGGCCCTCCCGCGACGGCAACTTCCATCGCTCCATCGGCCTGTTTTCGGGAACAGCGATAAACATGACCCAGATGTGCGGCATCGGGCCGTTCATCACCATTCCGCTCATGGTCGCGGTCATGGGCGGGCCGCAGGCGGTCGTCGGCTGGATCGCCGGCGCCATCCTCGCGGTGGCCGACGGCATGGTCTGGGCGGAACTGGGCGCCGCCATGCCCGGTTCCGGCGGCACCTACGTCTACCTGCGCGAAGCCTTCCAGTACCGCACCGGCAAGCTGATGCCGTTCCTGTTCATCTGGACGGTGCTGCTGACGATCCCCTTGCTGATGTCGACCGGCATCATCGGCATGGTCGAGTACCTGGAATTCTTCTTTCCTCACCTGCGCTGGTGGGCGGTGCGTCTTATCAGCCTGGCGGCGACGGGCCTGGTCACCTGGCTGCTGTACCGGCGGATCGAATCGATCCGCGCGATCACCATTGCACTGTGGGTGATCATGCTGCTTTCCGTTGTCGGCGTGTCGGCGGCGGGCCTCTCCGACTTCCATTCGAGCTATGCCTTCACCTATCCGGCCGGCGCGTTTGGCGGACATTTCTTCGTAGGCCTAGGCGCCGGCCTCATCCTCGGCATCTACGATTACCTGGGCTATTTCACGACCGCCTACATGGGCGACGAGCTGCGCGATCCGGGCCGAACCATGCCCGGTTCCATCATCACCTCGGTGATTGCGATGATGTTCGTCTACCTCATCCTCAACATCAGCGTGCTCGGTGTAGCGCCGTGGCAGGAGATCGCCCGGTCCAAATCGGTGGCTTCGATGGTGGTTGAGCACAGCTGGGGACATGCTGCCGCCTCGATCATGACTATCCTCATCATCGTCACGGCGTTCGCCTCGGTGTTCGCCGGCCTGCTGGGCGGATCACGCGTGCCATTCCAGGCAGCGCGCGAGAAGGTGTTTCTGTCGGTGTTCGGCAAGCTGCACGCCAGACATGGTTTTCCGCACGTGGCCCTGCTCACGATGGGGGCGGTGACGGCCATCGGCACATTCTTCGACCTTACCGAAGTCATCAACATGCTGTTGGCCGCGACCATCATCGTGCAGTCCATCGCACAGATCGCCGCGTTGGCGGTGCTGCGCAAGCGCCAGCCGATGCTCTACCGGCCATATAGACAGTGGCTGTACCCGGTGCCGTGCGCGGTGGCGCTGCTGGGATGGATCTACGTCTACGTATCGGCGTCAACGCTGTCGTTGATTCTGTCCGGAGCCTGGATAGTCGCCGGTCTCGTGGTGTTCGCGATCTGGGCCAGGATCAATCGGTCCTGGCCGTTCGCCCCCGTCGAAGTCCGCGAAGCCTATCTTGGGAACGACGCGTCATGCGAAGCCTGGCCAAACCGCTGTTCCTGACCCTGCTGGCGCTGGCGGCATCGATGGCAGTGCCGCCTGTCCGTGCCGAAATTGCCTTTGCACCCACGCGGGTAGGCGGCGCCGGCTCGACGACCGCCGTAGCCCATTGGCAGATCCAGTCCAGCGACAAGGCACAGCAAGGTGGTGCCGAGATCTCCGCCGCCAGCTTTCCTACCCGCGACTGGTATTCGGTGAGCGGCCGCGCCACGGTGATGGCGGGTCTGCTGGAGAACGGTTTGTACAAGGACGTGTTCTACAGCGATAACCTGCGCACCGTGCAGGTGCCCGACGGCAGCGGCAGCCTGTTCGTGAACCCCTGGTGGTATCGCACCGAATTCACCCTTGCCAAAGGGATGCCCGGGCTGCGCACCTTGCTGCGCACCAACGGCATGATCACGAGCGCCGACGTGTGGGTGAACGGGCACCTGGTGGCCGACCACGCTGGCGTTGCCGGCGCCTATCCCGTGCACGAGTTCGACGTGACGGGCTGGGTACACGCGGGCACCAACGTCCTCGCGTTGCAAGTACATCCGGCCGATCCGAGAAGGAGCCTGTCGATCGGCTGGGTTGACTGGAACCCGACACCGCCGGACAACAACATGGGTCCGTGGCGGGGCGTGGACATCGTACGGATGGGGCCGGTCCAGCTGCGCTTTCCTCGGGTGACGCCGACGCTGTCGCTGCCCGATCTCGCGCGCGCCGCGCTGACCGTGAAAGTGGAGGCGCGCAACCTCGACACGGTAGCGCACGATGCGACGATCACGGGCGAGGTAGCCGGCGTTTCGCTACGGAAAACCATCCATCTCGCTCCCGGCCAGACGCAGACGGTGTCGTTTACGCCGGAGACCGATCCGAGTCTGGACCTCGCCCATCCGAAGATCTGGTGGCCAACCGGCATGGGGGCGCATCCGCTGTACTCGCTGCGAATGACCGCCATCGTCGATGGCGCCTCCTCCGACCGGGCCAGCGTCAGATTTGGTATACGCAGCGTCAGTTCCCGGCTGACCCGACAGGGCTATCGCCAGTTCTTGGTCAACGGCGTGCCGGTCCTGATCCGCGGCGCGGGCTGGGCACCGGACATGTTCCTGCGCGGCGATCCCCAACGCATGGAGGCCGAGTTCAGCTACATCCGCAACCTGGGACTCAACGCGATCCGCAGTGAAGGCAAGCTGGAGGATGCGCGCTTCTACGACCTCGCCGACCGCGACGGCATCATGGTCCTGGCCGGTTGGGAATGCTGCGACAAATGGGAGTCGGCCGCGAAGACGGGCGGGGCACCGTGGAACACCGCGGACGAGCAGGTGGCCCGGGCCTCCATGGCGAGCGAAGCGCGCCTGCTGCGCAACCACCCGTCCGTGATCGGCTTCCTGATCGGCAGCGACAATGCGCCGCCCGCGGCCCTCGCCAGGATGTACGTCGACACCCTGCGTGCCGAGGACTGGACAACGCCGATCATCGCAGCGGCAGCCGACCAGGCCACGGCCGAGACCGGGCCGTCCGGCATGAAGATGGCGGGGCCCTACGCATGGGTTCCGCCCGCGTACTGGTACGCAGACAAGCTGGGCGGCGCGTTCGGCTTCGACTCCGAAGTCAGCGCGGGTGCCGATATCCCACGGTTGGAAGACCTCGACCGCATGCTTTCGCCGCAGGAGCTGGAGGCGTTGTGGAAGTACCCGCAGGTACGCCAGTACCACGCCTCCGCGGACTGGTCGCCCTTCGCGGGCATCGCACCGTTCGACACGGCCCTGGCCCGGCGCTATGGCGCACCCAGCAGCCTTGCCGACTACGTCGCCAAGGCCCAGCTGGAAAACTACGACAACGTCCGCGCACAGTTCGAGGCATTCAACGCGCACATGGGCGCGGCCAGGCCGTCGACCGGCGTGATCTACTGGATGCTCAACAACGCCTGGCCTTCGCTGCACTGGCACCTGTACGACTACTACCTGAACCCCGCCGGCGCCTACTTCGGTGCCAAGAAGGCCAACGAGCCGGTACACATCCAGTATTCGTACGACACGCACGCGATCGTGCTGGTCAACCACACCCTCACCGACGAGCATGGCCTGCAGGCGACCATCCGCATGCGCAACCTGGACGGCAGCGTGCGTCACGAGCAGCACCTGCAGGGTATCGATCTCACCGGCAACAGTACCCGGCAACTGGCGACGCTGCCGGCAGCGGCCAACCTGTCTCGCACCTACTTCGTCGAGCTCGAACTCGCTTCCTCCGACGGTAAGCCGGTCAGCCGCAACGTATACTGGCTTTCGACCCAGACCGACGAGCTCGACTGGGCGCATTCGAATTGGTACCTCACGCCGGTGGCACAACATGCGGACCTCACCGCATTGCAGTCCCTGCCGGCCGCGACGAGCGGGATCCGGGCCACGATTCAGCATGCAGGGCCTGAGAACGTGGTAGCCGTCACTCTGACGGTACCTGCATCGTCCCGTACCGTGGCGCTGTTCCAGCATGTTTCGATCAGGCGATCCGCGGGCGGCGAGCTCGCGCTTCCGATTCTGTGGAACGTCAATGACGTCACGCTGTGGCCTGGCCAATCGCTCACCCTGACCGCACGCTATGCAGGGCAGAAGGGAGCGGCGCCAGTCGTCGAAGTGAGTGGCTGGAACCTTCCGCTTCGGAGCTGCCCGGTCGTGGCCGGAAACCGATAAACGCACCCAGGGACATGAACTTGAACCAGGCCGGATTTTCATGGCGCGCGTGACCATCAGCGACGTCGCCCGCACGGTGGGCACGTCGAAAAAGACCATTTCGCGGGTGCTCAACAACGATCCGAACGTGAGCGAGTCCATGCGCCAGCGCGTCGCGGCCGCCGTCGCGGCGCTCAACTACCGGCCGCTCACCTCGGCCCGCAGCCTGGCAGCCAACCGCTCATTCATGATCGGCCTGCTGTACGACAACCGTTCGCCCAGCTACATCATGGAAGTGCAGGCCGGCGTGCTGGAGGCGTGCGAGGCGCAGCACTACAGCATGATGGTGCAGCCGCTGGTCTCGATGGCGCCGGACTTCGTCGAGCGGGTCGAAGACATCCTCTCGCGGCACAGGCCCGACGGGCTGATCCTCACGCCGCCGATCACCGATCACCCCCAGTTGCTCGATTGCCTGCGCAGGCAGGGCGTGCCGTTCGCCTCGATCGCGCCGCGCCAACCCGAGGCATGCATCGGCGTGATGCTGCGCGAGCGCGAAGCCGCCGCGGCGATGGTGGAACACCTGGTGTCGCTGGGCCATCGCCGCATCGCCCACATCCTCGGCGACCCCGAACACGGGGCCGGCATCTGGCGCCTGGCGGGCTACCGCGACGGCCTCGCGCGCGCAGGACTGATGGAAGATCCTGCCTACATGGTCCAGGGCCGGTTCTCCTTCGAATCGGGCGTGGCGGCCATGCGGCGGTTGCTGGCGCTGCCGCTTCGGCCGACCGCCATCTTCGCGGCCGACGACGACATGGCGGTCGGTGCGATCTGGGCGGCTGCGGAAGCGGGGGTATCCATCCCCGGCGAGATTTCGATTTGCGGATTCGACGACACCACGATCGCGACACAGGTATGGCCGCCGCTGACCACCGTTCGTCAGCCCGTGCGCGAAATGGGCCAACGCGCCACCCAGGAACTGCTGGTTCGCGTGTTGAACAAAGGGGAGGCCAGGATGGTCGAGGTCGACTACGAAATGCGCATCCGCGCCTCGACAGCGCCCCCGCCATAGCCCGATCGCATACCATCCGGCAGACCCGACCGGGCCATCCACATCGTCGATCCAGAGGAGAGTGCCGCATGCCTGCCGCCCACGACGTCGCGAAGCCGGCCCGGAAGTTCCACTTCATTTCCGGACTGCCCCGCTCGGGCAGTACGCTCTTGGCCGCCATCCTCAACCAGAACCCGCGCTTCCGCGCGGGCATGACCAGCCCGCTCGCCGACATCATGGGCGTGGTGATCGCGGAGGCGAGCAGCAAGAACGATTTTTCATTCGACGTCTCCGATGGACAGCGCGTCGCCATGCTGCGCGGCCTGGTCGAGAACTTCTATGCGGAGCAGGCGGGCGCTGACGTCGTGTTCGACACCAGCCGGCTGTGGTGCAGCCGGATGCAACTGCTCGAAACACTGTTTCCGGAAGCGAAGGTCATCGCGTGCGTGCGCCAGCTATCCTGGGTGCTGGACAGCATGGAACGACTGGTGCGCAGGCATCCTGTGGGCGTGAGCAAGGTGTTCCGGTTCGACACCAATACCACGGTGTACTCGCGCATCGAGGCGTTGACCGATCCGAGGGGCATGGTGGGATTCGCCTTCCAGGCCACCAAGGATGCCTTCTACGGCCAATACGCTCCGGGCCACCTGTTGGTGCTTACCTACGAAAGCCTGGTGTGCAATCCATCGGCAGTCATGCGCGCGGTCTACCAGTTCATTGGCGAACCCTGGTTCGAACACGATTTCGACCATGTCGCCTACAACGCGGACGAGTTCGATGCCCGCGTCGGCATGCCCGGCCTGCATACCGTACGTCCGAAGCTGCAACCGATCGAGCGCACTTCCATCCTGCCGCGCGAAATCTTCGCCCGCTTCGCGAACGAGTCGTTCTGGATGGATCCGAAAAACAACGTCAGCCAAGTACTCGTTGTCTAGTCGGGCATTGAATTGCCAGGCTAAAACAACGATGTTTCCGGCACAGTGGTGGTCGCTGATGGCGATTGTTGCAATGACGGGAGAGACCAACCATGGCGACGGTTCTCGTGTACGAGTTTACGTCCATCACGTTGGCTCTCAGCGACGCGGCGTCTTCCGCGCCTTGCCGCGCGGCGGATCGAGGTAGCACGCCAGCTGCTGGCGCAGGTCGTTGATCTCGCTGAGGCGTTCCATCACGCCGTCGCTTTCGTCGGTGACCGCGGCCACGATGAGGCTGAACAGGCTCGACATCGCGCAGTAGCTGTGCCACACCTCGCTGGCGGGAATCAGCAGGGCATGCGGCGTGAGCTCGCGCGCCCAGTAGCATTCGATGTCGGCGATCAGCACCAGCGGAATGCCGCGGGCCGCCACGTGTTCGGCGACGTCGCGGAACTGTTTGAAGTACCGGCGCTGGTCGATCAGCACCACGCAGCTTTGCCTGGTCGAATCGAGCAGCATGTCGACGCAGGCGTTGTCGGCGCCGTCGTGGAAGGCCACGCGCGGACGAACCTGCTGCAACAGGTTCGCAAGGCCCAGACCCAGAAAGCTGCTGTGCTGGAAGCTCGCCACCGAGACCCGGTCGGCCGAGACCAATTGTCGGATCACCGCCTTCCATTCCTTCGTGCGGGCGACCTCGTGGACGCCGGCGAGGGCGCGGGTCTCCGCCAGCAGGTGCATGGCGATCGCGTCGCCGTCCTGCGACAGTTCCGGCGGCTTATAGAAATGACGCCAGGTACCGTCGCCACGGAACTCTTCCTTCAGCTCGCCCAGGCCCTCGTAGCCGAGCGTGCGCAGGAAGCGCCCCACCGTCATCGGGCTCACGGCAACGCGCTTGCTCAGCGAGGCGGCCGTTTCGAACGGCAGGTCGCGGATGTTGTGCATCAGGTAGGTGGCGATCTTGCGCTCGGAGGCGGTGAAGCCGTCCCAGTGATCCTTGAGCTTCTGCTTCAAGTCCTTGGTCATCGCGAAGATCCGGTCATGAAAGCATGGCGCCCAGGCCGGGATTATCACGTTTTTCGGCGCGCCCGACGCGCACGCCCACCGTCAGCAGCAAGGCCGCGGCACCGCCGGCGATGCCGCCGGTCAGCAGGAAGAAGCCTCCGTGAGGCAACAGGCTCCACAGCGTGCCGAGCGCACCGGCGAGCAGGTTGCCGAAGAAGCCTGCGAAGAACCAGAGCGCGATACAAGTGGCGCCAAACCCTTCCGGTGCCAGGCGGCCGAAAAGGCCCAGGCCCACGGGCAGGATGTACAGCTCGCCCAGCGTCATCAGCACGAACCAGCCCACCAGCCAGAGCCAGTGGGCGCGCGCGCCGTGCGCTTCGCTCCATGCCGCCACCGCAGCCAGCAGCATGTATGACGCTCCGACCACGGCGGCGCCGAAGGCCATCTTGTGCAGCGAGGGCGTGTCGATTCCACGCCTGGACAAACGCGCCCAGCGCGCCACCAGCAAGGGCGTGGCGATGAACACCATCAGCGGATCCAGCGCCTGGAACCAGGCCATCGGGATGCTCCAGCCGCCCGTTACCTGGCGGTCCACGCCCGCCTCCGCCCACAGGGCGATGGTGTTGCCGACCTGCTCGTAGGCGCCGCGGAACAGCACCACGATGGCCGCGACGATGCCGAGCAAGGCGAGGCGGCGCCAGGCGGTGCGATCCAGCGGCGCACGCGTGGTTCGCGTCGCAGTGGTGCGTTCGGGCTCCGGCGGCAGATGGCGGCTGCCGGCCAGGTAGATCAGCAGCGACGCCAGCATGCCGATGCCGGCGACGGTAAAGCCCCAGTGCCAGCCGTAGGCTTCGCCCAGGAAGCCGCAGATCAGCGGAGCCAGGAAGGCGCCCAGGTTCACGCCCACGTAGTAGATGTTGTAGGCGCTCTTGCTGCGCGGATCGCCCTCGCGGTACAGGCCCTTGATCTGGCTGGCCAGGCTGGGCAGGAACAGGCCGTTGCCCAGCGCGATGATGGCCAGCGCCGGATAGAACAGCGCGGGCGACGCCATCATGAAATGGCCCAGCGCCATCGTGCTGGCGCCGATCAGCACGGCCCGGCGCTTGCCCAGCCAGCGGTCCGCAACCATGCCGCCGAACACCGGCGTGAAGTAGACGAAGGCCGCATAGGCGCCGTAGACCAGCGACGCGTACGCCTGGGCGAAGTCCAACTGCATGGTCATGTAATAGACCAGCAGGGCGCGCATGCCGAAGAAGGAGAACATCTCCCACATCTCGGTCAGGAACAGCACGCTCAGGCCGAGGGGGTGGCCGAGGAACCGGCGCTCGCGCACGGGGGCAGGGGTCATGTGCGCCGATCCTTCCGAAGACTCAGGCGGGCAGGGCGCACGGGCCACCCCAGATCCCGTCGGGGCACCAGATGTGCCCGTCGCGGTAGCTTACCCTGGGCTCGCGGTCGGCACGGATGAACATCGGCCCGTCCAGGTCGACCACCGAGCACAGCGAGCCGAGCACGAAGGCCGGCCCCATCGACAACGACGAGCCGCCCATGTTGCCCACCATCAGGCGGAAGCCGCGTCGGTTCGCCTCGCGCGCCAGCGCCAGTCCCGCGGTCAGGCCGCCGCACTTGTCCAGCTTGATGTTGATCACCTGCACACGGCCGTCGAGGCCGGGCAGGTCGGCCTGGTCCTGCGCACTTTCGTCGGCGGCCAACGGGACCGGGTAGTGCAGGCCGTCGAGCCATGCTTCGCGGCCGACCGGAAAGGGCTGCTCGACCACGGCCACGCCGTTCTCCACGAAGGTCGGCAGCATGTGCGCCAGCGACTCGCGGGTGAGCCCCTGGTTGGCGTCCACCATCAGCCAGGCGCCGGGGCAGGCCGCTCGCACGGCGCGCACGCGTGCGGCATTGAGATGGTCGTCGGTCAGCTTGAGCTTGAGCGCGCGCGCGCCGGTGGCGGCATAGGCGCGAGCCGCCTCGCCCACTTCATCGGGGTCGTCGGCACTCAGCGTATAGGTGGTCAGCAGCGACTCGGGCCGGGACCGGCCCGTGAGCTGCCAGACGGAGGTGCGCGCGCGCTTGGCCTCCAGGTCCCATAGCGCGCAGTCCAGCGCATTGCGCGCGCCGCCGGCCGGCAGCAGTTCCAGCAGCTGCTCGCGCGTGATGCCGCGCTCGATGCGCCCGCGCAGGCGCTCGACCTGCTGCAGCATCGCGGCCGGCGTGTCGTCGCGGTAGTACACGCCCAGGCCTTCGCCGCGCCCGGTGAACTGCCCATCATGCAGGCTCACCACCAGCGCGTCGCACGCGGTGAAGGTGTAGCCGGTGATGTGGAACGGCTGCTTGAGTGGCAGTTTTTCGATGTGTGCGCTCAGCTCGAGCGCCAGTCGGGAGTTGCGGGTCATGTGGGTACCGGTCAGAACTGCGTGTTGAAGCTGACCAGCCCGAACACCAGGATGAACCAGCCAAGATAGAACGCGGCAAGCGCGAGCAGGGTCTCGCCGAGGCGCACGCGCAGGCTGCGCACGGGACGCCGCCAGCCGTTCATCGCATGCAGGGCGATGGCCAGCACGCCGAGCAGCGCGACCAGGCCGAGCACGTACAGCAAAGTCATCCACGGCGCGGCCGTGCCTTGCAGCAACAGGGAAGGATGGGCGCCGATGGCGCCCGCCAGCGCGAACCAGCCGACCAGGTCGAGCAGCAGCGCCAGCGCGCCCAGCCGTCCGAACAGGCGCGTGCGGCGCAGATCCGGCGGCAGTTCCAGCGTGGCCCGGTAATGACGGCGCAACCAGCGGCCCAGTGCCCAGGCG
>NZ_JABFWW010000088.1 GCF_013362045.1 Frateuria sp. | reverse complement strand
GGGAAAGACCCTTCGACCTCGGCGGCGCGCGCCTCAGGGCGAACGGTTTCCAAAATCCGTTCGTGCTGAGCGTAGGCAAAGCCGGAGTCGAAGCACCGGCAAGCCATCAACGAAAGGGCCCGCATCGCGGGCCTTTTTCATCAAGCCTTGCCGTGAAACAGCTCGCGGCCGATCAGCATGCGGCGGATCTCGTTGGTGCCGGCGCCGATCTCGTAGAGCTTGGCGTCGCGCAGCAGCCGGCCGGCCGGGAACTCGTTGATGTAGCCGTTGCCGCCCAGCGCCTGGATCGCCTCCAGCGCCACCTGCACCGCGTTGGTCGAGGCGTTGAGCAGGCAGGCGGCCGGGTCGATGCGCGACTTGATGCCGGCGTCGAACTGCTGCGCCACGAGATAAGCGAAGCCGCGCGAGGACTGCAGCGCGGTGTACATGTCGGCGACCTTCGCCTGCATCATGCCGAAGGTGCCGATCGGCGCATTGAACTGCTTGCGCTCGCGCACGTAGGGCAGGGTGAGGTCGAGCGCCGCCTGCATCAGGCCGAGCGGGCCGCCGGAGAGCACCAGGCGCTCGGTGTCCAGGCCGCTCATCAGCACGCGCACGCCTTCGTTGACCTCGCCGACGATGTTTTCGGCCGGGATCTCGCAGTTGTCGAACACCAGCTCGCAGGTGTTGGAGCCGCGCATGCCGAGCTTGTCGAGCTTCTGCGCGGTGGAGAAACCGGCCATGCCCTTCTCGACGATGAAGGCGGTCATGCAGCGGCTGCCTGCCGCGCGCGGGGCGGTGCGCATGTAGACCAGCAGCACGTCGGCGTCCGGCCCGTTGGTAATCCACATCTTCGAGCCGTTGGCGACCCACACGTCGCCCTTTAGTTCGGCCTTGCAGCTCATCGAGCCGACCACGTCGGAACCGGCGCCCGGCTCGCTCATCGCCAGCGCGCCCACGTACTCGCCCGAGCACAGCTTGGGGATGTACTTGCGGCGCTGTTCCTCGTTGCCGTTGTGGAAGATGTTCTGCACGCAAAGGTTGGAATGCGCGCCGTAGGACAGGCCGACCGAGCCGGACGCGCGCGAGATCTCCTCCATCGCCACCATGTGCGCCAGGAAGCCCATGCCGGTGCCGCCGTACTCGGTCGGGATGGTCATGCCGAGCAGGCCCATCTCGCCGAACTTGCGCCACAGGTCGTCGGGAAAGGCGTTCTCGCGGTCGATGCGGTCGGCGCGCGGGGCGATCTCCTTCTCCGCGAAGGCATGCACGGTCTCGCGCAGCAGGTCGATGTCTTCTCCGAGCGGGAACGGGCGCATCCGTGGAATTCCTTGGGTTGGATAGGGCGATTTTAGCGCAGCGGCGTGTCGTGGCTGTGCGGTCCTTCGACTTCGCCCTGCGGGCTACGCTCAGGACGAACGGCTTTTTCCTCACCTCCACTGTGGACCGTTCGCGCTGAGCGTAGCCCGCAGGGCGGAGTCGAAGCGCCTGCCTCGATCCCTACGCCCGAATTCCTCTCTCCCCGGAAGAGGGTGCCGGCAGGCGGGTGAGGGTTCGGGCGGAGCGCTGCGGCGTGCCCGAACCCTCACCCCAACCCCTCTCCCGAGGGGAGAGGGACTCAAAAGAAAAAGCCGCCCGAAGGCGGCCTTTTCCGAATGACAGGGATGGTTCACTGCCCCCGCATGCGCCCCTGGAAGCGCGTGCCGCCATTGCCCATGTGCGGCAGCTTGATGCGGCCGATGGACTCGATGCGCTCCTCGGCCAGACGGTCGGCCGCCTTGTAGGTCGGCACGTTCTGCGTCTTGCTGATCTCGAAGATGCGGCCCAGGTTGTAGTAGATCGTGCGCATCATGCGCATGGCGCGCTCGCGGTTGTAGCCGTCGATCTCCAGCGACACGTTCATCACGCCGCCGGCGTTGACCGCGTAGTCCGGCGCATACAGCACGCCGCGGCGGTTCAGCTCGTCGCCGATGGCGTCGGTGGCCAGCTGGTTGTTGGCCGCGCCGCAGATGATCTTGGCCTTGATGCGGTCGATGGTCTGCTCGTTGACCGTGCCGCCCAGCGCGCACGGCGAGTACACGTCGGCGTCGACGTCGTAGATCTCGTCCAGGCCCACCGCCTCGCAGCCCAGCTCGTCCACGCAGCGCTGCACCGCATCCTTGTTGATGTCGGTGACAAACACCTTGGCGCCCTGTTCGCGCAGCAGCTTGATGAATTCGCTGCCGACGTGGCCGGCGCCCTGCACGGCGTAGCTGTACTTGCCCACGTCCTCGTTGCCGTGCTTGAAGTTCAGCGCGGCCATCAGGCCCTGCAGCGTGCCGAAGGCGGTGAACGGCGAGGGGTCGCCCGAGCCGCCGTGCACCTGGTGCACGCCGGTGACGTATTCGGTCTCGCGGAACACGTATTCCATGTCGTTGACGTCGATGCCCACGTCCTCGGCCGTGATGTAGCGGCCGTTGAGCGAGTTGACGAAGCGGCCGAACGCGCGGAACAGCGCCTCGGACTTGTCCTTGGACGGATCGCCGATGATCACCGCCTTGCCGCCGCCCAGGTTCAGGCCGGCCACGGCGTTCTTGTAGGTCATGCCGCGCGACAGGCGCAGCACGTCGTTCACCGCGTCCTGCTCGGTCTTGTACGGCCACATGCGCAGGCCGCCGAGCGCGGGGCCCAGCACCGTGTTGTGGATCGCGATGATGGCTTTCAGGCCCGCGTCCTTGTTGTGGCAGAAGACGACTTCTTCGTGACCCGTCTTGGCGATGGTTTCAAAGATCATTGGAACGATGACTCCACGAGATGGATGGATGCCATGGGGGATGGCATCCCGCAGAAAGTTGGCGGGCCGATCCAGTGCGGACCGCGCAGGCGGCAGAAAACACTTGAAAGTCAAAGCCCCGGCTTGGGGCCGGGGCGATGAATTTAGTCCGCTAGTTTAGTACGTCGGGGCCGGTCCCGTTTCTGCGGCGCAGCAAGCGCGATCCGGCGACCGGGTCGACCGGAGGCCCGGTCGCCGGCGATCGATCAGCCGTTCACCCACACGCCGACGTGCAGATGCCAGCCGTCGCGGTGGTGTTCGTAATGCGGGTGGACATAGCGGTAGCCGGGACGCACCACCTCCCAATGGCCCGGCGCGGCAACGTACTCCCGGCCGGTCCAGCGCCAGTAGCCGCGCGCCCACACGTAGCCAGGCCGCGGCAGCGGTTCCACCTCGACCAGGCGCGGAGGCGGCGGTTCGGGGGCGATCACTTCCTCCACTACTTCGCGGTGCACCACCGGGTGCTCGATAACCACCGGACGGTAGTGGACGACGCGTTCCTCGACACAGCCGCCGGCGAGCAGGGTCACCGCAACAAGGGCTACATGGCGAATCGACATATCTGGAGAAGCCTCGCAAGGATGAAGGGGCGCGTCACATCCGCGCCACGTCATCTTCGCGCAAGGGCCGGTCGTGCCGACCGCAGGACAGGCATCTTTCCGGTCGCAAGTTGTTGCCTATTCAGCGGCTCACATGCGGCAGGCCGGGGCGTGGCCGCTCGCCCGCGCCTGCTGGTACACCGGCACCAGCTGCTGGGCCTGCTGGCCGAGCACCTGCGAGCGCCTGTCCGGCGCCGGGTGGGTGGACAGGAACGTCGGCGTGCCGCCGCTGCCCTGCTTTTCCATCTTGTCCCACAGCGCCGGCGCGGCGCGCGGGTCGAAGCCGGCCTTGGCCATGTAGCGCTGGCCCAGCGTGTCGGCCTCCGCTTCCTGCGTGCGCGAGAACGGCAGCAGGATGCCGACCGTCGCGCCGGCACCCAGCAGCGCGGCGACGTTGCCCGTGTCGCTGCCGCGAGTGCCCGCGTAGATCGTGCCGGCCGCTACCGCCGCCTGCGCCGCCATGTTGTCCGACACGCGCTCGGCGCCGTGGCGCGCGACCACGTGCGAGAGCTCGTGGCCGAGCACCACGGCCAGCTGGTCCTGGTCGGTCGCCACCTTGAACATGCCCTGGTTGACGCCGATGCGTCCGCCGGGCAGGGCGAAGGCGTTGGCGGTGTTGTCCTCGATGATCTGCACTTCCCACTGCTGGGTGTTCCACGGCGGCGGCAGCACCGCGACCAGCGCATCGGCCACGCAGGTGGCGTAGGCGCGCTGCTTCGGCGCATTGGCGAACTTGCCCTGCTGGCGCATCTGGTTGAACGAGGCCAGGCCCATCTGGCTCATCTGCGCGTCGGACACCATCATCAGTTGCGAGCGGCCGGTGGGCGAGGTGGCGCAGCCGGCGAGCAGCGCGGCGGTGGCGGCAGCGATCAGCAGGCGGGGCTTCATGGTCACTTCTCCATCGCGGTCGGCATCCAAGCATAGCCTCGGGTGCCGATCAGGACGGGTGAAGTCCGTTGCAAAAGAACGAACGGTCGTGCTATTTTCGATGCATGACCGCCGCCACCTCCCATGCGACCGCCAAGGGCCCCGCCACCCGCGAACTGATCCTCGAGCACGCCTACGAGCGCGCCCGCGTGGGCGGGCTGGAAGGCCTGTCGATCGGCACCCTCGCCGCCGACGTGGGCATGTCCAAGAGCGGCGTGTTCGCGCACTTCGGTTCGCGCGAGGACCTGCAGCTGGCCGTGCTCGATGCCGCCGCGCGCCGTTTCATGGCCAAGGTGCTGGTGCCCGCGCTTTCCGCGCCGCGCGGCCTGCCGCGCCTGCGCGCGATCGTCGCGCAGTGGTGCGAATGGGGCCGCGAGCACCAGAGCGGCTGCGTGCTGCTCACCGCCGCCGGCGAATACGACGGCCGCGAAGGCGCGCTGCACGACGCGGTGGTGGCACAGCAGGCCGGCTGGCGCGGCGAGCTGGAAAAAGGCATCTGCCAGGCCGTCGCCGAGGGCCACCTGCGCGAGGGCACCGACGCCGTCCAGCTCGCCTTCGAGATCTACGCGCTGATGCTCGGCCTGCACCACGACGCCGGCCTGTTCGGCTTCGGGCAGGCGAGCCGGCGCACTGCCGCCGCCTTCGAGCGCCTGTGGCGCAGCTGGCAACCCTGAGGAGTAGCGCCATGTCCACCGTGATGCGTCGTCCAGGCCTCGCCGCCCGCGTCAAGCTCGCCACCGTACGTACCGGCTTCGCACTCGGCGGCGCCCTGGCGCCGCGGCGCACCGCCGACCGCGCCGCCCGCCTGTTCGCCACGCCATTCGCCAGCAGCCGGGCTCGCGCACGCAAGGTGCAGCCGGACGAAGGCATGGTCCGCGAAACCCTCGCGCTCAACGGCCAGACGATCGCCACCTACGTCTGGGGCGATCCGTCCACGCAGCCGTACGTGCTGCTGGTGCACGGCTGGTCCAGCTTCGGCCTGCGCTTCCTGCCGTGGGTGGCGCACCTGCGTGCGCTGGGCCATGCCGTGGTGAGCTTCGACCAGCCGGGCCACGGCAACAGCAGCGGCCGCTACTGCACGCTGCCCGAGTTCGCCGGTACCTTGCGCGCGGTAGGCCGGCACTACGGAGACGCGGAGCTGGCGATCGCGCATTCGCTTGGCGGCGCCGCGCTCGTGCTGGCGCAGGGCGAGGAATGGCGCGCGCGGCGGCTGGTGCTGGTCGCGCCCGCCGCCGACATGGACGCCGCCGCCACCCGCTACTTCCGCTTCGTGCGCCTGGGCGAACACCTGCGCCGGCCGTTCTATGCCTGGCTGGTGCGGCGCACCGGCATCAGCGTCGACGACCTGCAGATGCACCGCCACGTCGCCGCACTGGGCCAGCCCGGCCTGGTCGTGCACGACCTGGACGATGTCGACGTGCCCTGGGACGAGGGCGAGCGCTACGCCCGCCACTGGCCCGGCGCGCGGCTGCTCACCACGCAGGGGCTGGGCCACCATCGCGTGCTGGATGCGCCGCAGGTGATCGAGGCCGTGCTCGCCTTCGCGCGCGGCGAGACGGTGGGCGAACGCGTGGTGGCCTCGGCCAACCTGCCTTTCGGCATGGCCTGAACGGCGCGCCGCCGAAGCTGAACACGGCACCGCGGCTTGAGCCGCGTTTCACCCATGCCCGCGCACAGTCGCAGGGCGTGGCCCGCAGGGCACGCGTCCTTCGATCCGCAGAGGAGATGGCCCGTGAAGACCCACAAACCACTCACGATCGCAGGCGGCGCGCTCGCGCTTGCGCTGTGCGGGATCGCCGCCGCGCCGTCGGCCTTCGCCCAGCAGGCGCCAAGCAACGGTGCGGCCGCTGCGTTCCAGAGCATGGACACCAACCACGACGGCCGCCTGGCCCGCTCGGAGATCCCGCCGGACATGGTGCTGCTGCGCAGCCGCTTCACCACCTACGACCGCAACCAGGACGGCTACCTGGACCCGCAGGAGTTCGCCGCCGCCCAGATGGCCATGAAGGGCAACGGCCACGCGATGGGTGGCGATGCGCCGGCGCCGCACCCGGCGCCGGAGTCCCATCCGCCGGGCGGTTGAGCCCGGACTCCGGTACGCGCGTCGCCGACCTACAGGCAACGCGCGAGCCGGCGGATGCCTTCCTGGATCGCAGCCGCATCGATGCCGCCATACCCCAGGATCAGCCCGTGCCGGCGCACCGGCCCGCGATAGCACTGCGACAGCGGCCTGACCGAAACGCCCGCCTGGCCGGCGCGGCGTGACAGCGCGATGTCGTCCACGCCCTCGGGCAGCAGCACCGCCAGTTGCATGCCTGCCTCCGCGCCGACCACGTCCAGCCGGCCGGGCAGGTGCCGCGCGATCGCCTCGAGCAGCACCGCGCGCCGCGCCGCATAGAGCACCCGCATGCGCCGGATGTGCCGGGCCAGGTGCCCTTCGCGGATGAAGTCGGTCATCGCGCGCTGCGGCAGCATCGGCGAGCAGGTGTCCAGCGCATCGCGCGCGGCGCGGAACGCCGGCACCAGGTCCCGCGGCAGCACCAGCCAGCCCAGCCGCAAGGCCGGGAACATCACCTTGCTGAAGGTGCCCAGGTAGATCACCCGCGCGTCCGCGTCCAGCCCCTGCAGCGAAGGCACCGGCTTGCCGCCGAAGCGGTATTCGCCGTCGTAGTCGTCCTCGACGATCCAGCGCCCCTCGCGCGCCGCCCACTGCAGCAGCTGCATGCGCCGCGCCGCGCTCATGGTGACGCCGAGCGGGAACTGGTGCGACGGGGTGAGGTAGACCACCCGTGCGTCCGCGCCGCGGCGGATGCCTTCGGCCACGTCCAGCCCGTCCTGGTCGACCGGCACCAGCACCGCGCGGGCGCCGACCGCGGCCAGCGCCTGGTGCGCGCCGGGGTAGCCGGGCTCCTCCATCCAGGCGCTGTCGCCCGGATCCAGCAGCGCGTGGGCGCAAATCT
>NZ_JABFWW010000215.1 GCF_013362045.1 Frateuria sp. | reverse complement strand
GCCGGCGCCGGCTTCGACCGCCGCGTCCCCGGCCGCCGCCCAGGCAGCCCCGGCCGCAACGACTTCGGGCAAGCAGGGCTGAAGGCCACGCTTCGCCCATCCGCTTTCAAGCATTCGCATTAGGTAGAGGTGCAAGGCCATGGCCCACGCAGCCACCCACGACCATCACGACGAGCACCACGGCGCCCCGTCGAACTTCTTCACGCGCTGGTTCATGTCCACGAACCACAAGGACATCGGCACGCTGTACCTGGTCTTCTCGCTGCTGATGTTCTTCATCGGCGGCAGCTTCGCGATGGTGATCCGCGCGGAGCTGTTCAAGCCGGGCATGCAGCTGGTGCAGCCGTACTTCTTCAACGAGATGACCACCATGCATGCGCTGGTGATGATCTTCGGCGCGATCATGCCGGCCTTCGTGGGCCTGGGTAACTGGATGATCCCGTTGATGATCGGCGCGCCGGACATGGCGCTGCCGCGCATGAACAACCTCTCGTTCTGGATCCTGCCGTTCGCCTTCGCGCTGATGCTGTCCACGCTGTTCATGCCGGGCGGCGGCCCGGCCGGCGGCTGGACCATGTACCCGCCGCTGTCGCTGCAGAGCGACTCGGTCGCCTACGTGGTGTTCGCCATCCACCTGATGGGCATCAGCTCGATCATGGGCGCGATCAACATCATCGCGACCATCCTCAACATGCGCGCGCCGGGCATGGATCTCTTGAAGATGCCGGTGTTCGTATGGAGCTGGCTGATCACCGCATTCCTGCTGATCGCGGTGATGCCGGTGCTGGCCGGTGCGGTGACCATGCTGCTGACCGACAAGTACTTCGGCACCAGCTTCTTCAACGCCGCCGGCGGCGGCGACCCGGTGCTCTACCAGCACATCTTCTGGTTCTTCGGGCATCCCGAGGTGTACATCATGATCCTGCCGGCGTTCGGGATCATCTCTGAAGTGATCCCGACGTTCTCGCGCAAGCCGATCTTCGGCTACAAGGCGATGGTGTTCGCGATCGCCTCGATCGCCTTCCTGTCGTTCATCGTGTGGGCGCACCATATGTTCGCGGTGGGTCTGCCGCTGGGCGCCGAGATCTTCTTCATGTATGCCACCATGCTGATCGCGGTGCCGACCGGCGTGAAGGTGTTCAACTGGGTGTCGACGATGTGGGGCGGCTCGCTGACCTTCGAGACGCCGATGCTGTTCGCCATCGCCTTCGTCATCCTGTTCACCATCGGCGGCTTCTCCGGCCTGATGCTGGCGCTGGTGCCGGCGGACTTCCAGTACCACGACACCTACTTCGTGGTGGCGCACTTCCACTACGTGCTGGTCACCGGCGCGGCATTCGCGATCATGTCCGGCACCTACTACTGGCTGCCCAAATGGTGCGGCCACATGTACTCGGAGTTCTGGGGCAAGATGCACTTCTGGAACTCGGTGGTGTGGGTGAACGTGCTGTTCTTCCCGCAGCACTTCCTGGGTCTGGCCGGCATGCCGCGCCGTATCCCTGACTACAACGTGGCCTTCGCCAACTTCAACATGATCAGCTCGATCGGCGGCTTCCTGTTCGGCGCCTCGCAGCTGATCTTCCTCGGAGTGATCATCCACGCGGTGTTCTTCTCCAAGAAGAAGGCGCCCGACCGTGTATGGGAAAGCGCGCGCGGCCTGGAGTGGACGGTGCCCTCGCCGGCTCCGCACCACACCTTCGCGCTGCCGCCGGTGATCCACGACGACGAACTGGCGCACGGCCACGTCGAAGACTGATCCGATGGCGACAGAGGCGATGGAACACGATCCGGCCCGCCGCAAGCGCGTGCGACGCACGTTGTGGATTGCGGGCTCGCTGGCGGTCGCGTTCTTCGTGCTCTCGATCCTGAGCATGCTCAAGATCGGCTAGTAAAAAGGTATTCCCCGGCTCGCTTTCGGGCCGGTCAGCAGTTCCCCGCGCGGCATGGCGGGGATGGAAGCAAACAAGAGACATCCACGGGGATCACTCATGGGTCAGCAGCAAGGCGCTTATTTCGTACCGGCCAAGAGCCAGTGGCCGATCGTGGCCGCGGTGGTCATGTTCCTCACCGTGTTCGGTGCCGCGCATTGGTTGAATGCCGCGCCGGGCGAAGCAGGCTTCGGCAAGACTGTCATCGCCATCGGCTTCATCGGCGTCCTGGCGATGTTCTTCGGCTGGTTCCGCTCGGTGATCCACGAATCGCTGGCCGGCCGCTATGACGCCCAGGTGGACCGCTCCTTCCGCATGGGCATGATGTGGTTCATCTTCTCCGAGGTGATGTTCTTCGGCGCGTTCTTCGGCGCGCTGTTCTACACCCGCATGTTCTCCGTGCCGTGGCTGGGCGGCGAGGGCCATGGCGTGCTCACCCACCAGTTCCTGTGGAGCGACTACGCCGCAGCGTGGGGTGCCGGCGGCGGCAACGGTCCGGAGCGCATCGGCGGCTCCTTCCAGACCGTCGCGCCGTGGGGCCTGCCGCTGCTCAACACGCTGATCCTGCTCACCTCCAGCGTCACCGTGACCATCGCGCACCACGCGCTGAAGGGCGGCCATCGCGGCAAGGTCCTCTTGTTCCTGGGCCTGACCGTGCTGCTGGGCGCCACCTTCGTGTATGCCCAGGCGCACGAGTACATCGAGGCCTACAAGGAGTTGAACCTCACCCTGCACACCGGCGTGTACGGTTCGACCTTCTTCATGCTCACCGGCTTTCACGGCATGCACGTGACGCTGGGCACGATCATGCTGGCGATCATCTGGCTGCGCGTGCTGAAGGGCCACTTCACGCCCGAGCACCACTTCGGCTTCGAGGCGGTGGCCTGGTACTGGCACTTCGTCGACGTGGTGTGGCTGGGCCTGTTCATGTTCGTCTATATCCTCTGAGCGAGGCGAGCGCTTCGCACAGCAAAAAGCCCGCCGATGGCGGGCTTTTTTGTTTGCCTGTGCGGACATTCCGGTTGCGCCGGAAGCGATGCCAGGGAAAGAGCGGCATTCGCGGTCCTGCTGCGCGAAATGTCGCGCAGCAGGCCTATCCGGCCACCACCCCGCTACAATTACCGGCCGACGCCGTGGGGCTGCAGCCAGCCCATCCAGATGCCCAGCATGATCATGGCGATCAGCACGATCGACAGGCCGATGCGGCGGGTCAGTGCCCACGCGGTGCGCCGGCTGCTGCCCTTGTCGGTCATCATGAAGTACAGCGCCTGGCCGAGGTTGAACACCACGATCAGGAACATGATCACCAGCGCGATCTTGTAGATGGTTTCCACGTGAGCGGTCCGAACGACTTCCGAATCGGCAGTATAGCCGTCGCCGGCGGAGCCTCGGCGTGACAGGATGGCGCAGGCCAGCCTGGTGGAGCGTGCTGTTGGCGGTGGCCGCCGCGGCGCTGTTCGTGCGCCTGGGCGTGTGGCAGCTCGATCGCGCGGCCTACAAGGACCGCCTGGTGCGGCGCTATGCCGCCGCGGCGGTCGCGGCGCCGGTGCCCTTCGGGCGGGTGGCGGTGGCGCCGCCGGCCGATGCCTTCCCGCGGGTGGCAGTGGGCGGCCGCTACCTCGGCGACCGCGTCTATCTGCTGGACAACCCACGCCACGATGCGCGGGGAGGCGTGGAGGCCTACGTGCCGCTGGCGCTGGCGGACGAGCAGCGCCTGCTGCTGGTGGACCTGGGCTTCCTGCCCGGCACCGGCAACGACAAGCCACCCCAGCTGCCGCCGCTGCCGCAGGGCGAGGTGCGCCTGCATGGGCTATACCTGCCGCCGCCAGGCGTCGGCCTGGAACTGGGCGGCGACGCGCTGGCCAGCCAGGCACACTGGCCCAAGACCACCATCTACCTGGACCTGGGCCAGGTGGCCAAGGATCTGGGCCGCCCGCTCTATCCGCGCGTGCTCGCGCTCGACGCCGACCCGGCGGCCATCTACCAGCGCGCGCATGCGTTCGACTTTTCCTCGATGCCGCCGGCGCGGCATCGTGCCTATGCCTTCCAGTGGTTCAGCTTTGCGGTGGCGGTGCTGGTGATCTTCGCGATCCTGCACCGCAAGCGCCGCCCTCGACGTACGGACGATCGATGAATACACCCGCGCCCCGCTCGCCCAAGGTCGGCCGCCTGAAGTTGCTGGCCATCGCGGCCGTATTCGCCGCGCCGATCATCGTCGCCGGCCTGCTCACCTTCACTGGTTGGCAGCCGGGCGGGAAGGGCTATGGCCAGCCGGTCCAGCCCCAGCGCAACTTTGTGGACGAACACCTGCGCGTGACCCTGGTCGACGGCCGCAACTACGCCTGGCGCGACCAGGCCGAGCCGCGCATGACACTGGTCGCACTGGCCGGTCCCGGCTGCGCCGCGCGCTGCTTCGAGACGCTTACCGGCATGGCCAAGGCCTGGGTCATGCTCAGCCGCAACCAGAAGCGCCTGCGGCTGCTGTACGTCGGCACGCCGCCGGCCGATTCCGCACAGGTCACGGCGATGAAGACCTTCTGGACGCTGGGCCGCGACGCCGACGACAAGCTCGCGGCGTTCCGCCCGACCGGCGCCGACAGCGTGAGCGCGCTGCTGGTCGAGTCCAACGGCACGGCGCTGGCCTACTACCCGGCAGGCTTCGACGGCACCGGCCTGATGCGCGACATGCACAAGGTGATCAAGTGAACGTGGAAGACACTGCCCAGGCCCCGCCCGTCAGAGGGCAGCTCCCCGCGGGCGCGACGCCTCCCCCCGCCTCTCTCCCCGGCGGCGGGAGAGGGGAGCGGGTGCGCCGCGTCATGCGCTGGCTGGCCCTGGGCGCGGCACTGTTCGCCTTCGGCGTGGTGATGTTCGGCGCCTTCGTGCGCCTGTCCAACGCTGGCCTGTCCTGCCCCGACTGGCCGACCTGCTACGGCCAGGTGACCTGGCCGCACCACGAGCAGGCGGTGGCGCGCGCCGACGCGGCCTTCCCCGACCGTCCCTACGAGGCGACCAAGGCCTGGCGCGAGCAGGTGCACCGCTTCCTCGCCGGCACCTTGGGCGTGCTGGTGCTGGTGCTGGCACTGCTGGCGGCCTGGCGCCCGCGCTGGGCGCGCGCCGCCGTGATCCTCGGTGCGGTCTTCGCGGCCATCGGGGTCACCCTCTACATGCGCGGCGAGCATGCCTGGTCCTCGGTACTCGCGGTGGCGGCGATCGCCCTGCCGCTGACGGCAGCGATCCGCTTGCGCAGCCCCGGCGCCTGGCGCGTGGCCGTGCTGGCGCTGGCGGTGATCGTCTTCCAGGCGATGCTGGGCATGTGGACGGTGACCCTGCTGCTCAAGCCGATCGTGGTGATGGGCCACCTGCTGGGCGGCATCACGACCTTCGCGCTGCTGGCCTATGCGGCACTGCGCTTCGCCGGCGTAGGCGCCGTCGACGACCGCCACGCGCCGCTGCGCCGCTGGATCGCGCTGGGCATCGTGCTGCTGGCCTGCCAGATCGCGCTCGGCGGCTGGACTTCGTCCAACTACGCCGCGCTCGCCTGCGGCACCGGCCCCGACGCGTTCCCCAAGTGCCTGGGCCAGTGGATGCCGCCGACCGACTTCAAGGAGGGCTTCGTGCTCTGGCGCGGCATCGGCGTGAACTACGAAGGCGGCGTGCTGGACATGGCGGCGCGCAGCGCGATCCAGATCGCACACCGCATCGGCGCGCTGGTGGTGTTCGTCTACCTGCTGTGGCTGGGACATCGCGTGGCCAGGCGCGGCTTGAGGCTGGCGGGTGCGGCGATCGGCGTGGTGCTCGCCGCGCAGGTATTGCTGGGCATCAGCAACGTGCACTTCGGCTTGCCGCTGCCGATCGCCACCGCGCACAACGGCGTGGCCGCGCTGCTGCTGTTCACCATGCTGGCGGCACTGGCACGCACGCAGCCGCGCACGGATGATGCGGCATCGGCATCCGCGGAATCCCGGCGATGAGCGCGCACCTGCGCGAGTACCTGCAGCTGACCAAGCCGCGCGTGGTCGCGTTGCTGGTGTTTTGCGCGGTGATCGGCATGTTCCTGGCGGTGCCCGGCATCCCGCCGTGGCGCGCGCTGGTGTTCGGCACGCTGGGCATCTGGATGGCATCGGGTTCGGCCGCCGCCTTCAATCATCTGATCGACGAGCGCATCGACAAGCTGATGGCCCGCACTGCGCGCAGGCCGCTGGCCACCGGCGCGCTCAAGCCGCGCCAGGTGCTGCTGTTCGCCATCGCGCTCGGCATCGCCTCGATGCTGGTGCTGGCGCTGCTGGTCAACCCACTGACCGCATGGCTCACCTTCGGCGGCCTGATCGGCTACGCGCTGGTCTATACCGCCTACCTCAAGCGAGCCACGCCGCAGAACATCGTGATCGGCGGCCTGGCCGGCGCGATTCCGCCGGTGCTGGGCTGGACCGCGGTGACCGGGCAGCTGCACGCCTTCGCGCTGCAGCTGTGCCTGATCATCTTCGTGTGGACGCCGCCGCACTTCTGGGCGCTGGCGATCTTCCGCCGCGACGACTACGCGCGCGCGCAGATCCCGATGCTGCCGGTGACCCACGGCGTGGCCTACACGCGCTGGCACGTGCTGTTCTACACGGTGCTGCTGGTGCTGGTGACGCTGCTGCCGGCGCTGACCGGCTTCAGCGGCGCGGTGTACCTGGGCGGCGCGCTGGTGCTGGGCGGCGGCTTCCTCTACTACGCGGTGCGCCTGCTGAATCCGCCGGACGAGTTCTTCGCCATGCGCGTGTTCAAGTACTCCATCGTCTACCTGATGGCGCTGTTCGCCTTCCTGCTCGCCGACCACTGGCTGATGGCACCGCTGCAGGGCGCCGGCATCGTGCTGCAGCACGCGGCATGAGACTGCCGCGCGCTTGACAGATGCCTGCTCCGTGACCACAATGCGCGCGCCAACCGGCGCGCCAGCGCCCTGGCATTCCCCAAGACCCTCCAAGGCATATGGACGTCTACCCTAGTCGCAACGCCGACATCCGCGAGCATCGGGTGCCGGCGTCGCATAACAAGCTGATCGTCTGCGGCGACCGCCCGCGGTCGGCCTGCGTTTTCCTCGACTAGGAAGGCGCGGCCTGATCCCGAACGGTGCCGCGGCACCGTTTACGAGGAGAAGGCCATGAAACTCCTTCGCGATTTCCCGTGGTGGCGCGGGCTGTGCCGGCTGGCGGCCGGGCGTCGTGCCGCGCCGCGCATCTATGCCGTTACCGTGCCGGCGCCGCTGTCGCCGGACAATGTGGTCGAACTGCGCCGTCCCGCGGTCGCGCCGCAGCCGGCGCCGACGCCGAAGCTGCCGCGGGCGGCCAGCGCGTGATTCCGCGCCTGTTCCGCAAGGGCTGGCCCCCGCCA
>NZ_JABFWW010000047.1 GCF_013362045.1 Frateuria sp. | reverse complement strand
TCTCCGGCACGCCGCCGATGTCGCTGCCCAGCACCGGCACGCCGGCGGCCTGGGCCTCGACCGACACGCGCCCGAAGGTCTCCGTGGCGATCGATGGAAACGCCAGCATCGAGATCGCGCTGTAGAACGGATGCACGTCGTGGTGCCAGCCGGCGAAGTGGTGCCGGTGGCCCAGCGCCTGCGTCGCCGCTTGGGCGCGCAGCGCCACCGCCTCCGGACCGTCGCCCAGCCACAGGCAGTGCAGGCGCGGCTCCCGCGCCATCGCCTCGCCGGCCGCCTCCATCAAGGTGAAGATGCCCTTGCCGCCGTGCATGCGGCCGAAGTAGCCCAGCACGATGGCGTCCTCGGGAATGGCGAGCGAGCGCAGGATCGCCCGGCGGCGCTCGGGATCCGGGCGGCATGCGGCCAGGTTGACCGGGTTGTGCAGCACCCGCACCAGGTGCCCGGGAATGCCCTGGTCCAGGTAGGCCTGCCGCGCATGTCGCGAGACGGCGTAGAAGCGCTGCGCCAGGCGCGGCAGCAGGTAGCCGGAGAACCGCTTCATCGGCGGCGTGCGATGGCGGAACAGCGCGACCGGGATGCCCAGCGCACGGCCGACCACCACCAGCGGCCAGTACTCCTTGCCGAAGTTGCCGACCAGCCAGTCCGGCCGCTGCCGCCGCACGGCGGCCAGCACGGCGGCATAGCCGCGCAGGTCGAAGGCATTGCGGAAGTGCGTCGGGTACAGGCGCACGCCCGAGCCGGTCAGGCCTTGCGCGACCGGGCCGTCCGGGTAGACCAGTGCATCGACCCGATGCCCGGCTTCGACCATCGCCTGGGCCAGCGCCACGAAATGCGTGGCCGCACCGGTGGCTTCGGGGTTGGTGCCGACGAACAACAGCTTCATGCGCGCCGGTCCTCGTAGCCGGACAGGGTTTTCATGGCGAACTGCGCCAGCACGTGGTGGCGCGCGACCTGGATGCGCGGCAGTTGCCACAGGTCCATGCCGGGAAGGGCGCGGCCGCGATGGGTGGTGGTGGCGGCGTCGTAGCCTGCCTCCTGCGCGGCGTTGGCGACGCGGTCGTCGGCGTCGCCCCAGGGGTAGCAGAATTGCGTGACCGGCTGTCCCAGCAGGTCTTCCAGCTCGCGCTTGCTGCCGCCGGTCTCCTCGCGCAGCTGCGTGTCGGTGCAGCGGGTCAGGCGCGGATGGCTGCGGGTGTGCGCGCCGACTTCCATGCCGCCCTGCTGCCACTGGCGCAGCTGGGCGACGCTCATCATCGGCTTGCGCACGCCCAGGCGTTCGGCATCCCAGGCGTTGTACTGGCCGATATGGCCGCTGACCACGTAGCAGGTCGCACTGAAGCCGTGGCGCGCCAGGACCGGCAACGCCGCCTCGAGGTTGTCGGCATACCCGTCGTCCAGGGTGACCACCGCCACGCGGCCCTGCCGCTCGCCGCGCAGGTAGGGCATCGCCGCGGCCATCGACAGGCCGGTGTAGCCGAGCCGGCGCAGCAGCCACATCTGGCGGGCGAACGCACCCGGACTCACGTACAGGCTGCGCAGCCGCGGCAGCTTGCGGGGAGCGCGCGCGATGTTGTGGTACATCAGGATCGGCACCGCCGTCGCGGGCCGCATCGGGGCAGCGGTCATTCCTTAACTCCGGGAGCGTGTACCGCCACCCGGCGGAGGGCGGCGCTGGTCGGCACGGCAGCTTGGGCGTTGGGTATTCCGGCGCCGTACGCCGACGATGGACGATGGCCGGCGCCCGCGACGGTGGGACAGGGCGCGTTTTAGCGGAGGTCCCTGTCGGCCAGCTTTCGGCCGGTCGGTGGACTTCGGCCTGGCCGGGCGGACGGGCCTGGAAGTGCTCGTGCATCCACAGGCGCGCCCCGCGTACGCCATTTGCCCGCTGCCGGCGGTGCCACGCGCTTTGCCGGCAGTGGCCGCCCTTCTTCGGCGACGCGATGCGGGCAGGCGCAGCCAACCTTCTAGTCGGCGGCGGCGAAGAAGGGAGATCCCCTTGCCGGACGAGGCCGGCCAAGGCTCCTCGACGCAGGCAGCCGAGGCGGCACGCAGGCGCGCGTGGCCCGGCGGCGCAGGATGGCCTGCTCGCGCCGTGTCCCTGCGCTGTCGGTGCGCCGCGCCGCCGGGCGGGTTTCATCGCTGAGCGTGCACGCCCTCTACGCCTTTCCCAGACGTGCCAAGTTGCACGAGGCGCGCGCGTGGCCGCACCGGTGCCCGTTGAGCGGATCGCTCACGGGCGGTAGTTGCTGAACACGTAGCCGTGCGCCTTCTGGCTGGCGTGGCAGGCGAAGCAGGCCTTGGCCCCATCGGTGCCCACGGCGCGCTGGTCGTGGCTGTCGCCCTTGAACGCTTCGAAGCCCCAGCCGCCCGTGTCGGGATGGTGTTTGGCGTCCTTCACCATCACCGCGGTGAACTTGCGCGCGCCCTCGGTGACTGCGTGGTCCGTACTGTCGGCGTCGAGCAGGTCGAACACGATCCGCGCGCCGTCGGGAAAGCGCCCGCTGCGATAGCCCTCGAGCGCCTTGTCGTTGGCGTACAGGTGGTGGATGCCGCCGAAGCTGCCGTACAGCGGATGGCCCGGCTCGATCAGCATGGTCTTGACGTGGGTCCAGTGGCGGTAGCCGTCCGGATAGGCGATGCCGCCGGTGCCGGCGGCGATCGCCGCGCCGGACAGCAGCAGCGTGCAGGTGAGCGCAAGCGGTCGCATGGGTCGTTCCCCTCCGACGCGGCGAGGGCCGCGGACGGCGCTAAGCTAGCGAAGCCCGCGGCCTTCGCCGAGCGGGTACGGAACGGTTTCCCGGGCACTTTTCGGTGACGAACCCTGTGGCTGCTGCGAAAAAAATTTCCGCCCCGCGGCGTCCGGCGGCCGCGCACATGCTGGAGAGCGTGCTCGGCTGCAAATGGTCGCTCACCGTGCTGGCGCTGGTGCGCGGCGGCGTCTGCCGGCCGGGAGCGATGGAGCATGCGGTGCCCGGGCTGAGCAAGAAGGTGCTCAACGAACGGTTGCGCAAGTTCGTCCGCTACGGCGTGCTCTCGCGCCACGCCTACGCCGAGCTTCCGCCGCGCGTGGAATACCGGCTCACGCCTTTCGGCGAGCGTTTCGCCGTGCTGGTGGATGGCGTGGACGCGCTGCAGCGCGAACTGGACGGCGAGAGCTGAGCCGGCCGCTCAGCGGCCGCGCGCATATGGGTCCGGTTCGCCCGGCGGGCGGGTCTTGAAGCGCTTGTGCACCCACAGGTATTGCTCCGGCGCGGCGCGCACCATCTGCTCGATGCCGGCGTTGACGCGGGCGGTGTTGGCCACCGCATCGCCGTCCATCTCCAGCGGCTCGCCCAGGCGCATCGCGTAGCCGCCTTGTGGCAGGCGGCGATGGAAGAAGGGGATCACCTGGGCGTTGCCCATGCGGGCCAGGTGGTGCGTGGCGGTGATGGTCGCGGCCGGGATGCCGAAGAACGGCACGAACACGCTGTCCTTGCTGCGCATGTCCTGGTCGGGCGCATACCAGAGCGTGCCGCCGCCGCGCAGGTATTTCACCGTGCCGCGGATGTCGTCCTTTTCGAACATCGCCGCTGCGTAATGCAGCCGCGCGCGCAACACGGCCCATTCGAATACCGGCGAGTCCATGCGCCGGTACATGCCTGCGATCGGGATGCGCCGCGAGATCAGCCGTGCGCACAATTCCAGGTGCGAGAAATGGCCGCCCACCAGCAGCACGCCCTGGCCCCGCGCGCGGGCCGCCTCGAGGTGCTCAAGTCCCTCCAACTGCACGGGGATGCGGGCGATGGCGCGGTCCGGGCCCATCCACCCCAGCGCGAACTCCACCAGCATCAGGCCGATGTCGGTCAGGTGCGCAGCGACCAGCGCAGCCTGTGCCCGGGTGTCCAGTTCGGGAAAGCACAGCGCGATGTTGGCCCGCGCGACGTGCCGGCGGCGCGAGGGCACGTGGCGGATCAGCATGCCCAGTGCCCTGCCCAGCGCGAGCAGCAGCGGGTAGGGCAGGCGCGCGATCAGCCAGATCACGCCGGCGCCGAGCCAGGCAGGCCAGTGGCGCGGAGCGAGCAGGGAGGGATCGAAGGAGGGGCGGGGCGAGCCGGGCATCCGGACGATTGTACGGGCATGTGGCCGAAGCCGTTGCCCGGATGAGGAAAGGGAATGGGGCGCGCAGCCTATAATCGTGGCCATTTCTTCCGGTTGGCCTTCCGTTGCGCTACCTCTACACCTTCGTGATGTATCTGGCGACGCCGCTGATCGTGCTGCGCCTGCTGGTCCGTGGCGTGCGCTATGGCAACTACCACCAGCGCTGGCCCGAGCGCTTCGGGCTGTTCCAGCGGCCCGGCTTCAGCGGCAGCCTGTGGGTGCACGCGGTGTCCGTGGGCGAGGTCAACGCCGCCGAACCGCTGGTCAAGGCACTCAGGCGCGACTACCCGGATGCGCCGCTGGTGGTCACCACGGTGACTCCGACCGGATCGGCGCGCGTGCACCAGCTTTTTGGCGGCAGCGTCTTCCACGTCTACCTGCCCTACGATCTTCCGTTCGCGGTGCACCGCTTCCTCAAGCGGGTGCGGCCACGTCTGGCGCTGATCGTCGAAACGGAAATCTGGCCCAACCTCTATTTCGCCTGTCGGCGGCGCGGCATCCCGCTGATGATCGTCAACGCGCGGCTGTCCGAACGCTCCATGCGCGGCTATCGGCCGCTGCGGTCGCTGGTGCGCACCGCGTTGCGCAGCGTGCGCCAGATCGCCGCGCAATCGCGCACCGACGCGGCGCGCTACCGGCTGCTGGGGGCCGAGCCCTCGCAGATGGTGATCAGCGGCAATCTCAAGTTCGACATGCCGGTGCCCGACGGCGCGGTGCAGGCCGGTGCCGGGCTGCGCATGCAGTGGGGCCCGCGCCGTCCCGTGTGGATGGCCGCCAGTACGCATGAAGGCGAGGAGCTGGCGGTGCTGGAGGCGCATCTGGACGTGCTGCGGCGGCTGCCCGACGCGCTGCTGCTGATCGCGCCGCGGCACCCGGAGCGCTTCAAGCTCGTCGAGCATTCCGCGCGCAGCCTTGGCTTTACCGTCGCCACGCGCAGCACCGACCGCGTGCCCGGCGCGCAGCAGGTATTCGTGATCGACGCGATGGGCGAACTGATGCCCTTCTACGCGGCCGCGGACCTTGCCTTCGTGGGCGGCAGCCTGGTGCCGATCGGCGGCCACAACGTGCTGGAGCCGGCGGCGCTGGCGCGGCCGGTGCTGGTGGGTCCGCACACCTTCAATTTCGAAGAGATCACCCTGACGCTGATCCGCGAAGGCGGTGCGCGCCGGGTGCCGCATGCCGAGCAATTGGGGCTGGACGTGCTGGAGCTGCTGCGCGACGGGCGCCTGCGCGAACGCATGGGACGCGATGCGCGGCGCGTGTTCGACAGCGAGCGCGGCGCGGTGGGGCGAGTGATGGAACTGGTGGACAGGGTGCTGGCGGAGTAGCCGCCCGCGCGGCGCGCTCCAAGGGAGGTGGAGCTGGCGCCCACGGCGTTCCCGTCTGCCTTGCGGGCGCCTTCCCCCGCAGGGGAAAGGCGCCGATGCGGGTGCGCGCCTACTGCAGCAGCGCGTTGACCGACTCGATGTCCTTCACGCCGATCGTGCCGGCGGCCTGCTTGAGCTGCAGCTGATCCAGGATCAGCGCATGGCGCGACTGCGAATAACCGCTTTCGGCCTGGGTCAGCGTCTGGATCGCGTTGAGCACGTTGAGCATGGTCTGCGTGCCCACGTCGAAGCCGGCGCGGGTGGCTTCCAGCGCCTTCTGGCCGGAGTCGACCGAGGCCTTGTTCGCCTGCACCTGGCTGATGCCGGCGATCACCGAGCGGTAGTAGTTGAGCGTGTCGCGGGTGACCTGGCGGCGCTGCGCCTCCAGCGAATCCTCGGCCGCGTCGCGCTGGTAGATCGACTGGCGCACGCGCGACTGCGTGGCGAAGCCGGAGAAGATCGGCACCGTCAGCGTCAGTCCCACGGTGGTGCCGTAGCGGCCGTTGCGGTCGGCGAAGGCGCCGGGCGCGTTCTGCAGCCAGCTGGAGGAGGTGCCGCGGCTGACCGAGGCGTTGATCGTGGGCAGGTGGCCGGCGCGCGCGGAGTTCACGCTGTGCGAGGCCGCCTCCACGTTGTACTGCTGGGCGATCACGGCCGGGTTGCTCTTGAGCGCTTCCTGCACCCAGGCGTTCGGATCGGCCGGCGTGGGCGCAACCATCGGCAGGTCGTCGCGCAGCTTCTTCAGCTCGCCCACCGGCTTGCCGGTGATCTGCGCCAGCGCCTCGCGCGCGTCGTTGAGCGCGTTTTGCGCCGCGACCGTCTGTGCCTTGGCCAGCTCGAAATACGACTTGGCCTGATAGACGTCGGTCACCGCCGACAGGCCCACGTTGAAGCGCTGCTCGGCCTGGTCGTAGGACTGCTTGAACGCATCCTCGTTGGCCTTGGCGTAGGTCAGTTCGTCCTGGCTGGTGAGCACGCCGAAATAGGCCTGGGTCACGCGCACGAACAGTTGCTGCAGGGCGGCGTTGTATTGCGCGTCCTGTGATTCGGCCTGCGATTCGGCCGCGTGCAGGTCGGCGATCTTGCTGAGGTCGAGTACGGTCTGGCTCAGCTCCAGCGACTCGTCGCGCGAGCGCAGGTGCCCGGCGTTGACCGGTGCGCCGCCCTGCGTCGTGCTGGCGCTGCTGCCGCTGGACTGGCTGAGCGTGGCGCGCCCGGACAGCTGCGGCAGCAGCGTGGCGCGGCTCTGCACGACGCCTTCGCCGACGGCCAGGCGCTGCGCCTCGGCCTGCGACAGCACCGGGTCGTTGGCGCGCGCTTGGCGGTAGGCGTCCATCAGGTCCTCGCCATGGCCGGGCAGGGTGACTGCCGACAGGGCCAGGGCCAGGGTCAGAAGCTTCAAGCGCATCGGGGTTGCCTCATGCAATCGACTGGGGATGTCAGAAAACGAAACGGCGCGGCGGCTCGGCGCCCGC
This sequence comes from Frateuria sp., assembly GCF_013362045.1. GTDB lineage: Bacteria > Pseudomonadota > Gammaproteobacteria > Xanthomonadales > Rhodanobacteraceae > Frateuria_A. The sequence continues at coordinate 15,435 of NZ_JABFWW010000047.1, read as the reverse complement.
CAGGTACGGCAGGTCGGTTTCGAACAGGTAGTCCTCACGGTAGCCGCCAGCGCCCAGCTGGGTCAGCAGCACCGCCTGCTGCGCCGGCGACTGGCCGCGCACCGCCAGCAGCCGCCCACCGGGCTTGAGCCAGCCGAGGAAGCGTTGCGGGACCTGCCACACCGCGCCGGTGACGACGATGGCGTCGAACGGCTCCTGCGGCTGCCAGCCGTGGACAGCGTCGGCGGTGAGCAGGCTGGCGTTGGTGATGCCGGCGGCCGCCAGCCGCGACTGTGCCGCAGCGGTGAATTCGGCATGCATGTCGACGCTGGTCACGTGCGCGCACAGGCTGGCCATGCAGGCGGTGAGGAAACCCGAGCCGGTGCCGATCTCGAGCACGCGGTCGGCCGGCTGCAGGTTCAGCGCCTGCAGCACGCGACCCTCGATCACCGGCTTCATCATGACCTGGCCATGGCCGATCGGCAGGCACGCGTCGGCAAACGCCAGCCGGCGGTGCTCCGGCGCCACGAAATCCTCGCGGCGCACCTGCGCCAGCGCGTCGAGCACGCGCGCGTCGAGCACGTCCCAGGGGCGTACCTGGTTCTCGACCATGTTCTGCCGTGCCTGTTCGAAATTCATCGCCATGGTCTAAAGGTCCGCAAGAATCAAAAAAGATCAAAAGGATAAGCGTTCGGAGGCCGCCGCGACAGTGCGTTTAGCCTGCGGCCTCCACGCCGGTGCCCGAAGTGCCGGAAGTCACCGCGCGGGATTGACGGAAGTCATGGACGGCGCGGTGTCCGCGGACAACATGGCGCCACGCGCAGGGTCGCTAGGCACTGCGGGTCCGCGGTTGCGCGGAGGGCGCGCCGGGTCGTGCCGTCGCGGGCAGCAGCGCCAGCGCCGCCTCGACCGAGCGATGCAGCGTCGCGTCAAGCCTGCGGATGCGCCCGTGCAGGTCGGACCGGCGGTGCTCCGCGGCCACGCACAGCCAGGCCAGCCAGCGCGCGAAGCGATGGCGCTCCACCGGATCGAGCGGCGCCAGCGCCGCTCGCACGCGCACCGCATGCAGGCGCGCCGTGGCGTGGCCCTGTTCCAGCCACGCGCCCAGCATCCGCTGGGCATGGCGGTACACTGGACTCAAGGACAGCTGCGGAATGGTCTGGGACATGGGGTTTCCGATGGAACTGGAAATAAGTAAACCGATCCGTATAATAAAGTCCTTCCTTTTTCTTGTGAAGCCGTTCCGCTCAAGGTATCGCCATGAATTGTCCCGCCCACGCCAAGACTTCCGGTCCCGGTCGCCCCAAGGACATGGAGAAGCGTGCGGCCATCCTGGAGGCGGCCAAGGGACTGTTCATCCGCAACGCCTTCGCCGGCACCAGCATGGACGCGGTGGCGGCTGAGGCCGGTGTCTCCAAGCTCACCGTCTACAGCCACTTCGGCGACAAGGACAACCTGTTCCGCGAGGTGATCCGGGCGCGCGTGCAGGACCTGCTGCCGGAGGAGACCTACCACTTCGAGCCGCGCGAAGACATCGCCGCCACCCTGATGCGGGTGGCGCTCACCCACGCCCGGCTCGATTGCAACGCCGAGACCGTGGGCACCTTCCGCGCGATCCTTTCCGACTGCCGCCAGGGCAACCCCCGCTACGGCCGGCTGATGTGGGAAGAGGGCGCCACGCGCACGCATGGCCTGATGGAACGCCTGCTGCAGCAAGCGGTTGACGCCGGCAAGCTGCAGATCGAGGACGTGCCGCGCGCCAGCGTGCAGTTCCTCGCGCTGATCAAGGGCAACCTGATGATGCGGCAGATGTTCGGCTGCTGCGAATGCCCCGAGAGCTACGCAGCCGAGATCGAGGCGACCGCCCGCGCCGGCGTGAAGATGTTCCTGCGCGCCTACCTGCCGCGCTGAAGCCCGCTTCACCGGGGTTTCGCAGCTCCCCGCCTAGCCTGCCGTGGATTCCCGCCACCGAGGGGCCGTCATGGCAAGCAAGCCTTTCCAGACCGACATCGAGGCCATCCGCGCCCGCGCCCGCGAGCATATCGACCAGGGCGCGATCACGGCCGGCTACAACGCCGACCGCGAGACCGTGATCAAGCTGCTCAACGAGGCGCTGGCCACCGAGATCGTCTGCGTGCTGCGCTACAAGTACCACTACTACATGGCCTCGGGGATCAATTCGCAGGCGGTCAAGGGCGAATTCCTCGAGCACGCGCAGCAGGAGCAGGAGCACGCCGACCGCATCGCCGAGCGCATCACGCAGCTGGATGGCAAGCCCAACTTCAATCCCGACGGCCTGCTCAGCCGCGCGCACGCCGACTACGCCGAGGGCGTGGACCTGGTCGACATGATCAAGGAGGACCTGGTGGCCGAACGCATCGCCATCGACACCTACCGCGCCATCGTCGAATACATCGGTGCGGACGACCCGACCACCCGCCGCGTCATGGAGGAAGTGCTGGCGCAGGAGGAGGAACATGCCGAGGACATGGCCACCCTGCTCGAACAGCTCGGCAAGAAGGGCGAGCCGGCGCGCCCGGCGCAGATGAAGCCGCAGGCCGGGTCGCGCGCCGGTCGCGCGCACTGAGCCGCTTTCAAGGGAGCGGAGGGCCGCGCCGCGGTACCGCGCGATGCTTGCGGGCACGCACCGCAGCCGGCCTCACGTCGTGGTCATCGCCAACCCGCGAGCGCATCGACTTACCCGATTCGGCACGCCGGTGCCCTTGCCCCCGGGCGCACTGATCCTGCAACAGCGCGCGTCCGGCGCGCATGAAAAGGCGCGCCACCGTTGCCGCGCGCCTGCATTCCGCGGCCTACTTCGTTGCGGCCTTGTAGCGATCCACGCCCGCCAGGATTTCGGCCTTGGCCTCGCTGGCGCCGACCCAGCCCTCGACCTTCACCCACTTGCCCTTCTCCAGATCCTTGTAGTGCTCGAAGAAGTGGCCGATGCGCTCGAGCCAGTGCGGCGAAACGCCCTTGATGTCGCTGATGTGCGCGTAGCCCGGGAAGATCTTGGGCGCCGGGATCACCACCAGCTTCTCGTCGCTGCCGGCCTCGTCGGTCATGCGCAGCATGCCGACCGGGTGGCAGCGGATCACCGAGCCCGGGATCAGCGGCAGCGGCAGGATCACCAGCGCGTCCAGCGGATCGCCGTCGCCGCCCAGCGTGCCGGGTACGTAGCCGTAGTTGCACGGGTAGCGCATCGGGGTCGACAGGATGCGGTCGACGAAGATCGCGCCGCTTTCCTTCTCCACCTCGTACTTGACCGGCTCGGCGTCCTTGGGGATTTCGATGACGACGTTGATTTCGTCCGGCACGCTGCGGCCGGCGGGGACGTGATGCAGACCCATGGGAATCCTTGCGGGGAATGGAAAAAACGAGGCGCGCAAGGATACGGCAAACGCTGTTGCATTGCAGCGAAACGCGGGGCCGCTGTTTAGCGTGCGTAGGGCAGCATCGGTCGGGAACAGGGTACCGATGTCCCCGGGAAAGCCGCCTCTCGTTGCTCCGACGGGGTCCTGCCGTCCAAGGGATACGAGAAAAAGGTTCGCCTGCAGCTTGGGGAACCGACAGGCGAACCCAGGGACGCCGGCATGGGGAGTAGCGAAGCGTCGGGCGCAAGCCTAGCGATCGGGCCCCCCGCATGGCATGACCAATTCCCCCGCACGCGGCCAGGCCAATGCGGGGGCGGGGGTGGTTCAGCCGCCGCTGGGCGGAACCGCATCCAGGCACTCGCCGAACAACTGCATCGCCTCGCGCAATTCGGCGACCGACAGGCCGCAATAGCCCAGCAGCAGGCCTGGCCGCGGCGGCGGCGAAAGGTAGTGCGGCGCCATCGGATGCAGGCCGAGCCCGCGCTCGTGCGCGTGCGCGACCAACGCGTCGGCGCGGGCCTGGTCGTAGCCGTCGAGCCAGGCCACGACATGCATGCCGGCCGGCGAATGCACGATCTGCACGCGCTCGCCCGCATGGCGGTGCAGGCCCGCGATCAGTGCTTCGCGGCGGGCCTGCAGCTCCTTGCGGGCGTGGCGCAGGTGCCGTTCGAAGCCGCCGCTTTCCATGAAGTGCGCCAGCGCGGCCTGCTCGATGCCGGGCGAGGACATGTCGCTCAGGTACTTGGCGGCGTTGAAGTCGTCGCGCAGCGCCGCGGGCAGCACCACGTAGCCCAGGCGCAGCGCACCGAACAGGCTCTTGGAGAAGGTCCCCGCGTAGATCACGCGGTCGCCCTCGTCGAGCGACCGCAGTGCGGCCAGCGGGTGGCCGTCGTAGCGGAACTCGCCGTCGTAGTCGTCCTCGATGATCCAGCAGCGCTTCTGCGCGGCATAGCGCAGCAGTTCCAGCCGGCGCGGCAGCGACATCACTGCTCCGGTGGGAAACTGGTGCGAAGGGGTCACGCTGATCAGCTTCGGCGCGGCTTCCGGCAGCTCGGCGCAAACCAGGCCGTCGTCGTCGGTCCTCACCGCGTGGAGCGTGGCGCCATGGGCGAGGAGGGCGTGGTACCCGCCGAAGTAGTGCGGCTCCTCCAGCACCACCGTGTCGCCTTCATCGAGCAACACGCGCGCGCACAGCGCATAGGCCTGCTGGGTGCCGGAGACGATCAGCACGTTCTCCGGTTGCGCCAGCAGGCCGCGCCGCCGCGCGAGGTAGTCGCAGATCTGCTGGCGCAGCGCCAGCAGACCCCACGAGCCGGCGACCCCGAGCGAGGAATAGGCGGCCGCGCGCGCCAGTTCGCGTCCCCACGCGGCATTCAGGGCCGGATTGGTCACCGGGTCGCCGTAAATCAGGTTGTAGCGCAGGCCGCGATGCATGCCGCCGATCCCGCGGTGTGGCAGATGCCGCGCGCGCCCGGCGTAGCGCGAGGCGGGCGGGACAGGCGAGCTGTCGGCGCCGCGCAGCGTGGGCGAGATCTGCAGGCGCGCCACATAGCTGCCCGAGCCCACGCGCCCGTTGATGAAACCTTCGGCGCGCAACTGTTCATAGGCGGCCAGCACGGTGGTGCGCGAGAGTTCAAGCTGGTGTGCCAGTTCGCGGGTGGGCGGCAGGCGCACGCCGGCGGCCATGCGGCCATCGAGGATCGCGCCCTTCAGCGCGCGGGTCAGTTGCGCGTAGTGGGGGCCGTTGCCGTCGAGATCGAGAAACATGTCATGGCGCTCGGGGTCGGTCGCAAGCGGGACGCCGGGCCTCGGCCCGGCGCGGGCTGCGGCCGATGGTAGCGCGGGCGTCACCGGCGGCAGGCGGCTTGAAACAAGTCGCCGACCCGCCGGCCGGCGACTTGGGTACGCGGCGTCCCCCGACCCGGGCTCAGTAATCGTAGGTCACCGACAGCCGTACGGTGCGCGGCGGCTCCCAGAAGATTCCCTGGCCGTAGCTGTTGTTGATGGAGATGACGTTGGTGGCGCTGTCGTAGGCGCTCTCGCCGACCGGCTGGGTCTGGATGGCCTTCTGCTGGTTGAGCGCATTGAGCACATCGAGGTTGAGGCCCAGCTTGTGGTCGGCGAACGCCGGCGTGTAATGCACGCCGAGGTTGAGCTGCTCGGTCCACGGCGTGTGGCCGATCGATCCCGGCGGAATGCGTACCCCGTGGCACCAGTGGTAGTTGCCGCCGCCGCCGTTGTTGTAGCCGGTCGGATCGCCGACGCCGTCCGGGCCGTAGTAGCCCAGGCATTCTTTCGGATAGCCCGACTGGGCCAGCAGGGTGGCGGACACCAGCCACTCCGGAGTGACCTGGTAGGCGCCGCGGAAGCGCAGCTGATGCTTGCGGATGTTGCTCAGCTCGCCGTTCTGGCCATCCATGAGCTGCCAGGAATCCCAGTCCTCGGTCTTGGAGACGTCGGCCTGGCCGAAGTCGGAGCGCACCTGGCCCTCGGTGTTGCCGAAGCCGCGGCTGAAGGTGTAGTCGACGCGGCCGAACCACTTGCCGTCGAACGAGTGCTCCAGGTACAGGTTCAGCGAACCGATCTTGCGCTTCACGCCCTGGATGTAGCCCCAGTCCTGCTGGGTCATCGGCACCAGGACGCTGCCGGTGCCATCGTTCCTGGTGACCAGCATCGTGTTGGTCAGGCCCGGGTTGATCAGGCGGCAATAGGACGCGCCATAGAGCGAATCCGAGTAGTCGTTCGGGTTCAACCCCATGCTGGTCATCTTTGCGCCGATCTGCACCGGCGAGCATTCGTCGTCGATGGCGGTCTTCAGGTCGCGCCATATCGCCTTGGCGCCGTAGACCCAGTTGTCGCCGAGCTTCTTGTCGAAGCCCGCGATGAACTCGTCCACGTATTCGGGCTTGAGGTTGCGTGCGGTGACCTGCTGGGGATCCTTGGGCAGGCCGTACTCGCCGTCCGGCGAAGTGGGCACGCCGACCTGCGTCAGGCCGGTCGGAATGCCGGTGGCCGGGTCGATGCCGGTGTAGGTGTACTTGGTGACGATGAAGGTCGAACGGTTCGCGGCGCGCTCGGCCGCGTTGTCCGGCAGCGCGAGGTAGTAGCGGCCCGCGTTGCCGTAGACCTTGAACGAGGAGTCGCCGAACACGTCCCAGCTCACGCCGATGCGCGGCTCCCACTGGTTCTTCTCGTCGACGAACGCCTTGCCGACGTCGTTGTAGTTGGTGAAGTGATCGTTGCGCACGCCCACGTTCAGCAGCACGTTCGGCGTGACCTGCCACGCGTCCTGCAGGTAGTACGCCTTCTGCGTCATCCTCATGCTGGTGGCCCAGCCGATCTCGCGCTTGCGCACGATGTCGCCGGGGTAGTAGCGCCAGTAGTAGTTGATCGACGGATTGAACGGGTTCTGCTGGTCCGGCCCCTGGTTGTGGGCTTCGTAGCTCATGTTGTCGATGCCGGCCGACAGGTCGTGGTCGCCCAGCTTGTAGTCGAAGTCCACGCGCAGGCCGTGGGTGCCGTTGGTGGCCTTGGGCGAGGTCCAGCTGATGTTGGTCTGGCTGTTGACGATGCCGTTGGACCCCGTGCCCGGCGGCAGCAGGGCGGGGTCCTGGTTGTCCGCACGGGAAATGAAGGGCAGCGGGCTGGTGTTGCCGTAGACCACCGGATCCTGGAAACGGGCCTTGCCGTACAGGATGCTCAGCGTGGCGTTGTCGGTGATGTAGCTGGTGAAGTGGCCCACGTAGAACTGGGCGTTGTCGCGGGTCACGTCGTTGCGGGTGACGAAGGGACCCGACTTCAGCGTATCGGTGTCGAACGCATAGCTCGAACCGGCGCCGAGGCTCGAATTGTTCTTCAGCGCCGTCAGCTCGAGGATGTTGCTGTCGGTGATGTTCCAGTCCAGCTTGCCGTAGAACTTGGTGTCCTTGTCCCGGTTGTACTGGACGAGCTGGTTGGCCGCGAATTCCACGTTGGTGGAATGCGTCTTGGTGGTCTCCGCCGCAAGGAACAGGAACAGCTTGTCCTTGACCAGCGGGCCGCCGACATAGGCCGAGTAGACCGTCTGCCACTGCTTGTTGTCGGCGCGGTACTGGTTCAGCGTGCCCGGCTTGGTCGGGTTTTCCAGCTGATACGTGACCGGGCCGATCGGCGCGGGAACCGCCGGATGGCCGTAGTAGTTGTTGACCGGACTGCCCTCGAGGAAGCGCGGCTCCCAGACCACCTGGCCGCCGAAATGCCACTCGTTGGTGCCGCGCTTGCCGAGCTGGTTGATCACGCCGCCGTCGGAGCGGCCGTACTTGGCGCTGTAGCCGCCGGTCAGCGTTTCCTGCTGGTCGATCGCGCCGTAGGGCAGCTGGAAGCCGCCGAGGTTCTTGTAGGGCTCGCCGGTGTTGTAGCCGTTGACGTAGTAGGCGTTCTCGGTGACCGAGGAGCCGCCGAACGACACGAGGGTGTGGTTGCCCGGGCCCATGAAGAAGCTGCTGCCCGAGACGGTGCCCGGTGCCAGCAGCGCGATGGATTCGGCATCGCGCGCCACCGGCAGTCTCTGCAGGTCGGCGGCGGTGATGATGGTGCTGGAATTGACGCTGGACACGTCGATCGCCGGCAGCGCACTGGCGACCACCTGCACGGCGCCCAGGGTCTGTGCATTGGCGGTGCTGGCCGTGCTCGCCGCGCCCGTGAAGGACGCCTCGACTCCGGTGGCGACGCTCACCGCAACGTTGTCGCGCGTGGAAATCGTCTGCCCACCGCTGCGCAGCATCACGGTATACGTGCCTACCGGCAGCGACTTGATGGTGTAGCGGCCGTCCGCGCCCACCGCCACCTCGCGGATGACGCCCGAACTGCTCCTGGCCATCACGGTCTCGCCTGCCGCCGCGGGCGCCGAGCCGAAGATGCTGCCGGTCGTGGCCTGCGCGTGGGCCGTGTTGGCGGCGCCGGCGCCGTACAACCCCAGCGTGGCGGCCACGGCCAGGCTCAAGGCTGAAAGCGCCGGGCCGTGGCGACGATGGCGTGCAACATGCTTGCTGCTGTTCATGCAACTCCCCTCTCAGTGAAGTGTGGAATCGGACCCGCGCCAGCGGATCCGGACCGCCTGTGATGCCAATGTCGTTGGTGATGCGCTCTCGGTCTTCGTCGGCGGTACCGCATGCGCGAACAGCCATCCCTCCGAATGCCGCCCGTGGTCATGGCATGCGCCCGATCACGAGATCAGCGCACGGCGATTGCCGCGCAGGAGATTGCCGAGCGTGGCGTGGAAGGCGATCAGGCGTTCGGCATGTCCGGACTCGCTGGCGCGTCCCAGCAGCTCGTAGAGTTCGGCGAGCACGTCGGCGCGCTGCGGCGAATCCAGCGAGCCGCCGGCCAGGCCGATGTACGACTGCAGCAGGCGCAGGGCGGCGGCGAGCTGGCGCGAATCGATCGCTGACGCGCGCCGTTGCGGGTTTGCTTCGATCCCGCCGGAATGGGCGGGCGATGAGGCGCGTGCGGCCGTGGCGTTGGCGGCGGGAAACTCCGCTTTCATCGCCCCCTCGCCCGTGACCAGCCAGAGCAACGAGATGTCCAGGGCCTGCGCGAGGGCGACGCAACGCTCGCGCGACATGTCGCTGTGGCCATCGCGCCAGTTGCGCACGGTGCCCTCGGAGACGCCGCAGCATTGTGCGAGCGCATTTGCGCTTCCCACACGGTTGATCAGCAGGCGGATGCGGACGGAAAAATCCTGCGCCCCGATCGGCGCCGGCAAGGGCCGTGCAGCCGAGGCGGACGGGGAGCCGATCTTGCCCGCCAGGCCCGCGCGGTTGATGGCAACGGGCGCGGAGGACTGCGTGAATGCAGTGTTGCGGTCCGCAGATCCTTTCGCCGCGACCGCCAAAGCGTCATCGGGCAGGGATGCCGAAACGGGCACAGGGATCACTCCGGTTGAAGGCCTGAAAAGGTTCGTGCGGGAGTGGGGACCCATACGAACCGGACGCCCGCGTTAACGGGTTGCAGGGCTGCCCATCAACTTTTCGTTATAGGCGTCCGGCGGCAAAGATCGCGCGGCCCGGGCGGTGCGGTACATAACCAATTTGCGCGGATCGCTTGAGGCCAATCGACGCCTTTTTGCTCGGTCGCCCGACCATGCCCAGGCGCAGAGGGATCGCCAGTCATGCGGCACGGACTGGGTTGTCGATGCAGGGCAAGCATTGCCGCATGTGGTTTTCGCCACCGACAAGGTCGATCGTTTGACGGCGATTCCTCAAGAGGCCGGGCTGCGGAAGTTCCGCCTTGCCCCGGCATAGGGTCGCAGCCAAAGCTCAGGTAACAAGCCCGGTCTTGATCGGGTGCCGGTGTGCGATCCGCCAGCGTGCAGGGACGTGAATTGGCTTTTTTTAAAGAGCGGGCCGCGCGGCAGTTTTCGAACTTTTTGGTCGTTGCGCCGCGGTTCCAATTAAGGATTGCTTACGGTGGCTCGAGCGTCAGTGGCCAGCGGGCGTCCGGCCCGCACCGGTTCCTCGTCTGGTTGGCTCAGGAGACCGATGCGCCTGAAACGTCCGCATCGTCAGGCGAGCGAGCCGGTTCGTGATCGTCGGAATGCCGCGTGCAGGCAATCGGTTCGCCAGGGGTCCGATCGAGTCATCGAGCAAGTTTCAGCGAGATTCCTTCGCAACCATGCCACTCAACGGGGTCGCACATGATTGATCTGAAACTTCCCAGGATTGCCGTCTGCGGGTCCCACATGGCCTATCGGTCGATGGGCGACCGGAGCAAGCCGACTGCGCTGTTCCTTCATGGCAATCCAACGTCGTCCTACATCTGGCGCAACATCATGCCCGCCGTGTCGGACGTGGCTCATTGCGTCGCGCCGGACCTGATCGGGTTCGGCCAATCGGGGAAGCCGGCCATCCAGTACAGCTTCGCGGACCATGTCGCCTACCTGGATCGCTTCCTGAGGGAGCTCGGGATTGACGAGGCTTATGTCGTGGCGCAGGACTGGGGCACGGCATTGGCTTTCGAACTGGCAGCGCGCCGGCCCTCGTTTGTCCGCGGGATGGCGTTCATGGAATTCATCCGTCCGATGAAGTCCTGGGACGAGTTCCATCAACTGCAGCAGGCGCGAGAGCTCTTCATGAAACTCAGGACGCCGGGTATCGGCGAGCACCTGGTGCTGCACGAGAACCTCTTCGTCGAAAAGATCCTGCCCGGCTCGGTTCGTCGCAAGCTCAGCGATGAAGAAATGGAGGTATACCGCGCACCGTTTCCGGACGAGAAATCGAGGATTCCGACGCTCCGGTTTCCCAACGAGCTTCCGGTCGCCGGAAGTCCGCGGGAAGTGCACGAAACACTTGCCGGAGCGCATGAAGCGCTAAGGGATTCGACGTATCCCAAGACGCTCTTCGTCGGCAACCCGGGTGCGCTTGTCTCCCCGGCGTTTGCGCGGCCCTTCGTTGAGGCCTTGAGGAACTGCGAACTCATCGAGCTGGCGGACGGTGCGCACTACCTGCAGGAGGATCACCCGCAAGCCATCGCCGAGGGCGTAGTGAGGTTGATCCAACGGGCCGAAGCGAGGTGCAGGGAATCGAGGCCGGCATGAACCTCGAGAACGAATGCCGCGCGCCCGGATAGTCACAAGCGGCGCGCCGGCGCAGCTGCAGCCCCTGAAAGAGCCTCTTGGAATGATGGCCGGACGTGAGCGTGTTTCGTGTCGAACCGGATGGCAAGGAAGCTATCGCGCGTGCCAAGGGGCCTGGTGGCGATAGTGCCTCGTGGCTCACGTTGGATCGTTGCCTGGGCCGTATGCCTGGCGACGCTGGTGCTTCGGTCCCGGCGGCGCCTGCTTCAGCGCAGCGGCCGTTCGCGCAGCCACTTGGTGGCGATCCACTTTTCGCCGCGGACAACCGGCAAGCCGGCGTGCAGCGAGCTGGTGTCGCCGCCCTCGTAGGCGAAATAGACGGCCGAACCGGCCAGCGCCGTCACCGTCAGTCCCACGTTGGGGAAGGCGGTGCCGCCGCCTTCCTCGGGCGTGTTGAGGTACATCACCACGCTGGCGATGCGCTGGCCGCCCCGGGCGGTCACCGCCGCGTAGCCGGGCTGGGTCGGATCGAACCAGTCGTAGTGCGGCTCGTACTCCTGGCCGGACTGGTAGTTGAGCACCTGCAGGCCTTCGCCGTGTTCGACCGGCAAGCCGAGCAGATCGGCCAGGCGCCGCTCCAGCCGCGCCACCAGCGGGATCTCGCCGAGCTTGAAGAACATGCCGCGGCTGGTGCGCCGCTCGTCGACCTGGTGCTTGCCGTCCTCGGCCACGGTGAGCGCGCGATCCAGCCGCGGGCGGGCGGCCTCGATCAATGCGGCGCATTCGCCCGCATCGAGCAGGCCCTCGAGCACCCGCACGATGGGCGCCTCGAGGCTGGCGCTCACGCGCACCTCGTGGCCGTCGACCAGCGTGCGCGGCGCAGCCGGCGGCTGCGTGCGACGGCCGCTCTGCACGGTGGCGTTGATCGAGCTCAGCGGAATCTTCAGCACTTCGGCCACGGCGCTGCGGCATTGCGCCGGTGCGTAGCCGGCCTCCTTGAGCATCCCGAGCACTTCCGGCACGCCGTGGCCCGCACGTGCGGTGGCGAGGATCCATTCGCGCAACTGCGGGTTGATGCTGCCGGAAGTTCTCATGCGAAGCGTGCGTGCCGGGGCGGCCAGGCCGCCGGGGTGTTCATTTTACGTGCTCCCACAGCCAGGTGTATTCGAGCGCGTGCATGAAGGCCGACTGCTTGTTGTCCGCCGCGCCGCCATGGCCGCCCTCGATGTTCTCGTAGAAGTCGGCGGCGTAGCCCATGGCCTGCATCTTCGCGGCCATCTTGCGCGCGTGTGCCGGGCCGACGCGGTCGTCGCGGGTGGAGGTGGTGAACAGCACCGGCGGGTAGTGCCTGCCCGGCTGCGCGTTCTGGTAGGGCGAGAAGGTCTTGATCCACGCCCAATCGGCCGGCTTGTCCGGGTCGCCGTACTCGGCCATCCATGACGCGCCGGCGGACAGGTGCGTGTAGCGCTTCATGTCCAGCAGCGCCACCTGGCTGACGATCGCGCCGTAGAGCTGCGGATAGAGCGTGAGCATGTTGCCCATCAGCAGGCCGCCGTTGCTGCCGCCCATCGCGGCCAGGTGCCGGGGCGAGGTGACCTTGCGCGCGATCAGGTCTTCGGAGATCGCGGCGAAATCCTCGTAGGCACGCAGGCGGTTGGCCTTGAGCGCGGCCTGGTGCCAGCGCGGGCCGTACTCGCCGCCGCCGCGGATGTTGGCGATGACGTAGACGCCGCCATGCTCCAGCCAGGCGCGGCCGATGCTGCCGCTATAGCTCGGCTGCAGCGAGACCTCGAAGCCGCCGTAGCCATACTGCAGGGTGGGGTTGGCGCCATCGAGCCTCAGGCTCTTCGGCGCGATCTGGAAATACGGCACGCGGGTGCCGTCCTTCGAGCGCACGAAGTGCTGGGTGACCTGGTACTTCGAGGCGTCGAAGAAGCCCGGGCTGTGCTTGATCGCCTCGGCGTCGCCTTGCCCCAGCGTGCCGTAGTACAGCGTGGTCGGCTGCAGGAAGCCGGTGACGGTGAGGAAGTAGTCGTCGCCCGCGTCGGCGTCGATGCCGCCGGCGTCGACCGCCGAGAGCTCCGGCGCGCCGGCCAACGGTTCGCGCTTCCACGCCCCCGGTTGCGGCGTGAGCACTTCGAGCTTGTTCACCACGTCGTCCATCACGTTGAGGATCAGGTGGTGGCGGGTCCACGAGTAGCCGTCCAGCGCGGAGGTGTCGGTCGGCTCGAACAGCACCGTGATGTCGCGCCTGCCGGCCATGTAGCCATCGAAGTTCGTCGCCAGCAGCGAGCCTGCCTTGTAGGTGCGGCCGCCGACGGACCAGTCGCTGCGCGGCTCGATCAGCAGCCATTCGCGTTCGACGCTGGTCTCGGCGTCGGTCGGCACGTCGATGCGGGTGAGCTTGCCGTCCTTGCCGAGCAGGTAGCTCTCGCTGTCGTAGAAGGCCAGCGCACGCTGCACGAAGCTGCGCTCGTAGCCGGGGGTGAGGTCGCGATAGGCGCTGATGGCCAGGTCGCCGGGCTTGCCTTCGTAGATGGTCTGCGCCGCGGCGAGCGGCGTGCCGCGCGCCCAGCGCTTGGCGATGCGCGGGTAGCTCGATTCGGTCATCGAACCGGGGCCGAAGTCGGTGCCCACGAAGATATGGTCCTGGTCGATCCAGGCCACCTGGCTCTTGGCCTCGGGCAGCATGAAGCCGCCTTCGACGAAAGCCTTGTCGGCCAGGTCGAACTCGCGCACCACGTCGGCATCGGCGCCGCCGCGCGAGAGCGACACCAGGCAGCGGCGATACGTGGGCTTGAGGCATTGCGCGCCGTGCCAGACCCAGTTCTCGTGCTCGGCGGCGGCCAGCGCGTCCAGGTCGAGCACGGTTTCCCAGGCCGGCTGCGGCTTGCGGTATTCGGCCAGCGTGGTGCGTCGCCACAGGCCCTTGGGGTGCGCCTTGTCGCGCCAGAAGTTGTAGTAGTGCTCGCCAAGCTTCTCGACGAACGGGATGCGCGCGTCGGAATCGAGCACCTCGAGCAGGCGCCCATCGAGCTGCCGGAACTCTGGCGATTGCGCGTAGCGCTGGACGGTGCCGGCATCCTGCCGCTTCACCCACGCCATGGCGTGGGCGCCGTCGATGTCTTCCAGCCAGAGATAGGGATCGTCCTGGGCTTGCGGCACGGCGGCCGGTGCGGTGGGCTGTGCCTGGGTCATGCCGCCTAGTGTGAGGCCCAGCGCCAGCAGCAGCCAGCGGGATGCGTTCGATGACATGGGTTCGTGTCCCCGATTGGGCGCCCGGTGCGCCGGTCGAGTCTGCCGGCCCGGGCGTGCGGGTTCCTGTGGCGGAAGTCAGGAGGCCGCGAGGGCGTCGCGCACGGCGGCTGGCGGCCGCCGTCGCCTTGGCGTGGCGGCGCACAGCGAAGCCAGCGCGCGCGCCATGCGGCGCACCGCTTCGGCCAGCTCGCGCTCGTCCAGGTAGCTGAAGCCCAGGCGCAGGCAAGGCTGAAGCTGGCGGCGAAAGTCGTACCGGCTGGCGTCGAAGAGCTGCACGCCCTGGTGTGCGCCGGCTGCGCACCAGGCACCGAGGTCGATCGCAGGGTCCGCCTTCGCCCACAGGCCCATGCCGCCCTCGGGCAGGCGGAAGTCCAGGGCGCTGCCCAGCCGGGAGCGCAGGGCGTCCGCCAGGGCGTCGCGACGCGAGGCGTAGGTGCGCCGCACGCGGCGCATGTGGCGCAGCAGTTCGCCGTCCTCGAAGAGCTCCGCGATCGCGCATTCCATGGCGGCATCGCCGCGCGTGTCGCTGGCCGCGCGCAGGCTGGCCAGGCGCGGGAACACGCCCGGTGGCGCCGTGACGAAGCCGGTGCCGATGCCCGGCGCCAGCAGGTTCGACAGCGAGCCGACGTACACCACGTTGGCGCGGTGCGGACCGGCCGCGATCGGCAGCACCGGTTTGCCGGCGTAGTGGAACTCGTGGTCGTAGTCGTCCTCGATGATGGCGAAGCCGTGCGCCACCGCCAGGCTGCCGAGCCGCGCCCGCCGTGCCGCGGACATGACGACGCTGGTCGGGAACTGGTGGTGGGGGGTGAGGAAAACGGCGCGTACGCGCTGTTGCCGCAGCAGCCCCTCCAGCGCGTCGACATCGAGCCCTTCATGGTCCAGCGGCAGTGGCAGCAGCCGCGCGCCGGCCAGTTCCAGCACCCGCCACGCTGGCGGATAGCCAAGCGCCTCGACCACGACGACGTCGCCGGGCTGCAGCAGCGTGCGCGCGACCAGGTCGATCGCCTGTTCGATGCTGCGCGTCACCATCAGGTTGTCCGGCGTCACCGGCAAGCTGCGCGTGCGAGCGAGCATGGCCGCCAGTTCGGCGCGCAGGCGCGGGTGGCCGCAGGCATCGGAAGCGTCCAGCGCGGAACGCAGGCGCTGGCCGAGCGCACGCCGGAACGCGCGCGCCAACGCCTGCGCGGGAAACAGGCGGGCGTCCGGCATCGCGTTGCAAATGGCAAGCGCGCCCGGCGCCGGGCTGGGGTAGGGAGGGGGCAGCGGCAG
>NZ_JABFWW010000237.1 GCF_013362045.1 Frateuria sp. | reverse complement strand
TTCCCTGGCCCCGGTTACTGAGCGCTCGCGGTGTAGCCGCTGTAGATCCTCTAAGAGCGATCAGCTATCCAGACAAGGCAAGCCGGTACCTAGCTTTTGCGTCTCATCGGGTTGCGCGCCTGAAGGCCATTTCTTTGGGTTACTTCTCTTTGGGCCAGCAAAGAAAAGTGACCCGCTGGCCGGCAGGCCAGCGGAAGCCCGCCGCAGGCGAGCACGGTCGCGGAAACGCCACACGAGAGACGCCGCAAGGCGAGGCTTAGCGCGAATCCCGGCAGGCGATCGAAAGCCCGCCGCAGGCGAGCACGTTCGCGGGAACGCCACACGAGAGGCGCCGCAAGGCGAGGCCAAGCGCGAATCCCGGCAGGCGATCGAAAGCCCGCCGCAGGCGAGCACGCTCGCGGAAACGCCACACGAGAGGCGCCGCAAGGCGAGGCCAAGCGCGAATCCCGGCAGGCGATCGAAAGCCCGCCGCAGGCGAGCCAGCGTACGTAAGCACCGCAAAAAGAACGACAAGCCAAAAGCGCGACAGCGCACAACCAGCTTTCCCACGAGCACCCGCCCCTCACCCCAGCCCTCTCCCCAAAGGGGAGAGGGAGCAGAGCGGCCGCGACCCCTGCCCGGAGGCGACATCACCAGCTGTAGCGCACCTTCCCGTACACGTAAGTGCCGTTGAAGCCGAACGGCGAGAACACCGTGTAGGGCAGGGTGCCGTTGTTGTCGTTGGCGGGGATCACGCGGTCGGGATAGGCGCCGAACAGGTTGTCGGCGCCCAGGGTGAAGGCCCAGCGGTCCAGCGTGTAGTTGAGCGCCAGGTCGAACACCCACTTCGGATCGAAGGTCTGGTCCAGCGCCGCGCTGGTCGCGTTGTACGAAGTAAAGCTGCCGTAGCGGGTGAGCGTGCTGTCCAGGCTCCACGCACCGTTGGTGTAGAGCCAGTTGAAGATCAGCTTGCTGTGCGGCGTGGTGTCGGCCAGCAGGCCGTACTGGTCGCGCCGGTCGATGCGCCTGAAGCTCACGCCCAGCGAGTCGAGCACCGCCGGGTTGGGCCGCACGTCGGTCACTTCGTTCTTGTTGTAGTTGTAGCTGATCGTGCTGTGCAGGGTGGCGCCATCGCCCACGTCGAACAGGTAGCTGGCCACCAGGTCGATGCCGCGGGTGCGCGTGTCCACCGCGTTGGTGAAGTAGGAGATGCCGCTGAAGTTGGTGTTGCCGATGCCGTTGGCGGCCAGGTAGTCGCGCACCGCGGGCGAGGTGGTGGAGATCGTGCTGGACAGCGTAATGCGGTCGCGGATCTTGATCTGGTAGACGTCGGCGCTGAGGTCCAGGCCTTCGGCCGGGCTCCACACCGCGCCGAAGGTCAGGTTGCGCGATTTCTCCGGCTTGAGCGCCTCGCCGCCGAGCAGCGTGGCGATCGGGCTGGTGGAGGACACCAGGCCGGTGTTGTAGATGCCCGCCGGCAGGCCCAGCGAGTTGCCCGCGCCGAAATACAGCGACGAGGTGTAGGAGTAGAACTGCTGCGCCAGCGACGGGGCGCGGAAGCCGGTGGAGGCGCTGCCGCGCAGGGCGAAGCTGTCGGTGAAGTCGAAGCGGCCGGCCAGCGCGCCGGAGGTGGTGGTGCCGAAGTCCGAGTAGTCCTCGTGGCGCACCGCCAGCGAGGTGCCCAGGCGGTCGGTCAGGTTGGTTTCCAGGCTCACGTACTCGGCCACGTCGTGGCGGCTGTGCGAACCGGCGTTCACCGGCTGGTAGCCACCGAAGCCCTGCGCGCCGCCGGAGAGGCCCGAGGTGCCGGTGTAGTACGAGGGCAGGTCGCCGGCGCGGATCTGGTAGCTCTGGCGCAGGTATTCGGCGCCGAAGGCGAGCGTGACGTCGTTGGGCAGCCAGCCCACCGACAGGTCCTTGGCGACGTCCACGTCCAGCGACTGCTGTGCGGCATCCAGGATGCCGTCGTGGAAGCGCGTGGGCGTGCTGCCGAAGTCGTTGAGGTAGGCGCGGTTCAGGCTGTTGGACGTGGCGTACGAGACACGGTTGCCGCCGTAGTTGCCCGAGACGTCCCAGCGCCAGCCGCCGGCGGTCTTGCCGCGGATGCCCAGCACCAGCGAGCGGTCGGTCGAGTCGGCGTTCTCCAGCGGCAGGTAGCCGGCGGGATACAGCGCGGGAACCGAGTTCTTGTTGTCCAGGTTGCGGAAGAACGCAGGCGAGATGGTGTCGCGCTTGCCGTAATGGCCGAAGGCGTAGAGCTGCGCGCCCGGCGAGAGGTCGTATTGCGCGTTGAGCATCAGGTTGCGGTCGGTCACCGCCGGGTCGCCGTAGCGCTGGGTGACGCCGTCCTGCGGGCGCAGGCGGCTGGGATCGGCGCGGTTGGTGTAGTCCTGGTGGCCGTCCTGCACGGTGAAGCGCGCGAAGCCCGCCTCGCCCAGCGGCACGCCCGCACTGGCAGTGCCCTGCCACTGGCGCCCGTCGCCCGCCGAATACTGGCCGCCGGAGAGCGACACGTCGCCGTCCTGCGCGCCCTTCTTCAGCACGATGTTGACCACGCCGGCGATGGCATCGGAGCCGTATTGCGCAGAGGCGCCGTCGCGCAGCACCTCGATGTGGTCGATCGCATCGATCGGGATGGTATTGAGGTCGACCGCCTGCGAGCCGCGACCGAGCACGCCGTTGGTCAGGATGATCGCGCCCGGGTGCCAGCGTTTGCCGTCGACCAGCACCAGCACCTGGTCGGGCGAGAGGCCGCGCAGCTGCGCCGGGCGCTGCGAGTCGGCGGTGTCGGCGGCGGAGGGGCGCGGGAAGGTCAGCGAGGGGATCACCCGCGCCAGCGCGGTGGCGAGTTCGGAGGTGCCGGTCTGCTTGAGCAGGCTGGCCGAGACCACGTCCACGGGGGTGAGCGAACTGCTCTCGGTGCGGTTGTCAGCGCGCGTGCCGGTGACGATCACGGTGCCGAGGTTCTTGGCTTTCTTCACCGCGGGCGTCGTGTCCTGGGCGTGGACGGCGGAGCAGGCGAGCAAGACCGCCGCGGGGATGAGGGCAAGGCGGGGCAGGGCGAAGGCAGGCTTCAAGGGAAACTCCTGTAGTGCGATGAGCGATCGGGCCGACAGACGTATGGATGTCCAGTGGGGCGCTGTCCGGCCTTGCGGGTCGCGGCAGGCTACTCCGCGCGGCCGTCCGCTGCCAAGGCGCGCGCCGTTGAGGCGCACCATTGAAATCGTGACGCGCGACTCGATAATGCGCGCAGCCGTTTCACGGGGCTTCCCGCCCGGAGTTGTCGCAAGCATGCCCATCTACGAATTCGAGTGTGCCCAATGCGGGCACCGTTTCGATCGCCTGCAGAAGCTGTCCGACCCGGACCCGTCCGCCTGCCCCTCCTGCGCCGCGCCGCGGGTGCAGCGCAAGCTGAGCGCGCCTTCGTTCCGGCTGGCCGGCAGCGGCTGGTACGAGACCGACTTCAAGAAGGACGGCGACAAGAAACGCAACCTGGCCGGCGAGGGCGAAGCCAAGGCGGCCGCGCCGGCACCGGCGCCCGCCGCGGCACCGGCTGCAGAGAGCAAGCCCGCCGCCAGCGGGGACTGATCGCGCGGCATCGACTTCGCTTATCTGGCGCAAGCCACGCTCAGCATGAACGGTTCCTCGAAACGTTCGTCCTGAGCGTAAGCCGCAGGCCGAAGTCGAAGGATCCGGTCGGCGCCAGCCGTCGGTGACGATCGCGGATGCTAAAATCGCCCGTTCGCACGCCCATCGGCACCACGCCCCGGAGTTTCCCTTCCTATGCGCACGCACTACTGCGGCCTCATCGACGAGTCGCTGGTCGGACAGACCGTCACCCTGTGCGGCTGGGTCAACACGATCCGCCTGCAGAGCCACGTCGCCTTCATCGACCTGCGCGACCACGAGGGGCTGGCCCAGGTGGTGGTCGAGCGCGAGAACGCGGACGCCTTCGCGGTGGCGGGCGAGGTCGGCAACGAGTACTGCCTGAAGGTCACCGGCACGATCCGCAAGCGCCTGTCGGTCAACGACAAGTTGAAGACCGGCACGGTGGAGCTGCTGGCCGACACGGTCGAGGTGCTCAACGCGGCCAAAGACCTGCCCTTCGCGCTGCACGAGAACCCCAACGAGGACCTGCGGATGACCTACCGCTACCTCGACCTGCGCCGCCCGGAGATGCAGACGATGATGCGCCGGCGCATCAAGCTGGTGCAGGCGCTGCGACGCTACCTGGACGCGCGCGGCTTCCAGGACGTCGAGACGCCGATCCTGACCAAGGCCACGCCCGAGGGCGCGCGCGACTACCTGGTGCCCAGCCGCGTGCATCCGGGCCAGTTCTACGCGCTGCCGCAGTCGCCGCAGCTGTTCAAGCAGATCCTGATGATGGCCGGCTTCGACCGCTACTACCAGATCGCCCGCTGCTTCCGCGACGAGGATCTGCGCGCCGATCGCCAGCCGGAATTCACCCAGCTCGACCTGGAGTTCGCCTTCGTCGAAGAGCAGGACGTGCAGGACTTCGTCGAGGCGATGATCCGCCACGTGTTCAAGGAGGTGGTGGACGTCGAGCTGGATGCCACCTTCCCGCGCATGACCTATGCCGAGGCGATGCGCCGCTTCGGCTCGGACAAGCCGGACCTGCGCATCGCGCTGGAGCTGGTCGACGTGGCCCACGCGCTCAAGGCCGTGGAGTTCAAGGTGTTCGCCGAGCCGGCCAACGATCCGGTCGGCCGCGTGGCCGCGCTGCGCGTGCCCGGCGGTGCGTCGCTCTCGCGCAAGGACATCGACGGGCTGGCCGAGCATGTCGCCAGGTACGGCGCCAAGGGGCTGGCCTGGATCAAGGTCGAGGACCGCGCCAAGGGCCGCGAGGGCGTCAGCTCGCCGGTGGCCAAGTTCCTCGACGACGCGGCGCTGGAGACGGTGCTGTCGGCCACCGGCGCGCAGACCGGCGACATCGTGTTCGTCGGCGCCGGCAAGTGGAAGACCGTATCGGACTTCATGGGCGCGCTGCGGCTGAAGGTCGCGCGCGACCGCGGGTTGGTCGGCGCGGGCTGGAAGCCGCTGTGGGTCACCGACTTCCCGATGTTCGAGTACGACGACGAGGAGCAGCGCTACGTCGCCCTGCATCATCCGTTCACCGCGCCCAAGGTGGACGACATCGCCGACCTCAAGGCCAATGCCGCCACCGCGGTCAGCCGCGGCTACGACATGGTATTGAACGGCAACGAGATCGGCGGCGGCTCGATCCGCATCCACCGGCCGGACATGCAGAGCGCGGTGTTCGAGCTGCTCGGCATCGGCGCGCAGGAGGCCGAGGCCAAGTTCGGCTTCCTGCTCAAGGCGCTGAAGTTCGGCGCGCCGCCGCACGGCGGCCTGGCCTTCGGCATCGACCGCATCGCCGCGCTGATGGCCGGCACCGAGTCGATCCGCGACGTGATCGCCTTCCCCAAGACCACCCGCGCGCAGGACCTGATGACTGACGCGCCTTCGCCGGTGGCCGAGGCGCAGCTGAAGGAACTGCACGTCCGGGTGGCCGGCTGACCGAAACCCGGTAGGGTGGGCTTCAGTCCACCTCGCCACCCGCCGCACGCCCCAAGGTGGGCTGAAGCCCGCCCTACGACAGGCAGCGCCATGTCCGACCACATCATCCTGCTGCACGGCCTGTGGATGCGTGGCTTCGCGCTGGGCCTGCTGCACAAGCGCATGGCCGAGGCGGGCTTCGAGGTGCACAGCTTCGACTACATGAGCGTGGTGGCCACGCAGGAGCGGATCGTCGAGCGCCTGCTCGTGCACATGCAGCGCCATGCGCCGGAGGCGGTGCACCTGGTCGGGCACAGCCTGGGCGGCTTGCTGGCGCTGCAGGCATGCAGGGAGGCCGGCGAGCTGCCGCCGGGGCGCATCGTGTGCCTCGGTTCGCCGCTCAAGGGCAGCGCCGCGGCGCGCGGCTTCGCCGGTTTCGGACAAGGGGGTGAGGCACTGCTCGGCCACAACCGCGAACTGCTCGAACATGGCCTCGAGCACTGGGACGGCCCGCGCGAGGTCGGCATGATCGCCGGGCGCGTGCCGATCGGCCTGGGCGCGATGCTGGCGCACATGGAAGGCGAGCACGACGGCACCGTGGCCGTGGCCGAGACCCAGCTGCAGGGCCTGGCCGATCATTGCGTGGTCGAGACCAGCCACACCGGCCTGCTGCTGTCGGCCGAGGCCGCCCGCCAGGCAGGGCATTTCCTGCGCGAGGGCCGTTTCGAGCGCCCTGCCGGCTGAGCCGCCCTGGCGTTTGTGGGGGCGGCGCCGGGTTGGGGTAAAATCGGCCGCTTGTCCATTGTTCAGGTTTTCCCGCCATGGGTAGAGGCCCGTCCATCGAAGGCCGCAAGAATGCCGAGGACGCCAAGCGCGCCAAGGTGTTCACCAAGCTGATCCGCGAAATCACCGTCGCCACCCGCGCCGGCGTGGCCGACCCGGCCGCCAACCCGCGCCTGCGCGCGGCGGTGGACAAGGCGCTGTCGGCCAACATGACCAAGGACACCATCGAGCGCGCGATCAAGCGCGGCTCGGGCGCCGAAGGCGCCGGCGAGGAGCTGCGCTACGAGGGCTACGGCCCCGGCGGCGTGGCGATGATCATCGAGTGCTTCACCGACAACCCCACCCGCACCGTGGCCGACGTGCGCCACGCGCTGACCAAGCACGGCGGCAACCTGGGCACCAGCGGCTCGGTGGCGTTCCAGTTCACCCGCTGCGGCGAACTGACCTTCGCCACCGGCGGCAACGAGGCAGCCGAGGAGAAGGTGCTCGAAGCGGCGCTGGAAGCCGGCGCCGACGACGTCGTCAACGAGCATGGCGAGAGCGTGGTGCTCTGTGCGCCGGAGAACTTCGAGGCGGTGCAGCAGGCGCTGGCCGGCGCCGGCCTTGAAGCGCTGCACGCCGGCGTCGGCATGCGCCCGAACAACCGCGTGGCGGTGCCCGACGACGCCCTCGAAGACCTCACCGACCTGCTCGAACGCCTCGACGCTCTGGATGACGTGAGCGAGGTCTACCACAACGCCCTGCTGCCGGCTGATGGCTAGCAGGGCTGGCGGCCACCAGCCGATGGGGAGCGAAGAACGGCAGGTTGCGGCGCTTTCCGTCCCCCGTTCCGCATCCACCCGCATCATCGGCATCGACCCGGGCAGCCAGCGCACCGGCGTGGGCGTCATCGACGTCGATGCGCAAGGCACGCTCAGCCATGTCTTCCACGGCGCCCTCGCGGTGGCCGGCGAGGAGACCTTCCCGCTGCGCCTGAAACGCATCTTTGACGGGCTGGCGGCGATCATCGCCGAGCACCGGCCGGCCGAGTGCGGCATCGAGCGGGTGTTCATGGCGCGCAATGCCGATTCGGCGCTCAAGCTGGGCCAGGCGCGCGGCGCGGCGATCTGCGCCGTGGTGAGCCATGGCCTGGCGGTGCACGAATACGCGCCCACGGAAGTGAAGCAGGCCGTGGTCGGCAGCGGCCGCGGCGACAAGACCCAGGTGCAACACATGGTCGGCGTGCTGCTCGGCCTCAAGGGACCGCTGCAGCCGGACGCGGCCGACGCGCTGGCCATCGCGGTGACCCATGCGCACACGCGCGCCAGCCTGGCGCGCGTGGGCATTCCCCGGACGGCCTGGAGACGGCGATGATCGGACGACTGCGCGGCATCCTGGTCTCCAAGCAGCCGCCCTGGTTGCTGGTGGACGTGGGCGGCGTCGGCTACGAGCTGGAAGCGCCGATGTCCACTATCTACGACCTGCCGCAGACCGGCAAGGAAGTCACCCTGCTCACCCACTACGCGGTGAAAGAGGACAGCGCCGCGCTGTACGGCTTCCTGCACGAAGCCGAGCGGGCGCTGTTCCGCAACCTGCAGAAGGTGTCGGGGATCGGCGCGAAGATCGCGCTGGCGGTGCTCTCGGGTGTTTCGACGAGCGACTTCGCGCGGCTGGTGCAGGCGGGCGACGTGGTGGCGCTGACCAAGATCCCTGGCATCGGCAAGAAGACCGCCGAGCGCATCGTGGTGGAACTGCGCGACCGCGTGGATGGCCTGGGCGTGAGCCTGCCGGGAGTGGCCGGCAAGAGCGCCGGCGCGCCGCTGGATCCGGCGGGCGAGGCCACCGTGGCGCTGCAGCAGCTCGGCTACAAGCCGGCCGAGGTGGCCCGGCTGGTACAGAAGGTGGCCGCCGACGGCGACGATGCCGAAGCGATCATCCGCAAGGCCCTGCGCGCCGCGCTGGGCGGCTGAGCAAAGGGCCATGAACGACACGTCACGCAACGACGAGCACGCCGGCGCAGAGCAGCTGCACGGCGCCAAGAGCGCGCTGATCCTGGGCGCCATCGGCGTGGTGTTCGGCGACATCGGCACCAGCCCGCTGTACACGCTGGGCGAGGTGTTCCGGCCCGAGTACGGCCTGCATCCGTCCGAGAGCACGGTGCTGGGCGTGCTCTCGCTGGTCACCTGGGCGCTGATCACGGTGGTGGCGGTCAAGTATGTCAGCCTGGTGATGCGCGCGGACAACCGCGGCGAGGGCGGCATCATGGCGCTGATGACGCTGGCCCAGCGCGCGGTCGGCAGTTCGCCGGTGGCGCGGCGGGTGGTGATGCTGATGGCGCTGCTGGGCGCGGCGCTGTTCTTCGGCGACGGCGTGATCACGCCGTCGATCTCGGTGCTCTCGGCCGTGGAAGGCCTGGAGGTGATGGCGCCGGCGCTGCAGCGCTGGGTGGTGCCGCTGGCGGTGCTGGTGCTGCTGTTCCTGTTCTGGCTGCAGAAGCATGGCACGGCCAAGGTCGGCGCGCTGTTCGGCCCGGTGATGGCGTTGTGGTTCGTCGCGCTGGCGGCAGTTGGTTTGTGGAACATCTGGCAGGCGCCGGAGGTGCTCAGGGCGCTGTCGCCCTGGTACGCGGTGCGCTTCTTCGCCTCGCACGGCACGATCTCGTTCGTGGCGCTGGGCGCCGTGGTTTTGTGCGTGACCGGCGCCGAGGCGCTGTACACCGACATGGGCCACTTCGGGCGCTTCCCGATCCGCGCGGCCTGGTTCGGCTTCGTGCTGCCTTCGCTGCTGCTCAACTACTACGGCCAGGGCGCGCTGCTGCTGCACGAGCCGCAGGCGGCGGTCAACCCGTTCTTCCATGCGGTGCCGGACTGGGCCGGCTACCCGATGATCCTGCTCGCCACCGCGGCCGCGGTGATCGCCTCGCAGGCGGTGATCTCCGGCGCGTTCTCGGTGACCCGGCAGGCGATCCAGCTCGGCTTCGTGCCGCGCATGCAGGTGGTGCACACCTCGCGCGAGGCGATCGGCCACATCTTCCTGCCCTGGGTGAACCGCGCGCTGATGGTGATGGTGATCCTCACCGTGGTCGGCTTCGGCTCGTCCAAGGCGCTGGGCGGCGCCTACGGCATCGCGGTGACCGGCACCATGGCGATCGACACGTTGCTGGTGATGCTGGTGGCCTGGCGGATGTGGAAGTGGAGCCTGGCGGTGGTGATTCCGCTGGCCCTGGCGCTGCTCTGCGTGGACCTGGCCTTCTTCGGCGCCAATACGCTGAAGATTCCCGACGGCGGCTGGTTCCCGCTGGTGCTGGGCCTGTTCCTGTTCGCCATCATGACCACCTGGCGGCGCGGCCGCGAACTGGTGGTGCGCGAGATCAAGCAGGGCGGCCTGGCGCTGGCGCCGTTCATCAAGAACATGGCCGAGCACCCGCCGTTGCGCGTGCCGGGTACCGCGGTGTTCCTCACCGCCAACCAGTACGCCGTGCCGCACGCGCTGCTGCACAACCTCAAGCACAACAAGGTGCTGCACGAGCGCAACGTGATGCTCACCGTGCAGATCCTGGAGACGCCGGTGGCCGAGGCCGAGGAGCGCATCGAGATCACTCCGATGGAAAGCCAGTTCTACGGCCTGGAGCTGCGCTTCGGCTTCGCCGAGGACCCGGACATCCCGCAGGCGCTGTCGCTGTGCGGCCGCGCGGGACTGGCCTTCGACCTGATGGACACCACCTTCTTCCTCTCGCGCGAAACCATCGTCGCCGATGCGCGCCGGCCCGGCATGGCGCTGTGGCGCGACAAGCTGTTCGCCTTCCTGGCCCGCAACGCGTTGCCGGCCACGGCGTTCTTCCAGATCCCGGGCAACCGGCTGATCGAGCTGGGCGCGCAGGTGGAGATCTGACGCTCCCCCTCCCCCGGCTGCGCCAAGGGAGAGGGAACAAAAGCAATGCCATAATCCCGGCATGACCGAAGCCCGCATCATCACCTCCGCCGCCCAGCTCGACGACGAGGCGCTGGAAGCCTCGATCCGTCCCAAGCGGCTGGCCGAGTACCTCGGCCAGCAGGCGGTGCGCGAGCAGCTGTCGATCTACATCGAGGCAGCGCGCAAGCGGGGTGGGGCGCTCGACCACGTGCTGATCTTCGGTCCGCCCGGCCTGGGCAAGACCACGCTTTCGCACGTGATCGCCAACGAGCTGGGCGTGAACATCCGCTCGACCTCCGGCCCGGTGCTGGAGCGCGCCGGCGACCTGGCCGCGCTGCTGACCAACCTCGAGAAGAACGACGTGCTGTTCGTCGACGAGATCCACCGCCTTTCGCCGGTGGTCGAGGAAGTGCTCTATCCGGCGATGGAGGACTTCCAGATCGACATCATGATCGGCGAGGGCCCCGCCGCACGCTCGATCAAGCTGGACCTGCCGCCGTTCACGCTGATCGGCGCGACCACGCGCGCGGGCCTGCTCACCGCGCCGCTGCGCGACCGCTTCGGCATCGTGCAGCGGCTGGAGTTCTACTCGCCCGAGGAGCTGACCGCGATCGTGCGCCGATCGGCGCGCATCCTGGGCATCGATTGCGAGACCGAGGGCGCGCAGGAGATCGCGCGCCGCTCGCGCGGCACGCCGCGCATCGCCAACCGCCTGCTGCGCCGCGTGCGCGACTACGCCGAGGTGCGCGCCGGCGGCCGCATTACGCTGTCCGCGGCGCAGGCGGCGATGGCCATGCTGAAGGTCGACGCCGAAGGCTTCGACGACCTGGACCGGCGCCTGCTCGCCACCATCATCGAGAACTTCGACGGCGGCCCGGTGGGCGTCGAGTCCCTGGCGGCGGCACTGTCCGAGGACCGCGGCACGCTCGAGGACGTGGTCGAACCCTACCTGATCCAACAAGGCTTCCTGATCCGCACCGCGCGCGGGCGCATGGCCAGCGCCAGGGCATGGCGCCACCTGGGGCGCAACCCGCCGCCGCGGCAGGCGATGACGGGCGACATGTTCGAGGGCGGCGGGGAAGGCTAGCCGTATCCTCGCCACACCCTTCCATTCTTCCGAAGAACCCGAAGCCGCCATGTCCTCAGTTCCCTTCGCCTGGCCTGTCCGCGTCTACTGGGAAGACACCGACGCGGGCGGCGTGGTCTATCACGCCAGCTACCTGCGCTTCCTCGAACGGGCCCGCAGCGAGTGGTTGCGCGCCCAGGGCGTGGACCAGATGGCCTTCAAGGAAGCCACCGGACTGGCCTTCATGGTGCGCTCGATGGAGCTCGATTTCCTGCGGCCGGCCCTGCTGGATGATGAACTGTCGGTGACGGTCGCCATCAAAGAATGGCGCGCAGCCAGTATCCTGTTCGGTCAAGCGATCGGCCGGGCGGACGGCACGGAGCTGGTCCGCGCCCAGGTGCGGGTCGCCTGCGTGGACCTCCGCCGCATGCGCCCGGCGCCGATCCCGGCCGACCTCATCCCCGGCCTCGACCCCTCAAAGACCTGAGCATGCGGAGAACCCCCAAGCCATGAACGGTGGACTGAACATTTTCAAGCTGGTCGCCGAGGCCAGCCTGCCCGTGCAGCTGGTGATGCTGCTCTTGCTGGTGTTCTCCTTCCTGTCGTGGGTCATCATCATCCGCAAGTACACGCAGATGAAGGCGGCGATGGAGAACGCCGAGGCGTTCGAGGAGCGCTTCTGGTCCGGTGGCGACCTGGCCGGCCTGTTCCGCGAGGTGAGCGGACGGCATGCCGACAACGGCGGCCTGGAGACGATCTTCGAGTCCGGCTTCCGCGAGTTCGCGCGCCAGCGCCAGCGCAAGACGCACGACATGCGCGTGGTGATGGAAGGCACCGAGCGCGCCATGCGCGTGGCCGGTACGCGCGAGATCGGCCTGCTCGAGCGCAACCTCGAGTTCCTCGCCAACGTCGGCTCGATCAGCCCGTACGTGGGCCTGTTCGGCACCGTGTGGGGCATCATGGGCGCGTTCCAGGGCCTGGGCGAGGTCAAGGACGTCACCATCGCCGTGGTCGCCCCGCACATCTCCGAGGCGCTGATCGCCACCGCCATGGGCCTGTTCGCCGCGATCCCCGCGGTGTGGGCGTACAACCGCTACGCCAACAAGGTCGAGCGCGTGGCCTCGCGCTACGAGGTGTTCCAGGAAGAGTTTTCCTCGGTGCTGCAGCGGCAGATCCAGACCGACGAAGCGCTCTGAGAGGGTCAGTCCATGGCCATGCGAAACGCCGCGCGCCACAAGCGCATGAAGCTCAAGTCCGAGATCAACGTCGTGCCGTACATCGACGTGATGCTGGTGCTGCTGATCATCTTCATGGTCACCGCGCCGATGATGAACGCCAACGTCGACGTCAATTTGCCGCAGGCCAACGCCAAATCGCTGGCCGACAAGAAGAACCCGGTGATCGTCTCGGTCGGCGCCGACGGCAGCCTGTACCTGACCCTGGAAGGGGCCAAGAAGGAGCCGGTCGACGTCGCCACCATGCAGGCCAAGGTCGGCGCCTTCGTCAAGGCCAACCCGGACATCAGCGTGCTGGTGGCGGGCGACCGCGAAGGCAAGTACGACGGCGTGTACCAGGTGCTGGCCGACCTGCAGCAGGCCGGCGTCAGCAAGGTCGGCCTGATGAGCCAGCCGCAGGGTGCGGGCGCGGGCGATGCAGGAAAATAAGGGCACCTCCACGGCGGTCCTGCTTTCCGCCGTATTGCACCTGGGCATCGTCGGCTTCCTCGCGCTGGCGATCGTGCCGTGCTCGTTCTACGAGAGCCTCTTCAGCACGCTGCACCTGCCGGCGAGCTGGAACCCGATCACCTGCGCCAGGCCGCTGCAGCTGCAGGGTCCCGTGATCGAGGCCACGCTGATCGGCCCGACCGGCGCGCCGCCGCCCAGGCCCGTCAAGAACGCCAAGCGCGAACCGACCACGCCGCCGCCGCCCAGCGTGCCGCCGCCGCAGGTGCAGACGCCCCCGCCGCAGATCAAGACCCTGCCGCCGCCGCCGGAACACCCGGACGTGGTCGACCAGGAGAAGGTGGTCGCCGAAGCCCTGCAGAAGGCCGAGGACGCCAAGAAGGAACAGGAAGAAAAGCAGCGCCAGCGCCAGGCCGAGCTGGACGCCCAGGCGGCCAAGAAGAAGGAAGAGCAGAAGAAGCAACTCGACGAGATGTTCGCCAAGCTGGACGCGGCCGCCGCCGCGCGCCAGAAGGCGGAGGACCGCGCCAAGCAGGCCAGGCAGCAGATGGAGGACCTGAAGAACGCGCAGGACAACGGCGAGGCCAACCTGCCGAATGCCGCGCAGCGCCAGACCGGCAACAACGCCCAGAACAGCTCGCTCGCCGACCAGTATGCAGCGGCCATTCAGAATGCGGTCACGCCCAACTGGTTACGTCCGGATAACATGCCGGATGTTCCGTGCGTGGTGCACATCGTGCAGCTGCCCGGCGGCGACGTGATGAGCGCCAAGGTCGATTCGAGCTGCCCTTACGACGACGCCGGCAAGCGCTCCATCGAGAATGCCGTGCTGCGCACCAAAACCTTGCCCTACAAGGGTTTCGAGAGCGTTTTCCAGCGCGAACTTACTCTTACCTTCCGGCCGCAGTGAGTCCTTCATGCGCAAACTGAAATCGCTCTTGTCCCTGGCCGCCCTGTGCCTGGCGGCCTTGCTCGTCGCCGCGCCGGCAGGCGCGCAATCGCTCAACGTCGACATCGTCGGCGGCCTGAAGACCGCCACGCCGATCGTGGTGGTGCCCTTCGCGCAGGCCGGCGGCGCGCCGCTGCCCACCGACGTGGCCGACGTGATCCGCAACGACTTCAACCGCTCGGGCAAGTTCCGCGCGCTGGCCAAGAGCGAGATCGTGGAGTCGCCCTCGCGCGGCGCCGACATCAAGTTCGCCACCTGGCGCCTGCTCAAGCAGGACTACATCACGGTCGGGAGCATCAGCGACGCCGGCGGCGGCCTGCTCAAGGTCGAGTACGAGCTGTGGGACGTCAACAAGCAGCAGAACCTGCTGGCGCAGTCCTACACCGCGCCGGCCGGCGACCTGCGCGGCGTGGCCCACCAGATCGCCGATGCGATCTACGAGAAGATCACCGGCGTGCGCGGCGCCTTCTGGACCCGCATCGCCTACATCACCGCGGTGGGCCTGGGCAACCACACCACCTATTCGCTGATCGTGGCCGATTCGGACGGCTACAACCCGCAAGTGCTGGCGCGCTCGCGCGAATCGCTGCTTTCGCCGGCCTGGTCGCCCGACGGCAGGAAGATCGCCTACGTCTCCTTCGAGAGCGGCAACTCACAGGTCTACGTGCAGGACATCACCACCGGCTCGCGCCAGCTGATCGCCGCGCACAAGAGGGGCATCAACGGTGCGCCGGCCTGGTCGCCCGACGGCAGCAAGCTGGCCGTGTCGCTGTCCTACGTGGGCAACCCCGAGATCTTCGTGATCGACATGGCCAGCCGCCACGAGACGCGCCTGACCAACAGCCTGTCGATCGACACCGAGCCGACCTGGTCGGGCGACGGCCAGAGCATCTATTTCACTTCCGACCGTTCCGGCCGGCCGCAGATCTACCAGATGCCCGCCACGGGCGGCGCGCCCACCCGCATCAGCTTCCAGGGCCAGAACAACGCCAACGCCGACGTCAGCTACGACGGCAAGCAGATCGCCATGGTGCAGGGCAACGGGAACGTGTATCGTATTGCCATCATGGATCGCAGTCTGGGCGGGCAGGTGCGCTTCATCTCGCCAGGCCCGATTGACGACTCCCCGAGCTTCGCACCGAACGCCAGCATGCTGTTGTACGCGGCCACGGAAGGACGCCGCGGCGTGCTGTATGCCGTTTCGGCCGATGGCCAGGTCCGCCAGCGCCTCGTGCTGTCCGACGGGGATGTACGCGAACCGGCCTGGGGACCGTACCGGCAGCGTTGAGTTTTGTCTTCCGCCGGGCGCGAACGCGCTTCGGCGGAATGCCCATGGAGCGGGCCGAAACGACGCCACGGCGTCATTTCGATTATGGCGGGGCGCCTGCGAAAGGTGTCCGGCCAATCGGTCGCCAGGGATTTTCGAACGCCTGGCCCGCAGCAGTACCAAGCGTCACACAACAAGCCGGACCACCGGCGACTACCATCCCGAAACCGCAATCGTCATTGACTGTCGGAACTCAAACCCGTTTGAAGGAACGTCACCCATGAATAAGACCGCACGCGTCGCCCTGGTCGCCCTGCTCTGCGTTGGCGCGGCCGCTTGCTCCAAGAAGGTTGTCAAGCCGGCCCCGGCTCCCGCTCCTGAGGCCACTCAGACCGAGCAGGCCCCGCCGAGCAACAAGTACACCCCGGCCGACCTCGACACCGATGCCTGCCTGCGCCAGCGCGTCGTGTACTTCGACTTCGACAAGACCGAGATCAAGCCGGAGTTCCAGCAGATCATGGCTTGCCATGCCAAGTACCTGCAGGACCGTCCGGAGTCGCACATCCGTCTGGAAGGCAACACCGACGAGCGCGGTACCCGCGAGTACAACCTGGGTCTGGGCGAGCGCCGCGGCAACGCCGTGTCCGATGCCCTGCAGGCCAACGGCGGCCAGGCCAGCCAGCTCGAAGTGATCTCCTATGGCAAGGAAAAGCCGGTGTGCCGCGAGCACAACGAGGATTGCTGGAGCAAGAACCGCCGCGTCGAGATCGTCTACACGGCGAAGTAATGAAGACCGCACTGGCTAAGCGTTTCACGGCCAGGCTCGGCATGGCGGGCGCGTTCGCGTCCGCCATGCTTTTTGCCGTCCCGGCCCTCGCGCAGGACTCCCGCCTCAGCCTGGCCGACCGCGTGTCGCGGCTGGAGCAGCAGGCGCAGGCGCAGAACCAGGGCGGTACCGGCATGGTCAACCAGGTGCAGCAACTGCAGGCGCAGGTGCAGCAGCTGCAGGGCCAGGTCGAGGAACTGCAGCACCAGCTGCAGGACATGCAGGACAAGAGCAAGGCGCAGTACGTCGACCTCGATTCGCGGCTGGGCCGCCTCGAGGGCAAGGGCGCCGGCACGAATACCCCGGCCGCGGGCGCCAGTGCGCCGGCCTCCTCCGGCTCGGCGGCCAATGCGTCGGCGCCGGCCAACGCGGCGCCGGCAACGGCGGCCACGCCCGCCAGCGGGAGCGCGCCCGCCGCGGCTCCCGACGCCAATTCCCAGGCCAGCTACGATGCCGCCTTCAAGGCGCTGCGCGCCGGCGACTATGCGCAGGCATCGCGCGGCTTCCGCGGCTTCATCCAGCAGTACCCGGACAACAGCCTCACGCCCAACGCCTGGTACTGGCTGGGCGAGTCCTACTACGTGACGATGAATTACCCCGTGGCGCTGGAGGCCTTCCAGCGGCTGCTCTCGCAGTTCCCGCAGAGCGAGAAGGCGCCCGACGCGCTGCTCAAGGTCGGCTACAGCCAGATCGAACTCAAGCAGACCGACGCCGGCAAGGCCACGCTGCAGTCGGTCGCCACCAAGTACCCCAGTTCCCGCGCCGCCAGCCTGGCGCAGGAACGCCTGCGCCGACTGCAACTGCAATCGGCGATCCGCTGAGGCGGTCGTGAGCAGTACCGACGCGGGCATGGCGCCCGTCGCGTCCATGCCGGCCGAGCGCCTGCGCATCACCGAGATCTTCCATTCGATCCAGGGCGAAGCCGACGCGATCGGCTGGCCGACCGTATTCGTGCGCCTGACCGGCTGCCCGCTTCGTTGCGTCTGGTGCGACACCGAATACTCCTTCCACGGCGGCGACTGGCGCGCGATCGACGACATCCTTGCCGAGGTGGCGTCCCATGGCGCGCGCCACGTCTGCGTGACCGGCGGCGAGCCGCTGGCGCAGAAGCGCTGCCTGATCCTGCTGCGCAAGCTGTGCGACGCCGGCTACGAGGTTTCGCTGGAAACCTCCGGCGCGCTGGACGTATCGGTCGTCGACCCGCGCGTGCGCAAGGTGATGGACCTCAAGGCACCCGGTTCGGGCGAAAGCGCGCGCAACCTGTGGAGCAACCTCGACCACCTGCTGCCGCACGACCAGGTCAAGATCGTGCTCGCCGGCCGTGCCGACTACGAATGGGCGCGCGGCGTGGTGGCCGAGCACACGCTGCAGCGCCGCTGCATGGTGCTGTTCTCGCCGGTGCACGGCGCGGTGCAGCCGCGCGAACTGGCCGAGTGGATCCTCGAGGACCGCCTGCCGGTGCGCTTCCAGCTGCAGTTGCACAAGCTGCTGTGGAACGACGCGCCGGGTCACTGAGATCGCCTTACCTGTCAGCGGCAAGCGGAGCAGTGCCGTTCATCGCGCATGCCTCACCCCGAAGCAGGGAAAGCCATACGCGCCGCGGCCTGTGCTGCCGCGTGCGTCTTCCGGCCGGCGACCGGCCGCATGCAAGGAACCGTCTCATGTCCGACACCAACCCACGCAAGGCCGTCGTGCTCGTCTCCGGCGGCATGGATTCGGCCCTCACCCTCGCCATCGCGCGCGAGCAGGGCTTCGAGGTCCATGCGCTCAGCGTCGCCTACGGCCAGCGCCACGGCTCGGAGCTGGAGGCGGCCGAACGCGTCGCCCGCGCACTGGGCGCGATACAGCACAAGACCGTGCAGGTCGATCTGCGCAGCATCGGCGGCTCCGCGCTCACCGCGGACATCGACGTACCGGAGCAGGGCGGCGAAGGCATTCCGGTCACCTACGTGCCAGCGCGCAACACCATCATGCTGTCGATCGCGCTGGGCTGGGCCGAAGTGGTGGGAGCGGCCGATATCTTCTGCGGCGTCAACGCGGTCGACTATTCCGGTTATCCCGATTGCCGGCCGGCCTTCATCGACGCCTTCGAGCAGCTGGCCAACGTCGCTACCAAGGCAGGCGTGGAAGGGGCGGGATTGCGCATCCACGCGCCGCTGATGCGCATGAGCAAGGCCGATATCGCCCGCGAGGGCCAGCATCGCGGCGTGGACTTCGCGCAGACGGTGAGCTGCTACCGGGCCGACGAGCAGGGTCGCGCCTGTGGCCACTGCGACGCCTGCCACCTGCGCGCCGAGGGTTTCCGTGCGGCCGGCCTGGCTGATCCCACCCGCTATGCCTGAGAGCATCGGCACGCATGCTTTCCCGTGGGACGGGTTTCGGCCTGCCATGCCCCTGCCGGCGACAAGCGCCGAGACTGACCCTGCGGTTCGGGCGCCGCAAGCTGTTGCCGGCCGTGCTTTGCTTGTGCCGCCCGCAGGCAAACCCTAAAATCGTCCGTTCGCCTTCGATGGGTCGTTAGCTCAGTTGGTAGAGCAGTAGACTTTTAATCTATTGGTCCCGGGTTCGAGTCCCGGACGACCCACCATCCCCGACCCGCGAGCCTCGCGGGTTTTTTGTGCCGCCGCTTGCCTGGCGCACCGCCGGGCGCGAAGCTGCACGCTTTGCGACGACGAGGTGGAACGTGGACTGGGTGGATCTGCGCAGCGACACGGTGACCCGGCCCACGCGCGCGATGCGGGCGGCGATGTTCGATGCCCCGGTGGGCGACGACGTCTATGGCGAGGATCCGACCGTCAACGCGCTGCAGCGGCGCGTGGCCGACGACCTCGGCTTCGAGGCGGCGCTGTTCGTGCCCAGCGGCACGCAGTCCAACCTGCTGGCGCTGATGTCGCACTGCGAAAGGGGCGATGAGTACATCGTAGGCATGGACGCGCACACCTACAAGTTCGAGGGTGGCGGTGCGGCGGTGCTCGGTTCGATCCAGCCGCAGCCGATCGTGCAGGACGCCGACGGCAGCCTGCCGCTGGATCGCGTGGCGGCCGCGATCAAGCCGGTCGATCCGCACTTCGCGCGGACCCGCCTGCTGGCATTGGAGAACACCTGGCACGGTCGCGTGCTGCCGCTGGAGTACCTGCGCGCCGCCCACGACTTTGCCCGCGAGCGTGGCCTGGCGCTGCATCTGGACGGCGCGCGGCTGTACAACGCGGCGGTTGCCTGTGGCGTGCCGTCGCGCGAGATCGCCCGCCACTTCGACAGCGTGTCGGTATGCCTGTCCAAGGGCCTGGGCGCGCCGGTCGGTTCGGTGCTGGCCGGCTCCGCTGCGTTGATCGAGAAGGCACGGCGCTGGCGCAAGGTCGCCGGCGGCGGCTGGCGCCAGGCCGGCATGCTGGCGGCGGCCGGCTTGCACGCGCTCGACCACCACGTCGCGCGCCTGGCGGACGACCATGCCCGCGCCGCCGCATTGGCGGCACGGCTTGCGCGAATCCCCGGACTGCGCCTGCTCGGCCAGCACACCAACATGGTCTTCGTCGAGGTGCCGGCAGAACGGCTGCGCGAACTGGACGTCCATCTGCAGCAGGCCCGCATCCGCATCAGCATCGGCTACCTGCCCACGCTGTGGCTGGTCATGCATCTGGACGTGGACGACGCCGGCATCGAGCGCACGACGCAGGCCTTCGCCGCTTTCTTCGGTGAGTCTCGCTAGACCGGCCTTCCGGAAGGAGAAAGGAATCCGATGGGTCGTGCCTTGTCCGTTGTGTCGGCACGGAAGTTCCTGGCGTGCCCCGCCTTGGCCGGCTTTACCCTAGGTTGCCCCAGCCGCCTCGGCACCGCGTGCGCTACGACCTCAGCACGCTCGCCCGCAGCCGCGTCGCCTGCAGCGTCGAATGAGCGGGAGCCGCCTCAGACGCTGGCGCGGATGAAGTCGCGCACCTGCGGATAGACGGTCTCGCGCCAGCGGCGGCCGCTGAAAATGCCGTAATGGCCGGCGCCCTCGATCACCTTGTGCGCGTGACGCTGCGCCGGAATGCCGGTGCACAGTCCGTGTGCCGCCTCGGTCTGGCCCAGGCCCGAGATGTCGTCCAGTTCGCCCTCGATGGTGAGCAGGGCGCTGCGCGTGATGGCGCCGGGGCTTACCCGCTCGCCGGCGACGTCCCACAGCCCGCGCGGCAGCAGGAACTGCTGGAACACGGTGCTGATGGTGTCCAGGTAGTAGCCGGCCGGCATGTCCAGCACGGCGTTGTATTCATCGTAGAAGCGCCGGTGTGCCTCGGCGTCGTCCAGGTCGCCGCGCAGCAGGTCGAGGTAGAAGTCCCAGTGCGAGGAGAGGTGCCGTCCGGGATTCATCGCGATAAAGCCTGCATGCTGCAGGAAACCCGGGTAAACCTTGCGCCCGCGTCCCGGATAGTTGGCCGGCACGGTGTGGATCAGGTTGGCCTCGAACCAGGTCAGCGGCTGGTGGGTGGCAAGGTTGTTGACGCTGGTCGGGCTCTGGCGCGGGTCGATCGGACCGCCCATCATCACCAGGCTGCGCGGCGTTTCCTCGCCGCGCGCGGCCATCAGTGAGACCGCCGCCAGCACCGGCACGGTCGGCTGGCACACCGAAATCACGTGCAGGTCGTGCGCGCCGATGTGGCGGATGAACTGCTCGACGTAGGCGACGTAGTCGTCCAGCCGGAACATGCCTGCCTCGGCCGGCACCATGCGCGCGTCGACCCAGTCGGTGAGGTAGACCTTGTGGTCGCGCAGCAGCGTGCGCACGGTGTCGCGCAGCAGCGTGGCGTGGTGGCCCGAGAGCGGCGCCACCACCAGCACCACTGGCTGCTGGCGCATGGTTTCGATGGTGGCGGGGTCGTCGCTGAAGCGCTTGAAGCGCTTCAGCTGGCAGAACGGAAGCTCCAGCGCAGTCTGCTCCACCACTGCCACGGTCTGCCCATGCGCCTGGATCTCGTGGATGCCGAAGGCGGGCTTCTCGTAGTCCTTGCCCAGCCGGTACATCAATTCGCAACCGGCCGCCCAGCGAGCGGCACCGGGCAGTTGCGCCAGCAGGCTGCCCGGCTCGCTGAACATCCTCGCGCTGGCCTGCGCGAAGTAGCTCATCGGGCCCATGAAGGCGCGTTGCCACTCGTGGAGTTGGTAGAGCATGGCGGCTGGTTCGTCAGGCAAAGCCTCATTCTAGTGGCTTTGCAGGCGGATTGCTGCATTGCGGCATCGAGCGTGGGAACGCTTGCTTCAAGCCTCACTGGTGGCGCGAACGACGCGTCGGCAGGCGAGCAACACCTCGTCGACCCCGTCCACCTCGGGCAATCCCCCGCGCCATTGCAACGGTTTCTGGAAGCGCAGCCCCAGCGGCATGAACACCCGGTTGTACCACCACATCGCACGCTCGCGCTGGTGGGTGAGGTACCACTGGCCCCACGCGAGCAGGCGCGGGGACTTGGGCTGCATGCCGTAGATCGCGCTGCGCTCGAGGGCGAAGCCGTGCGCTTCCAGCAGGGCCACGATGGCCGCAGGCTCGTAGCGGCGGCAATGGCCGACGAAGTCGTCGAACGCGGTCCATGCCGCCGCGTGCAGCGGCACCGACAGCAGCAGCACGGCGTTCGGGGCGGCCACGCGCGCGAGCTCCCGCAGGGCGCCCGCATCGTCGGCCACGTGCTCGAGGATGTCGAACGCGCAGACCAGGTCGAACTGCGCGTCGGCGCAAGGCAGCGCGCCGATCATGCCGTGCATGGCGCTGGCACCCCTGGCGCGCAGCTGGCGCAGTGCCGCCTGGCTCAGGTCGACGAAGCAGGTGCCTTCCAGCGGCAGGCGCGGGCGCAAGCCGGGCGCCACCTCCAACCTGCGCGGCGCGGCCGCGGCCAGTTCACGCAGCAACGGCCAGGTGTTGAAGCGCTGCGGCTCGACCAGGCGCGCCTGCGACCACAGCGCCTCATAGAAGCCGCTGTTGGCGCGAAGCAGTTCGGCGTCGTTGCGGGGGGTGTCCATCCTGTGTCTTGTACAGCATGTGCGGTGGCGGGGGTGTGCGGGTTACCCCTGTCGCTCTTGTGTGTCGCTTCCGCCAACCCAAAGAAATGGCCCGGAGCGGGCAACCCGATGGAGCGCAAAAGCTAGGTACCGCCTTTCTTCGACTGGATAGCTGATCGCTCTTAGAGGATCTACAGCCGCTACGCCGCGAGCGCTCAGTAACCGGGGCAAGAGAAGCGCGCCGGCGTGTTACGCCTGAGGGCAGATGGCGGCTCTGCAGCGGGCAACGGGCACCTGGCACAAGGCAGCAGACCAGCGGCAGGGATCGATGATGCAAGCGATAAGCAGCAGCCCGGCTTCCCTAGCCTCAGTTAGTGAGCGCTCGCGGTGTAGCGGCTGTAGATCCTCTAAGAGCCGCCACGCCACTTGCTTGCGTAACGGCTCCTAGCTCTTGCCTCCCATCGGGTTGCGCGCTCGAAGGCCGTTTCTCTTGGTTACTTCTCTTTGGGCCCGCAAAGAGAAGTGACTCG
>NZ_JABFWW010000281.1 GCF_013362045.1 Frateuria sp. | reverse complement strand
GGCCCGTTCGCCGCCCTTGCGCGGCAGCGGCGTGCAGGCCAGCACCCCGGCCGCCCGCGCGGTGCCGCCCCAGGTGCGGAAGTCCTTGGCGCTGAAGTCCTCGCCGCAGGCCTCGTGCAGGTAGTCGTTGACCATGCCCGAGTCGATGCCCTGGCGCTCGCCCGCGTCGTCCAGGTACTGGAACAGCCGCTGGCCCGGCAACTGCTGCACGCGGCGCACGATGCGCGCCAGCCGGCGGTCGTCCAGTTCCACCTCCTGCTCCTGCCCGCTCTTGCCGCGGAACGCAAAGCGCAGCCGGCCGCGCGCGACACGCACGTGGCGGGAGCGCAGGGTGGTCAGGCCGTAGCTCCTGTTGTCGCGCGCGTAGGTCTCGCTGCCGATGCGGATCAGCGTCTCGTCCAGCAACTGCACCAGCAGCGCCAGCACCTTCTCGCGCGGCAGGCCAGGCAGGGCCAGGTCGTGCCGGGCACGCCGGCGCAGCTTCGGCAAGGCTGCACCGAAGGCGAGCACGCGGTCGAACTTGCCGCGGTCGCGCAGCGCACGCCAATGCGGGTGGTAGCGGTACTGCTTGCGCCCGCGCGCATCGCGTCCGGTGGCCTGCAGGTGGCCTTCCGGGTTGGCGCAGATCCACACATCCTCGTACGCGGGCGGGATGGCGAGCGCACGGATGCGCGCCAGTTCCGCCGGGTCGGCCAGCAGCTGCCCGTCGACGTCGCGGTAGCCGAAACCCCTGCCCCGGCGCAGCCGACGGATGCCCGGCTGCGTGTCGCTGACGTAGACCAGGCCGGCCGCACGCACCTGGGCGCGCAAGGCCGGATCGGGTTCGCAGGGGCGGGCGTTCATCGCCTCGAGTGTGGTGGCGGCCTCGATCAAGGCGGCGTGCATGCTGGCTCGCCTACGCGCGGTCGCAGGATGGGCGCATGATGGGTGGGCAGGCCTGGCCACGGGAGCGAAGCATGGAACACGAGTACGACTACCTGATCGTCGGCGGCGGCATGGCTGCCGATGCGGCAGCCAAGGCGATCCGCGCCGCCGACGCGACGGCCGGCATCGGCATCGTCGGTGCCGAGGCGGAGGCGCCGTACGAGCGGCCGCCGTTGTCCAAGGCGCTGTGGAAGGGCGACAAGTCGCTCGGATCGATCGACCTGGGCACCGCCGCCAGCGGTGCCCGATTGCACCTGGGGCGCCGCGTGGAGGCGCTGGACCGCGCCGCCCGCCGCGTCCGCGACGCACGCGGCGACAGCTACCGCTACCGCCGCCTGCTGCTGGCCACCGGCGCCATGCCGCGGCGGTTGCCGCTGGCGGACGACGATCGGGTCATCCATTTCCGCACGGTCGACGATTACCGCCGGCTGCGCGCCCATGCGGTGGCGGGCGCGCATGTCGCGGTGATCGGCGGTGGCTTCATCGGCAGCGAACTGGCCGCGTCGCTTGCCGGCGTCGGCTGCCGGGTGACCATGCTGTTTCCGGCCCGATCGATCGGCAGCGGGCGGTATCCCGATGGGCTGGCGACCTTCCTGGACGACTACTTCCGCGCGCGCGGCGTGGAACTGCTGGCCGGCGTCAAGGTGGTCGAGGGCCGCACGGACGATACGGGCGTCGAGCTGGTGCTCTCCGATGGCCGGAGCCTGCGCGTGGCGGCGGCGGTGGCCGGCCTGGGCGTGACGCCGAACACCGCCCTGGCCGCGCAGGCGGGCCTGGCCGTGGACGACGGCGTGGTGGTCGACGCGCAGTTGCGCAGCAGCGATCCGAACATCTGGGCGGCGGGCGACCTGGCCAATTTCTTCAGCCCCTCGCTGGGGCGCCGGCTGCGCGTGGAGCACGAGAATGCCGCCGTCGAGATGGGCGGACATGCGGGCCGCGCGATGGCCGGCGCAGGCGGGGAGTTCACCACCTTGCCGTACTTCTATTCGGACCTGTTCGACCTGGGCTACGAGGCGGTCGGCCTGCTCGATGCGCGGCTGCAGCCGGTCGAGGACTGGAGCGAGCCGCATCGCAAGGGTGTCGTCTATTACCTGGACGGCGGCCGCGTGCGCGGCGTGCTGCTGTGGAACGTGTGGGGCCAGGTGGAGGCCGCCCGCACGCTGATCGCGCAGGAGGGGCCGTTCGACGCGGCGTCGTTGCGCGGGCGCATTGCGCACGGCGATTGAGCCCCGCGGCGCACCGAGGGCGCATAGGTTGGGCTGCAGCCCACCACCTTCTTGCTGCGCACCGCGGGTG
This sequence comes from Frateuria sp., assembly GCF_013362045.1. Taxonomy (GTDB): domain Bacteria; phylum Pseudomonadota; class Gammaproteobacteria; order Xanthomonadales; family Rhodanobacteraceae; genus Frateuria_A. The sequence continues at coordinate 5,109 of NZ_JABFWW010000281.1, read as the reverse complement.
GTCTCAAACCCACCCTGCGACGGTCACTCGACCCGGCAGAACACCGCCTTGAGATAACGCCCTTCCGGCACCTCGGCCAGGAACGGGTGGTCGGCGCCGGCGCCGCGCACGTCCAGCACCTGGATGGCGCGGCCGGCATTGAGCGCCACGCGGCGCAGCATCTCCAGGAACGCCGCCTCCTCGACCAGGCCGGTGCATGAGCAGGTCAGCAGCAGGCCGCCGGGCGGGATCACGTCCAGCGCCAGGCGGTTCATGGCGAAGTATTTCTTCAGCGCGTCGGTGACGCGGTTGCGGTCGCGGGTGAGCTTGGCCGGGTCCAGCACCACCGCGTCGTAGCGCTCGCCGCGCTCGATCGCCGCGCGCAGCCAGTCGAAGATGTCTGCCTGCTGGAAATCCACCGCGAGCTCGTTGGCCGCTGCGTTGGCGCGGGCGATCTCCAGGATGCCCGCGTCCATGTCCACGCCGGTGGCCTCGCGCGCGCCGGCGGCCATCGCGTGCACGGCGAAGCCGCCGGCGTTGCAGCACAGGTCGAGCACGCGGCGGCCCTTGGCCAGGGCGGCGAAGCGGCGACGGTTCTCGCGCTGGTCGGCGAAGAAGCCGGTCTTGTGGCCGTAGCCGGGCGCCGCGTGGAAGGCCAGGCCGTGCTCGTGCACCTGCACCGGCGCCGGCGGCTCGGGACTGCGGCAGTCGAAGGATTCCTGCTTCTGCACGTGGCTTTCGGCGAACCAGTACAGCCGCGCGCCGGGGAAGTGCTCGAGCAGCGCGGCATGGATCGCCTCGCGGAACTTCCACATGCCGGCGGCGAAGTATTCGATCACCAGGATGTCGGCGTAGCGGTCCACCACCAGGCCGGACAGGCCGTCGCCCTCGCTGTGCACCACGCGCCAGGCGTCGCTGGCCTCGTCCAGCTGCAGCAGTTCGCGGCGCAGCGCCACCGCCTCGGCGATGCGCGCGGCGATCCAGCTCGCCTCGATCGCCTCGCCCGGGTCGCGGCTGAGCAGCCGCAGCGCGATGCGCGCATGGCCGTTCCAGAAGCCACGGCCGACGAAGCGGTCCTTCGCATCCACCACCTCGACCACGCTGCCGGGCGGCAGCCGTGCCTCGGGCTTGTATACCTGCGCCGACCACACCCACGGGTGGCCGGGGGCGCGGTCGGACTTGAGGCGGACGATGGGGAGTGCGGCGGGCGTGGTCATCCGCCCATGATAGCCGCTGGCGTCAGCGCAACCTGAGGATCAGCCACGACAGCAGCGCGAGCAGGTTGGCGCCGAAGCGCGCGGCCGAGGGCCCGGCGATGGCGAGCACGAAGCCCTGCGTGCCGAAGCTCCAGTCCAGCCAGGGCCGCGCCAGATGCGCGGTGGTGTAGATGTTGAGGAAGGCGCCGGCATGCAGGGCGTAGCTGAACACCGGCGTGGCGACCAGCGGCAGCTGCAGCAGCTGGGCGACGCGCGAGAACGCCACGCCACGTTCGCTGCCTTCGACCAGCAGCACGCCCGCGAGCAGCACGAAGCCGAACACGATCAACGCCAGCAGCGCGTGCAGGGCGTCGTAGGTCGAGCCCATGCGCAGTACGCGGTGCAGTGCGTTCGCAGCGCCGTACAGGCCGCCGGCGATTTCGAGGATGCCGATCAGGCGGAAGAGGAAACTGCGCATTCAAGGATTCCGGGAGGCGGTGGGCAGGCGCGGAGTGTGCCGTTTTTGCGGCGCGTCGTCTGCGCTCAGTCCAGCGCGTCGGACAGTTCGTGCAGGTCGGCCACGTGCTGCTCCCACCAGCGCGGCTCGGCGGCGAACGGGAACGCGGCGGGGAAGGCGGGATCAGCCCAGCGTTGCGCGATCCAGCCCGCGTGGTGGACCTGGCGCATCGCCCGCAGGGCTGGGACGAGCGCCAGTTCGGCCAGGTCGAACTCGCGCATCGAACCGTAGCCTTCCAGCAGCGCATCCATCGCGGCCTGGTCGTGGGCGAGCATCCACAGGTCCTGCACCGTCGGCCCCATGCGCGCGTCATCCAGGTCGACGAAGTGCGGGCCGGCATCGGTCCACAGCAGGTTGCCCGGGTGGCAGTCGCCGTGCAGGCGCAACTGCCGCGCCGGGCCGACGGTCTCGAAGCGCGCGGCGACCGCGGCGTCGAGCCGCTGCACCGCGTCGCGGTAGCGCGGCGCCACGTTGGGCGGCAACAGAGGCGAGGCGAGCACCGACTGCGCGGGATGCTCGATCAGCGTGGCGCGGTCGATGCGCCCACGATGTGCGAACGCGGAGCGCGAGCCGACCACGTGCAACCGCGCGATCAGGCGGCCGAGCCATTGCAACTGCTCGGCCGATTCCAGCGTGGGCGCGCGCCCGCCGCGGCGCGGATAGAGCGCGTAACGGTAGCCGCCGTGCGCGAGCAGGGTGCGGCCCTCGAAGGCGAGCGGCGCGACCACCGGCAGTTCGGCCTCGGCCAGCTCGCGGGAGAAGGCGTGTTCCTCGGCGATCGCCGCGTCGCTCCAGCGGCCGGGCCGGTAGAACTTGGCGATCACCGGTGCGGCGTCTTCTATGCCGACCTGCCACACGCGGTTCTCGTAGCTGTTGAGCGCCAGCAGGCGGCCATCGGGCCACAGGCCGCAGGCCGTGACCGCGTCGAGGACCAGGTCGGGGGTGAGGTTGGCGTAGGGGGCGGCGATGCTCATCTCCCTCTCTCCTGCGGGGTGTGGGGCGGGTGCTCGCGGGGAGGGCTGGCCGAAGCGAAGGAAAAAGACAATGCACTTGCGAAGGTCTGCCGCAAGAGTGGCCCCTCACCCCAACCCTCTCCCCGCAGGGGAGAGGGAGCCAAGAGCCGCATCCTCACCGCACCACCGCGCGCCGCGGCACCACCGCCATGGTCAGCCGCGAGACGCACACCAGGGCACCCTCCTCGTTCTCGATGCGGATCTCCCACACCTGCGTGGAGCGCCCCAGGTGCAGCGCCCTGGCGGTGCCGGTGACAATGCCGGCGCGCACGCCGCGCACGTGGTTGGCGTTGATGTCCAGGCCCACCGCCACTTCCTGTTCCGGATCGAGCGTGAGCAGCGCGGCGGTGCTGCCCAGCGTCTCGGCCAGCGCCACCGAGGCGCCGCCGTGCAGCAGGCCGAACGGCTGGTGCGTGCGCGCGTCCACCGGCATGGTGCCGGCGAGCCAGTCCTCGCCGATGGCGGTCAGGCGGATGCCCAGCGCCTGCATCAGCGTGTTCTCGCTCCAGCCGTTGATGCGTTCGAGGTCGGTGGCCTGCTTCCAGATCGCCATGGGGATGCCGCTTCGGGGAAAGCATGCATTGTCCGTCCACCGCCCTCGCGGCGACAATGCGCAGGTGTTCACCATCTCCCTTTCACATTCCGGCCGCACCTTCGACGCTGCGCCGGGCGAGACCGTGCTCGAGGCGGCGCAGCGCGCCGGCATCGCGCTGCCGTATTCCTGCCGCGCCGGCGTGTGCGGCAGCTGCAAGGCCACGCTGCTCTCCGGCCGCTGCGACTACCCGCGCAACCCGCCGGTGGCGCTGGGCGGCAACGCGGCGGCCGCGCACGCGATCCTGATGTGCCAGGCGGTGCCGGCCAGCGACCTGGTGATCGCCGCGCGCGAGGTGACCTCGGTGGAGGACATCGCGCGCCGCCGGCTGGTGGTCGAAGTGGTGGACAAGCGGCCGCTCGCGGCGGACGTCACCGGCCTGATGCTGCGCCCCGCAGCGGGCGAGGCGCCGCTCAAGTGGCTGCCCGGCCAGTACCTGGACGTGCTGCTGGAGGCGGGCAGGCGCCGGCCGTTCTCGATCGCCAGCGGCCCGCGCGAGGACGGCCTGATCGAACTGCACGTGCGCCACGTGGCCGGCGGCGGCTTCACCTCGTGGGTGTACGAAGGGCTCGAGGTCGGCGACCGCCTGCAGATCGAGGCGCCCCTTGGCACCTTCGTGCCGCGCGAGGATTCGGAGCGGCCGATGGTGTTCATGGCCGGCGGCACCGGTTTCGCGCCGGTCAAGGCGATCGTCGAGCACTTCCTCGCCCTGGGTACGCGCCGGCCGATCGCGCTGTACTGGGGCGCGCGCAGCGCCGGCGACCTCTACCTGCGCGCGCTGGCCGAGCGCTGGGCGCACGAGGCGCCGAACCTCAGCTTCCATCCGGTGCTGTCCGACCCGGAACAGGCCGCGGCGGCCGGCCTGCGCGCCGGCCTGGTGCACGAGGCGGTGCTGGAGGACGTGCCGGACCTGTCCGGCCACGAGGTCTACATGAGCGGGCCGCCCGCGATGGTCGATGCCGGCCGGCGCCTGTTCACCGACGCCGGGCTGCCCGAGGAGCGGCTGTACTTCGATTCGTTCGACTACGCGCCGGACGTGCTGGCGCAGATCCTCGCCGGCCGGGCCGGCATCGGCGGCTGAGTACTACTTGCTGCCCTTGGCCAGCGGCAATTGCGCCTGCTGCCAGGCGAGCACGCCGCCGCCGAGCGTGTAGACCTTGCTGAAACCGGCCTTGACCAGCCGCTGCGCGGCCTTGTCCGAGCCGCGCCCGTCCTTGTCCATCACCACCACTGGCAGGTCCTTGGCCTTGGCCAGGTCCTTGTGCTCGGGGTCGAACTGGCTGGGCAGCACATGGCGCGCGCCGGGCACGTGCATCTTCTCGAAATCGGCGCGGGCGGACAGGTCCACCAGCAGCGGGCTCTCGCGGTTGATCAGCAGGGTGAGCCCGGCGGGCGTCAGCTCCTGGTACTTGCGCAGCAGGCGGCCGAACTCCAGCGCCACCAGCGCCAGCAGGATGATCACGAACAGCGCCGACAGCGCCAGGTGGTTGCCGACGAAGGTCGGCAGCTTGTGCAGGAAGTCGTTCATCGGTCGCGGGCCCGGCGGTGTGCGCAAACCGGCGATTATCCGGGAGCGCCGCGATGGGCGCAAAGGTTCTTCGTCAGCCGTCCGCGTCGAGCACAGGCGCAACGCGCCGAAGTCGAAGCGCCCTCCTCAAGCCCCATGACCCGAATCCCTCTCCCGCCGGGAGAGGGTGCCGGCAGGCGGGTGAGGGTTCGGACGGAGCGAAGTCTTCCGGCTGGACCGGACCCTCTCCCCAACCCCTCTCCCGGTGAGAGAAGGGCTCAAGCAGAAAGTCACTCCTGCGTGAT
>NZ_JABFWW010000187.1 GCF_013362045.1 Frateuria sp. | reverse complement strand
AGGCTCGCGCCCGAGCACGTCCCACAGCAGGCCCCATACGATCCCGCTGATGCCCACCAGCAGCAGCGCGGCGAGCAGCAGCCGGTAGTGCAGAGGATGCAGGCGGATGCCCGAACCGGCATGGGATGGCCGCTGATGGTGAGCTCTCACAACACGATCGTCTCGGCGCGCATGCGCGCCAGCAGGGGGCGGGCGGCTTCCACCCCACGTACCCAGACCACCTTGGTCAGGGCGTCGGCGCGCAGGCAGGTGGGCGCCAGCACGCTGACGCTGCGGTAGCGGCGCGGGCTGCTGCCGCACCGTGGATCGCGCACGGACCAGTGGCCTTCGTGCTCGCTGTAGTAGGGTGCGCTGGTGGCGAAGGCGCCGTTGCTCAACGTGCCGAGCGGCCGCAGTTCCTGCGGCCGGTCCGGATCACGCACCGCGATGGGCTCCTCCGCAGGCCCGAACACGCGCAGGTCGCCGCCGGCATTCACCACCGCGCGCGTGCCGCTGCGACGCAGGCGGTCGAGCGCGCGATCGACCGCGAAACCCTTGGCGATGCCGCTCAGGTCCAGGCGCAGCCGGCGCGTGTAGCGCACCATGCGCCGCGGCAACAGCTCGAGCGCGTCCATGCGCGCATCCGTGTCGTCGCGCACCGTGCAGTCGAATGCGCCGTCGCTGTGCGCGTATAGCCAGCGCGCGGCGGCAAGCACGCGCCAGGTCCACGGATGCACCTGTACCGGCTCGTGCCAGGCTTCGCGGTTGAGCTGCGACAGCTCGCTGGCCGGGTCCTGGAAGCTCATCAGCGCATGCGTCTGCGCGACCGCCTCGAACGCCCGCGCCACCGCGGCCAGATCCGCGGCGGCGCGGATCTCGACCAGGGTGCCGAGCAGCTGGCGGGCGCGTCGGATCACAGCTTCGCCAGCACCAGGTCGTACAGCGCCAGCACGCGCTTGACGCCCTGCGTCACGTGCTTGCACGAGAGCGTGGCGCCGCTGACGTTGCGGATGTCCTCGCCGAGCTTGACCGGATCGTGCGAGGTCTTGCCGACGAACTGCCTGCGCCAGCTCGCGTCGCGTACTTCGTAGCCGTAGGTCTCGCGGTAGCTGAGGATCTCCACGCCCTTGACCGCGCCGTGGGCGTCGAGCGCCACCGCGAAGGTAATCGTTTCGTGCTTGCCGACCACGTGGTCGACCACGAAGAAACCGCCCTGCGGCGACCGCCAGACCTGCCCCGGATCGAAGCGCTCGTGCACCCCGGAACGCTCGAGCAGGGCGTCGGCCAGCGCGTCGTCCACCGTGACGGGCACCTGGACCAGCGTCTGCCCGGGAAAGAACTCCGCCTGCGCCTGCGCCACCGTCAGGTAGTCGGCGGCGTAGGCGGGCGTGGCGACGAGTGCGGCCAGCGGCAGCGGGGCAAGGGCGCGCCATTTCATGCGAGCCACCTCCTTTAGAACGGGATACCGAGTTTCAGCATGAATTCGTTGCGTGCATGTTCGTCGCCATAGATGCGGTCGCCGACCACCGCCTCGCGCTGTTCCTCGTTGAACGCCTTGACCACCGGCAACTGGTGGCGCCAGGCCGCAGTGAGCCACCAGCGCTGCGCGGCGTAATGCAGGTTAGGACCGAGGAACCATGCCGAGTGCTCGCGCGAGTCGTAGCGGTAGCCCTCGAATTCCTGGTGGTTGCGGGTCTCCAGGCCGACGCTCCAGTTGTCGGTGAAGCGCCAGGAGAAGCCGGCGCTGAAGTCCAGCATGGAGGCGCGCTCCACCTCGCCGTAGTACTTCTCGTGCTCGCTCTCGCCCAGCAGGTTGGCGGCCAGCACGAAACGATCGTCGAGCAGGTTCTTCTGCAGGATGATGCGCCATTCCAGGGCACGCTCGTGCGGACCCCATTCCGGTTCCACGTAGAGCGCCAGGCCGATCGGGTCGACCAGCGGATTGAGCACCTGGTAGATCGCCTCCACCGACACCGAGTCGAAGCGCGTCTTGCGGTGGCGCGCCAGAGGGTTCTCCTGCGGGCTCAGGTCGGTGCCGGGGCCGCCGGTGAGGCCGTCGACGCCGTTGCGATAGGCGTTGACGTAGCTCCAGTTGAAATAGGCGGACAGCTGGAAACGGTCGGTGACGCCGTATTCGAACTCCTCGGCGTTCTTCCAGTAGCTGTAGTCGCCACGCGACTGGCCCTGCTGGAGCCAGGACTTGTGTTCGAACTCCGAGCGACCCTGGGGGTGCAGGTCGGCGGTGTAGATCCATCCGAACGGCGATTCGCCGGCGCAGGCGGAGCCAAGCGGAAGCAGGGCCAGCACGGCGAGTGCGGCCTTCGTGGTCAAACGCATGACGGTTCCTTGGTTCTTGGAGAGGTTGAAAGCCGCTGCAATCTAACGAGAAGCATTCTCATTTTCAAGTGATGTGGGAAAGCCGGCAACGCCGGAGGCCCGAAGATTCGCCCGGCTGGCCTGGGCAGGCGGCGTGTTAAAATCGTCGCTTCCCCCCAGTCCCGAGACCCTCATGCCCCAGCTCGCCCAGCGTGTCGGCCGCGCCAAGCCAAGCGCGATCATGGTCATCGCCGAGAAGGCCAGGCAATTGAAGGCACAGGGCAGGGACATCATCAGCTTCTCCATCGGCGTACCGAATTTCCTCCCCGGCGAGCACGTCTACGCCGCCGCTCGCGAATCCCTCGGCCACGACTCGGGCCAGTACGGCAGCAACCGTGGCGCCGAAGCGTTGCTGGATGCCTTCCTCAGGCACATCGAGGCGCTGGGCTTCTCCGGCTACGGGCGCATGAACCTGTCCATCGGCATCGGCGCCAAGCAGGTGCTTTACAACCTGGCCGAGGCGCTGCTCGACGAGGGCGACGAGATCTGCTTCGCCGCGCCGTACTGGACGACCTACCGCGACATCGCCGACATCGTGGGCGCGAAGGTCAACGTGCTGCCCTGTCCGTCGACGCAGAACTACAAGCTGGCGCCGGCGCAGTTGGAAGAGGCCCTGAGGCGCAAGCCGAAGGTGTTCCTGTTCAACAACCCGTCCAACCCGACCGGCATGGTCTACACGGCCGAGGAGATCGCCGCGCTGGCGGAAGTGCTGGTGCGCTATCCGGACACCTGGATCATCACCGACGACATCTACAACTCGATGGTGTTCGACGGGATCGGCTACCACAACTTCGTATTCGCCCGTCCGGAGCTGCGCGAGCGGCTGGTTTTCGTCGACTCGGTGTCCAAGACCTACGGCATGCCGGGCTGGCGCGTCGGGTTGCTGGCGGGCCCCGAAGCGGTGGCCAAGGCGGTCACCACCCTCAACTCCAACCACATCACCAGCATCCCGGAAGTGGTCACCGCCGCGGCAGTGGCCGCCTTCGGTGGTCCGCAGGACGTGCCACGAGCCAGGTGCGCGGAATTCTCGGCCAAGCGCGATACCGTGGTCGCCGCATTGCGTGCCATCCCTGGCGTGGTCTGCCCGCGTCCGCAGGGCGCGTTCTACGCCTTCCCGGATATCTCCGTCGCCTTCGGCAAGCGCCACAACGGCGTGGTGATCGAGAGCGACGTCGACGTCTGCGCCGCGCTGCTGGAAGCCAAGGGCGTGGCCTGCGTGCCGGGCTCGGCCTTCGGCGAACCTCATTCGCTGCGTATCTCCTACACCTGCCCGACCGCCCAGCTGGAGCCGGGCCTGAAGCGCATCCAGGAGTTCTTCGCGGAACTGGCCTGAGCACCATCCGATTACCTGCCTTGGCGGGCCCGCGTCCGCCACATGAGCCTTGAGGAGTGAAGTGATGAAAGCCCCCGTTCGAGTTGCCGTCACCGGCGCCGCTGGCCAGATCGGCTACGCGCTGCTGTTCCGCATCGCCGCCGGCGACATGCTGGGCAAGGACCAGCCGGTCATCCTGCATCTGCTGGAGATCACACCGGCGTTGCCCGCTCTGCAGGGCGTGGTGATGGAGCTCAACGATTGCGCGTTCCCGACGCTGGCCGGCGTGGTCGCCACCGACGATCTCAACGTGGCCTTCAAGGACGTCGACTACGCGCTGCTGGTCGGCGCCCGTCCGCGCGGCCCGGGCATGGAGCGCAAGGACCTGCTGGAAGCCAACGGCGCCATCTTCGGCCCGCAGGGCAAGGCGCTGAACGACCACGCCAAGCGCGACGTGAAGGTGCTGGTGGTCGGCAACCCGGCCAACACCAATGCGCTGATCGCGCAGCAGAACGCGCCGGACCTGGATCCGAAGTGCTTCACCGCGATGGTGCGCCTGGACCACAACCGCGCCCTCTCGCAGCTCGCCGAGAAAACCGGCAAGCACACCACCGCGATCAAGAAGGCCACCATCTGGGGCAACCACAGTTCCACCCAGTACCCGGACCTGCATCACGCCACCGTGGACGGCAAGAGCGCGCTGTCGCTGGTCGACCAGGCCTGGTACGAGAACGACTTCATCCCGACCGTGCAGCAGCGCGGCGCGGCCATCATCAAGGCCCGCGGCGCCTCTTCGGCAGCCTCCGCCGCCTCGGCCGCGATCGACCACATGCGTTCGTGGGCGCTGGGTACGGCCGAGGGCGACTGGGTTTCGATGGGCATCCCGTCGGATGGCTCCTACGGCATCGCCCCGGGCGTGATCTACGGCTACCCGGTGACCTGCAAGGACGGCAAGTACGCCATCGTGCAGGGCCTGGACATCAACGGGTTCTCGCGCGCCCGCATGGACGCCACCGACAAGGAGCTGCGCGAGGAGCGCGGCGGCGTGGAGCACCTGTTCGCCAAGAAGTAAGGCTGTCGATGATGGTTGAAAAAGGGCGGCCGCGGCCGCCCTTTTTCTTGCCCGCGAATCAATGCGGTAGTCGCGGCTCTTTGGCCTCTCGCTGGGAAGCCGCCTGCATGGCCTCCCTCAGTTACGCCAGCAAAGCCTCATCCACCCAAATCTCGTTCACCAGATCCGGCTCCTGCACATGTGTGCGATGCGCCAGCGAGTCGCACGGCCCCGCAAGGCGGGGACTCGCGCGTCCCGCTGCGCTAAAATGCGCGTTTTGACGCGGAGCAGTCCATGACGACGATGGCGTCCCCCGGTGCGCGTTTCCGTGCTGCACTGACCTATGAGCAACCGCTGCAGGTCGTCGGCGCGATCAACGCCAACCACGCGCTGCTGGCCAGGCGCGCCGGCTATCGAGCGATCTATCTCTCCGGCGGCGGCGTGGCGGCCGGCTCGCTGGGCCTGCCCGACCTCGGGATCAACACGCTCGACGACGTGCTCACCGACGTGCGTCGCATCACCGACGTGTGCGACCTGCCGCTGATGGTGGACATCGATACCGGCTTCGGCCCCAGCGCGTTCAACATCGCCCGCACGGTCAAGAGCCTGATCAAGTTCGGTGCCGCCGCTTGCCACATCGAGGACCAGGTCGGGGCCAAGCGCTGCGGCCACCGCCCGGGCAAGGAAATCGTCAGCACCGGCGAGATGGCCGACCGCGTCAAGGCAGCCGCCGATGCCAAGACCGATCCGGATTTCTTCCTGATCGCGCGCACCGACGCCATCGCCGTGGACGGCGTGGATGCGGCCATCGAGCGCGCCATCGCCTGCGTCGAGGCCGGCGCCGACGGCATCTTCGCCGAGGCGGCCTACGACCTGCCGACCTATCGTCGCTTCGTCGACGCGGTGAAGGTGCCGGTGCTGGCCAACATCACCGAGTTCGGCAAGACGCCGCTGTTCAGCGTCGAGGAACTGCGTGGCGCCGGCGTTGGCATCGTGCTCTATCCGCTGTCCGCCTTCCGTGCCATGAACAAGGCGGCCGAGAGCGTCTACCAGGCAATTCGCCGCGATGGCCACCAGCGCAACGTGATCGACCAGATGCAGACGCGCGAGGAACTGTACGAGCGCATCGGCTACCACGACTACGAGCAGAAACTCGACGCGTTGTTCGCGAAGAAAGCCTGATGGCGTCCGGCCGCGCCGCGGCTCCAAAACTTGCACCCAGGAGACACCGATGACCGAGCAAGCCCTCCCCAAGGCCAAGAAATCCGTCGCGCTGTCCGGCGTTCCGGCCGGCAATACCGCGCTGTGCACGGTCGGCCGCAGCGGCAACGACCTGCACTACCGCGGCTACGACATCCACGACCTGGCCGCCAAGGGCTGCTTCGAGGAAGTGGCCTACCTGCTCGTGTACGGCACGCTGCCCAACTGGACCGAACTGCAGAACTACAAGGCCAGGCTGAAGCGCCTGCGCGGTCTGCCGGCGCCGGTCAAGGGCGCGCTGGAATTGCTGCCGGCGGCGACCCACCCGATGGACGTGCTGCGCACCGGCTGCTCGGTGCTGGGCACCGTGCTGCCGGAGAAGGAGGACCACAACCTCACCGGCGCGCGCGACATCGCCGACCGCCTGATGGCGAGCTTCGGCTCGATGCTGCTGTACTGGTACCACTTCAGCCACAACGGCAAGCGCGTGGAGACGCAGACCGACGACGACTCGATCGCCGCGCACTTCCTGCACGTGCTGCACGGCAGGGCGCCCAGCGAACTGCACGCGCAGGCGCTGGACAAGTCGCTGGTGCTGTACGCCGAGCATGAGTTCAATGCCTCGACCTTCACCGCCCGCGTGATCGCCGGCACCGGCTCGGACATGTACTCGGCCATCACCGGCGCGATCGGCGCGCTGCGCGGTCCCAAGCACGGCGGCGCCAACGAGGTGGCGATGGAGATTATCGCCCGCTACCGCAGCGCGGCCGATGCGGAGGCGGACATCCGTGCGCGCGTGGAACGCAAGGAGATCATCATCGGCTTCGGCCATCCGGTGTATACGGTGTCCGATCCGCGCAACGAGATCATCAAGGAAATCTCGCGCAAGCTGTGCACCGAGGGCGGCAATCCGACGCTGTTCGAGGTGTCCGAGCGCATCGAGAAGCTGATGTGGGAACTCAAGAAGATGTTCCCCAACCTCGACTGGTTTTCGGCCAGCGCCTACCACATGATGGGCGTGCCGACCGCCATGTTCACGCCGCTGTTCGTGATCGCACGCACTTCCGGCTGGAGCGCGCACGTGATCGAGCAGCGCCAGGACGGCAAGATCATCCGTCCGAGCGCGAACTACACCGGCCCGGAAGACCAGAGCTACGTGCCGATCGAGAAGCGCTGAGCGGCAGGGCAGGGCGACGGGGAAGAGGGCCGCGAGGCGCCTTCTTCGTGCACCAACCCCCTTTGACCGTGACCTGGTCCGCGGCCTGGCCGCGGACCTCCCGCCGAATGTGCCGTCGCAGATCGAGTTGCGCTTCCAGGATCGCGGCCGGGGAGAGTAGGACCGTCCGCTCATCCGGACATGCGGTCCTTGCGCCGACGCTGCGCCAGCCAGCCGCCACCGCAGATGCCCACGATCAGCAACGCGTCCAGTCCGAAGCCAAACATGGGTCGACCTTCGAACCACCCGCGCAGCAGATGATCGTGCGCGATCATGCGGCCGGCGGTCCACGCGACCGCGCCTGCGCCGAGATAGACGACGACCGGGAAACGCTCGATCAACTTGAGGATCAACGTCGAGCCCCACACCACCAGCGGAACGCTGATCAGCAGGCCCAGCAACACCAGCCCAAGGTGCCCCTTGGAGGCGCCGGCGATGGCCAATACGTTGTCCAGGCCCATCAGGGCATCGGCCACCACGATCGTGCGTAGAGCTGCCCAGAAGCTGTTGGCTGGATCGACCGGGTGGGCGGAGTCGCCCTCGGGCTTGAGCAGCTTCCAGGCGATCGGCAGCAGCAACAGGCCGCCGGCCAGCATCAAGCCCGGGAGCTTCAGCAGATAGACCACGATTGCGGTCAATGCCACCCGCACGGCGACCGCGCCGAAGGTGCCCCAGAACACGGCCTTGCGTTGCAGCGAGCGCGGCAGGTTGCGCGCGGCCAGCGCGATCACGATCGCGTTGTCGCCGGCAAGGACGAGGTCGAGCAGGACGATGGCCGCGAGGCCCGAAAGAAAATCGGTACCGCTGAGATCCATGGAGAGTTCCGTCGCGCGTGACTCATGGCGATGACGGCGGACACGCGCAAGGGTCCGCCGCCACCGCAAAAGTCTCGTTCGCGAAGGTTCGCCGGGGTGACCGGGGCGGAAGGGCCGCCCGTGATGACGATCACCACACGAAGCCGCACATGCTGCGGCTCCGGAACTACTCCCCTTTGGGTGTGCGCCGATTGTCGGAGGCGGTGCGGCGGCGGTCAAGCGGGTCGTGTCCTGCTGCGGTCCTTCGCCAGGGCAGGGGAAGGGAGCAGCCGCGCGGATGGCCGGATACAATCGCGGTTTTTCCTGCCGCGAGAAGCCCCATGAGTGCGCACGACATCCGCTCCGCCGTTCGTCCCGATCCCGACCAGCCGATGGTCGACATCGCCAATTACGTGGCCGACTACCGGATCGAGTCGAAGGAGGCCTACGACACCGCGCGCTACATGTTGCTGGACTCGCTGGGCACGGCGATGCTGGCGATGAAATTCCCCGAATGCGTCAAGCACCTGGGTCCGATGGTGCCGGGCGCCACCCTCCCGGGCGGCAGCCGCGTGCCGGGCACCAGCCACGAGCTCGATCCGGTGCAGGGTGCCTTCGCGATCGGCACGCAGATCCGCTGGCTGGACTTCAACGACACCTGGCTGGCCGCCGAGTGGGGCCACCCATCCGATAACCTCGGCGCGATCCTGTCGGTGGCCGATTACCTCAGCCGCAAGGCGGAGCGCGAGGGCGGCCAGCCGTTCACCGTGCGCGACGTGCTCGGCTACGCCATCAAGGCGCACGAGATCCAGGGTTGCTACGCGCTGAAGAACAGCTTCAACCGCGTCGGCCAGGACCACGTGATCCTGGTGCGCCTGGCCTCCACCGCGGTCGCCACCGCCATGCTCGGCGGCAGCAAGGGGCAGATCACCACCGCCGTGTCGCACAGCTGGATCGACAACGGCGCACTGCGTACCTACCGCCACGCCCCCAACACCGGGCCGCGCAAGAGCTGGGCCGCGGGCGACGCCTGCCGCCGCGCGGTGACTCATGCGATCAACGCGGTCTACCGCGGCGTGGTCGGCTATCCGTCGGCGCTGAGCGCCAAGACCTGGGGTTACTACGACGTGGCCTTCAAGGGCAACGCGTTCGAGTTCGAGCGGCCGTTCGGCAGCTACGTGATGGAGAACGTGCTGTTCAAGATCAGCTTCCCGGCCGAGTTCCACGCGCAGACGGCGGTGGAATGCGCCATGCAACTGCACGCGCAGGTGGCCGGCAAGCTCGACCAGGTCGAGAGGATCGTGATCGAGACGCAGGAAGCAGGCGTGCGCATCATCGACAAGACAGGCCCACTGGCCAACTACGCCGACCGCGACCACTGCATCCAGTACATGGTCGCCGTGCCGCTGATCTTCGGCCGCCTCACCGCCGAGGACTACAACGACGACGTCGCCGCCGATCCGCGCATCGACGCGCTGCGCGCAAAGATGGAAGTACGCGAAAATCCGCAGTTCACCAAGGATTATTTCGATCCGGACAAGCGCTACATCGGCAACTCGGTGCAGGTGTTCTTCAAGGACGGCTCGTCCACGGAAAAGGTGTCGATCGATTATCCGATCGGTCACCGCAAGCGCCGTGCCGAAGGCATCCCGGTGCTGCTGAAGAAATTCGAGGCGGCCTTGCGGGGACACCTGCCTGCACACCGGGTCAAGGCCATTCTGGAAGCGGCGGCCGATCCAGCCACGCTGGATGCCATGCCCGTCCAGCGCTTCCTCGGCTTGTTTACGCTTTAAACACGATCGGCGAAACCGGTACCTGCAATACAGCCAGGCCGGTGTTTGTCAAAGCGCACAGAAAACCCGGCTCTCATGCCGGGTTTTCTGCGTTTTCACATTGTTTAGACGCCGCTCAGGCGGCAATGGGCGCCAGGGCTTTGCTGAACAAGGCCTCACCAGGGAACCCACGCACGCGCGAACGACTTAACGGTTTTGCTACAATCCCGCCGCTTGCCCGTAGGGACGAAAGCGAGGGGGCGGCTCAAGCTTCCGGAAGTCAAAGTGAGTTTGACGCGCGGTCCGTGCGAGGTGAAACGGCTGCGAACATCAATAAATGAAGGAGACACCTGATGAAACGTAAGGGCTTGTATTTCCTTATTGCCTTGGCCCTGGGCGGCGTAGGTGCCGTTCACGCGCAGGACAACACCGCCGCCCCTGCCAGTGACACCGCCGCTGCCAACAGCACGGGCGAGTATGACGGTCGCTGGTACATCGCTCCGACGATCGGCGGTTACTACAACGATACCGACCGCAATACCAACAGCCGCCAGTTCTACTACGGCCTCGGCGTCGGCCGTTTCATCGCTCCGAATGCCTCGATCGATCTGTTCGTCGACCGCACGAAGCGCCATCGCGATACCGCGGTGGGCGGCGGCAACTGGTCCAACAACAACGTCGGCGTCGCGGCCCGCTTCTATGCGGGCGAATGGAACGCCTGGCGTCCGTACCTGCTGGCCGGCGTGATGGGCAGCCATCACCAGAACAGTGGTGACCATGGCTGGGCGCCGGCGGCCGAACTGGGCGCAGGCGTGTCCAAGACCGTCACCGACAGCTCCGACGTCCGCATCGAAGCCGGCTACCGCTACGACTGGGACGACAAGAGCCAGCCCGCGAAGAGCGGTTACGGCGACTGGTTCCTGGGCTTCAGCATCGTTTCCCGCTTCGGCGAGCCGGCTGCTGCCCCGCAGGCTGCCACGCCGCCGCCGGCCCCGGTCAACGACTGCTCCACCAAGGACAGCGACAACGACGGCGTCAACGATTGCGAAGACAAGTGCCCGGCCACTCCGGCCGGTACCATCGTCGGTCCGGATGGTTGCCCGCAGAAGGTCGTGATCGACCTGCGCGGCGTGAACTTCAAGTTCGACTATCCGAAGAAGGGCCACGTGGCTGCCAGCGAGATCAGCAAGGCGCTTGCCGAGCCGACCTCCGATTCGATCGGCATCCTCGACCAGGCCGTCGACACCCTGCAGCGTTACCCGCAGGTGCACGTGACCGTCGCCGGCTACACCGACTCGGTGGGCAAGGACGCCTACAACCAGGCGCTGTCCGAGCGTCGCGCGAAGATCGTGTACGACTACCTGACCTCGCACGGCATCGACGCCAGCCGCCTGGAAGGCCCGCTTGGCCACGGCAAGAACGATCCGATCGACAGCAACGACACGGATGCCGGCCGCGCGCGCAACCGCCGCACGGAGCTGCAGGTCCAGCAGTAAACGGATCGTGCAAGTGATAGGGAAAAGCCCGGCTTCGGCCGGGCTTTTCTTTTGGTGAACGGCGGGCCCCGCGCGAAGCCATTCTTGCGGGCGCTCCATCAGCGCCGATACGCTTGCCCGGATGTCCCGAGCCCCACGTCCCCTCACGCCAGCCGCTGCAACCCGCCACGGACTGGCGCGCGTGCTGTCCAAGCAGGGCGCCTGTTCCCGCAGCGAGGCCGAGCGATGGATCCGTGCCGGCAGGGTGGCGCTGGAGGGGCAGGTGGTGCGCGATCCGCAACACCCGGTTCGCATGGGCCAGGACGGCATCACGGTCGATGGCCGGCCGCTGGCCGCGGCACAACGCATCTACGTGATGTTCAACAAACCACGAGGCCTGGTGGTCAGCGCCACGGACGAGCGCGGCCGCGCCACCGTCTACGACGCACTGGCCGCCGCCGGGCTGCCATGGCTCGGCCCGGTCGGGCGGCTGGACAAGGCCAGCGAAGGCCTGCTGTTGCTGAGCAACGACACGCTGTGGGCCGCCGGCATCACCGATCCGGCCACGCACTGCGACAAGGCCTATCACGTACAGGTCGACTGCATCCCGGATGCGGCCCTGCTGGCACGGTTGCGGGAGGGCGTAGTCGACCAGGGCGAGCGGCTGGCCGCGCAGCGGGTCGCGTTGCTGCGTGCCGGCGAAAAGAACGCCTGGCTCGAAATCGTGCTGGACGAAGGCCGCAACCGGCACATCCGCCGGCTGCTCGCTGCTCATGGCATCGGCGTGCTGCGGCTGGTGCGCGTGGCCATCGGCCAGCTGGCGCTGGGTGAATTGCCCAAGGGGCAATGGCGGCATCTGGAAGAGGCCGAAGTCGCCGCACTCAGGCGCCGCTGAGCGCCGCGACCTTGCGTTCCCGCGGAAGGCGACCAGGCTGCGCTCGGCAACGATGCCTCCGCCGTGCGCCCTGCGGATACCGAAACGCAGCGCCATCGCCCTGAAACGATCAGCTTCCAGCCAGGGATCCGTGACGGCAGGCGCCGGCCTCGTTGCCCGATGCCTGCCGGCCAGCTGTGGGTACCCTGTCTTGACGTTCTCCCCGAATGAGGGGGAGGCGCGGCAAACTCAGCCGACCACGCCCAGTTGCCTGCCGATCTTGGTGAACGCCGCGATCGCCCGGTCCAGGTGCTCGCGCGTGTGCGCGGCGCTCATCTGCGTGCGGATACGCGCCTGGCCTTGGGGCACCACGGGGTAGAAGAAGCCGGTGACGTAGATGCCCTCCTCCAGCAGCGCGGTGGCCATCGCCTGCGCCTTGGGCGCGTCGTAGATCATCACCGGCACGATCGGGTGCACGCCCGGCTTGATGTCGAAGCCGGCATCGGTCATCGCCTTGCGGAAATAGGCCGTGTTCTCCTGCACGCGCGTGCGCAGCTCGCCGGCCGAGACCAGCATGTCGAACACCTTGATCGCCGCGGCCACCACGTGCGGCGGCAGCGAGTTGGAGAACAGGTACGGACGCGAGCGCTGGCGCAGCAACTCGATCACTTCCGCAGGTCCCGTGGTAAAGCCGCCCAGCGCGCCGCCGAGCGCCTTGCCCAGCGTGCCGGTGAAGATGTCGACCTTGTCCATCACGCCATGCACTTCGGCCGAGCCACGGCCGGTGGCACCCAGGAAGCCGGTGGCGTGGCATTCGTCGATGTGCACCATCGCGTTGTATTTCTTCGCCAGCGCGGTGATCTGGTCCAGCGGCGCGATGAAGCCATCCATCGAGAACGAGCCGTCGGAGGTGATCAGCTTGGTGCGCGCGCCGGCGGCGTCGGCCGCCTGCAGCTGCTTCTCCAGGTCCGCCATGTCGCAGTTGGCGTAGCGGAAGCGCTTGGCCTTGCACAGGCGGATGCCGTCGATGATCGAGGCGTGGTTGAGCGCGTCGGAGATGATCGCGTCCTCCTCGCCCAAGAGCGGCTCGTACAGGCCGCCGTTGGCGTCGAAGCAGGCGGCGTAGAGGATGGTGTCCTGCGTGCCGAAGAACTCGGCGATCTTCGCTTCCAGCTGCTTGTGCAGGTCCTGCGTGCCGCAGATGAATCGCACCGACGCCATGCCGAAGCCATGCGTGTCCAGCGCTTCCTTGGCGGCGGCGATCACGTCGGGATGGTCGGCCAGGCCCAGGTAGTTGTTGGCGCAGAAGTTGAGCACCTTGCGGCCGTTGGCCAGCGTGATCTCGGCCGACTGCGGCGAGACGATGATGCGCTCGCCCTTGAACAGGCCTTGTTCGCGGATGGAGTCCAGTTCGGCGGCGTAGCGGTCTTTGGCGGTATAGGTCATGGCGTCAGGTCCAGGAGCAGACGACTTTGCCGCACTGGCCCGCATCCATCAGGTCGAAGCCCTTCTGGAAATCGTCGATGGCGATCTGGTGGGTCAGCACTTTCTGCAGCGGGAAGCCGGTCAACACCATCTGGGTCATCTTGTACCAGGTCTCGTACATGCGCCGGCCGTAGATCCCTTGCAGGGTGAGGCCCTTGAAGATCACCTTGTCCCAGTCGATGCCGGCGCCGCGCGGCATGATGCCGAGCATGGCGACCTTGCCGCCGTGGTACATCACCTCGAGCATGTCGTTGAAGGCGCGCGGGTTGCCGCTCATCTCCAGGCCGACGTCGAAACCTTCCATGTGCAGGTCCTTGACCACGTCCTTGAGCGACTGGTTGGCCACGTTGACCACGCGCGTGGCGCCCATGTCGGCGGCGAGCTTGAGGCGGTAGTCGTTGACGTCGGTGACCACCACGTTGCGCGCGCCCACGTGCTTGCAGATGCCCGCGGCGATCACGCCGATCGGGCCGGCGCCGGTGATCAGCACGTCCTCGCCGATCAGGTCGAACTCCAGCGCGCAATGCGCGGCATTGCCGTAGGGATCGAAGAAAGCGGCCAGTTCGCTCGGGATCTGATCGGGAATCGGCCACAGGTTGGAAGAGGGTACGGCCACGTATTCGGCGAAGGCACCGTTGCGGTTGACGCCGATGCCGACGGTGTTCGGGCACAGATGCTGGCGGCCGGCGCGGCAGTTGCGGCAATGCCCGCAGACGATGTGGCCCTCGGCCGAGACGCGGTCGCCGACCTTGTAGCCGGTCACTGCGCTGCCCAGTTCCGCGATGCGGCCGACGAACTCGTGGCCGATGGTCAGGCCCGGAACGATGGTGCGCTGGGACCACTCGTCCCACTTGTAGATGTGCAAGTCGGTGCCGCAGATGGCGGTCTTCTCGACCTTGATCAGCACCTCGTTGGGGCCGATCTGCGGAACCGGCACCTCTTCCATCCAGATGCCCTGCTCGGGCTTGCGCTTGACCAGGGCCTTCATTGTCTGCGGCATGGGTATCCATCGGCCAAGGGCCGGATGCAGTGGGGAAACGACAATTATATGCCCTCGCTGCTCATCCGCTCTTGGTGCGATGCCGCACGCCACGGGTCGTGTGGCGGCCAAGGCTGCAGTCGCTGCATGGCGGCGGTTGATGCGGGCTCCGGCGAGCCCGGCGTTCGGGCACAGGCAGTGGCCGCGCAACATAAAAAGCCGCGCCCCGAAAGGCGCGGCTCTTTGTTTCCTTCGGGGTCAGGCCAGTGCGCGGTAGACGATCGAGAAGACCAGGCTGACGACGATGCATACCGCCAGCCAGAAACCGAAATTGTTCTTGTCCCAGATAGGCTTGCCGCCCGCCGGATCTTCCTGCGCGGCAGGCGAGGGGGCGGTAGGCGCCGCCGGGCGGTTCCGGGGCGCGGGCGCGGCGGTTCCTGGCCGCAGGCTGACGACAGCCCCCTGCCCACCTTCCTGGTCGTGTTCTGCGTCGATGCGCTGCGCCATCGCGTGAATTCTATGTGGTCGCTGTATGCCGATGGTGCGCCCGCGCGGATGCGCAGGCAAGCCGCCGCAGGGGTCGAGGACAACGTATCTCCTAGGAACGTGACCGGGTTCACCCCGGAAAACCAGCGTCCCGCCGCAGCCGCGCGCTGGAGCGCGCGCGGGTGCCGCCTACAATGGGCCGATGCCTGCCGATGCGCGCCCGCTTGCCGTGTTCCTGATGGGCCCGACCGCGTCGGGCAAGACGGCGCTGGCCTGCGCGCTGCGCGAGCGCTTTGCGCTGGAACTGGTGAGCGTGGATTCGGCGCTGGTCTACCGCGGGCTGGACATCGGCGCGGCCAAGCCGGATGCCAAAACGCTGGCGTGCCATCCGCATGCGCTGCTCGACCTGCGCGATCCATCCGAACCCTACTCGGCGGCCGACTTCCGCGCCGACGCGCTCGAGGCCATGGCGCGCATCCATGCGCAGGGTCGTGTGCCGTTGCTGGTCGGCGGCACCGGTCTTTATTTCCGCGCCTTGCAACGTGGCCTTTCAGCGCTGCCGGATGCCGCGCCGGCGATCCGCGCCCGGCTGGCGGCCGAGGCGGCGTCGTGCGGCTGGCCGGCCTTGCATGTCCGGCTGGCCGGGCTGGATCCTGCGGCTGCCGCCCGCATCGGCCCCAACGACGCCCAGCGCCTGCAGCGCGCGCTGGAAGTGATCGAGCTGACCGGCCGGCCATTGTCCGAGCAGCAGACTGGCGGTGGCGGCGAACGCTTCCCATGGCGGGTGCTCAAGCTCGCGCTGCTTCCAGCCGAGCGGGGCACGCTGCACGCACGCATCGCGCAGCGTTTCGACGCCATGCTGGCCGCCGGCTTCCTGGACGAGGTGCGCTCCCTGCGCGACCGCGGCGACCTGCACCCGGACTTGCCGGCGCTGCGTGCGGTCGGCTACCGGCAGGCCTGGGAGCATCTGGAGGGCGCGACGGATGCGCCCACCTTCCGCGATCGGGGCATCTTCGCCACACGCCAGTTGGCCAAACGGCAGATCACCTGGCTGCGGGCGGAATTGGATGCGCGCCTGCTCGATCCGGAACGAACCGGCCTGCTCGGTCGCGCGTGCGATGCGCTGGAACTTTTCCTGTAGAGCTCGCCAGCTGCGACCCATGTCCTGTTCCAGCTTCCGCCCGCCATTTAAAAGCGGTTAATATCCCGTCGACTTGGGCCGGTCGCCGCTTGCGCGTCTTTTCTCCGGCCCGCGATGGTTCGCGAGGGGGTACAACAACATGTCCAAAGGGCAGTCATTGCAGGATCCGTTTCTCAACGCGCTTCGCCGCGAGCGCGTTCCGGTCGCCATCTACCTGGTGAACGGCATCAAGCTGCAGGGCACGATCGAGTCTTTCGACCAGTTCGTGGTGCTGCTGCGCAACCAGGTGAGCCAGATGGTCTACAAACACGCCATCTCCACCGTGGTGCCCAGCCGCAACGTGCGCATGGGCAACGGCCACGACGCCCATGCCGATGCGCACGCCGAGCAGGCCGAGGGCGAAGACTAGAGGCACATGCATGCCTGGTCGCCGACGGGTTGCCTGGCCCGTCGGCGGCCACGCATCCCATGCATGTCCTGATGCCATCCGCACGCGGTGATCGGCATACAATGCCGCCTTCGATCCCTTGCCGCGGGCGCCCAGTCCGCGGCGCGAAACGTTTCCGCCAGGCCATCCCCACCTAGTGTTCGATAGACAGAAGAAGGGCGAACGCGCCGTATTGGTCCTGCCGCATACCCGCGGCGAGGGCGACACGGCCCGCCGTGCGCAGGAGTTCGCCGAGCTGGTGCGCTCCGCCGGCGCCGAAGTGCTCGCCAGCGTGAGCGCGCGGGTGGAGGATCCCAACCCCCGCTACTACATCGGCACGGGCAAGGCCGAGGAGATCGCCGAGGCGGTGCGCGCCACCGAGGCGGACGTGGTGCTGGTCGACCACCTGCTCACCCCGGTGCAGGAGCGCAACCTGGAGAAGTTGTTGGCGGTGCGCGTGGTCGATCGCGCCGGGTTGATCCTGGACATCTTCGCCCAGCGCGCCCGCTCGCACGAAGGCAAGCTGGAAGTGGAGCTGGCGCAGCTCAAGCACCTGGCCACCCGCCTCGTGCGCGGCTGGACCCACCTGGAGCGCCAGCGCGGTGGCGCCATCGGCCTGCGTGGACCCGGCGAGACGCAGTTGGAAACCGACCGCCGCCTGCTCGGCGAGCGCGTCAAGATGCTCGCCAAGCGGCTGGAAAAGGTGCAGACCCAGCGCACCCAGCAGCGCCGCGCGCGCCTGCGCAACACGGTGCCGCGCGTGGCGCTGGTCGGCTACACCAATGCCGGCAAGTCCACGCTGTTCAATGCGCTGACCGAAGGCGAGGTGTTCGCCGCGAATCTGTTGTTCGCCACCCTCGACCCGACCGTGCGCAAGATCGAGGACCTGTCCTGCGGCCCAGCCGTGCTGGCCGATACCGTGGGCTTCATTCGCGAGCTGCCGCACGACCTGGTTGCCGCCTTCCGCGCCACCTTGGCCGAGGCGCGCGATGCGGACCTGCTGCTGCACGTCAGCGATGCCGCCGACGAGGAGCGCGAACGCCTGCATCGCGTGGTCGACGGCGTGCTGGAGGAGATCGGTGCCGGCGAGGTGCCGCAGCTGCACGTGATGAACAAGATCGACCTGGCCGGCGCGGCGCCTAGGATCGTGCGCGACGGCGATGGCCGCCCGGTGCAGGTCTGGCTCTCCGCTGCCACCGGCGAAGGGCTGGAGCTGTTGCGCCAGGCGCTGGGCGAGCTCCTAGGCGGCGAGCGCGTACGCACCGAACTGCAGCTGCCGCTGTCCGCCGGGCGCCTGCACGCGCGCCTGCGCGCAGCCGGCGCGATCGCCGAGGAGTCGGTGGACGAGCACGGCTGGCACCTGCACATCGACGCGCCGCGCAGCGTGATCGCACCGCTGGGCGGCGGCAACGCGCACGACGCGGCGCTGCTGCGTGGCGTGCTCGGAGTACCGGACGCCATGTAGGCGGGGTGCTCGCCTTTTGTCCCGGCCCTCTCTTGAAAGTGGGCGCGGCACGGCTTGAAGGTCTTCCTTCAAGAGGGGGCGGGGGCTGGCGTCGCGCCAACCCCGGCAAATTCCTCCATGCAGCACGCCACAGCCAGGGCATGAATCGCCATCCGCCGCAACCGGGCCATGCCCGGCCCACCTCTGCTAGACTACGCGGCGTTTGTGCGGCGTTCGCCCGCCCGCACCGAGATCGCTCCGCGGCGCGCCGCGGTCCGCCCATTCCGACCTCGACGCTGCGTTCCATGGCCCTGATTCCGCAACGCGTTTCCCGGCTTGCCCCGCCGGCCTGCCCCTTGCTCCAAGGAGACTAGACGATGGCCTGGAACGAGCCTGGCGGCGGCCAGCGCGATCCCTGGAACACCAAGCGCCCCAGCGGCAACAAGCCTGGCCTGGAGGATGCGCTCAAGCGCCTGCGCGCGCGCCTGGGCAAGCACGGCGGCCCGGGCGGCATCGTTACGATCGTGCTGGCGTTGGTGCTGGCGTGGCTGCTGTTGAGCAGCTACACGATCGTCGACGCCCGCCAGGCCGGCGTCGTGCTGCGCTTCGGCCAGTATGCGCGCACGCTGCCGCCTGGCTTCCACTTCAAGCTGCCGCAGCCGCTCGAGACGGTGACCAAGGTGGAGACGACGCGCGTGCGCTCGCTGCAGGACAGCGTTCGCATGCTCACGCGCGACGAGAACATCATCACCATCGACTTCACCGTGCAGTACCAGGTTTCGGACGCACGCGCCTACCTGTTCACGGTCGACGACGTGGAAGAAACCATTGCCGCCGCCTCCGAGGCGGCCGTGCGCTCGGTGATCGGCCGCAGCGACATGGACACCATTCTTTCCGGCGAGGGCGCCGCGCTGGTGGACGAGGCGGGCCAGGCCCTGCAGAGGACCCTCGACGGCTACCACTGCGGGCTGCAGGTGACCGCGGTGAGCTTCCAGAACGTCGCGCC
This sequence comes from Frateuria sp., assembly GCF_013362045.1. Classification (GTDB taxonomy): domain Bacteria; phylum Pseudomonadota; class Gammaproteobacteria; order Xanthomonadales; family Rhodanobacteraceae; genus Frateuria_A. Next base: position 3,479 of record NZ_JABFWW010000187.1, on the reverse strand, counting down.
GCCGGCCGAGGTCAAGGACGCCTTCGACGACGTCAACAAGGCGCGCGAGGACAAGCAGAGCATCGAGAACGGTGCGCTGGCCTATGCCAACAAGGTCGTGCCGGTGGCCCGCGGCGACGCCGCGCGCATCGCCGCCGAGGCGGCGGGCTACAAGGCCGCGCGCATCGCCCATGCGCAGGGCGACGCGCAGCAGTTCCAGCTGTTGCTGGCGCAGTACAAGGCGGCGCCGGAAGTCACCCGCAAGCGCTTGTGGCTGGAGACGATGGAGCAGGTGATGGCCGGCAACCAGAAGGTGATCGACGGCTCGAACGGCCGCACCATCATCAACCTGCCGTCGGCTCCGGCGGCAAGCCCGGCGACCGCCGCCACCACCGCCACCGCCGCATCCGATGAGGGCGCCGACAAGGGGAACCAGCCATGAAATACGTCTGGTTGGTGATTGCCGTGCTGGTGCTGCTGCTTGGCTTCAACAGCGCCTTCGTGGTGCGCGAAGGGCAGAGCGCACTGCTGTTGCAGTTCGGCCGCATCGTGCAGACCGACTATGCCCCCGGCCTGCACGTCAAGGCGCCGCTGATCCAGCAGGTGGTGCGCTTCGACAGCCGCATCCAGGGGCTGGACGCTCCGCCGGAGCGCTACTTCACCTCCGAGAAGAAGAGCGTCAACGTCGATTTCTACGTGAAGTGGCGCATTGCCAATAACGCTGCCTACTACCGCGCCACCAGCGGCGATGCCAACCAGGCGGCGCAGCGTCTGGCACCTGTGGTCAAGGACGCGCTGCGCTTCGAATTCAACTCCCGCACGCTGCAGGACCTGATCGCCGGCGGCCGCAAGGACATCACCGAGCGCGTGCTCAGGCAGACCGATGCCGCCGCGCGCAAGAACCTGGGCATTGCCGTGGTCGACGTGCGCATCAAGCGCATCGACCTGCCCGAGGAAGTCAGCGAATCGGTCTACAAGCGCATGCGCGCCGAGCGCCTGCAGCTGGCCAACGAACTGCGCTACACCGGCCAGGAGCAGGCGGAGAAGATCCGCGCCGACGCCGATCGCCAGGGCCAGGTGCTGCGCGCCGATGCCGACCGCGACGCGGCCACCGTGCGCGGCCAGGGCGACGCCGAAGCAGCGGCCATCTACGCGCAGGCCTACGGCCAGGATCCGGAATTCTTCGCGTTCTATCGAAGCCTGCTGGCGTACAAGAAGGGCTTCACCGGCGGCAAGGACACGCTGGTGCTAAAGCCTGATTCGGAGCTGCTGCGCTATTTCAACGACAGCGCCAGCAAGCGCTGATTCCATGCCGCACGAGCTCGCCATCGCGCTGTGCCTGGTGCTGGTGCTCGAAGGCCTGGTGCTGTTCGCCGCGCCGCGCCACTGGCAGTGGATGGTGCGACAGGCGCTGGGGCTCAAGCCGCGCACGCTGCGCGTGTGCGGCGCGGTCGCGGTGATCGCCGGGCTGGCCGCGCTGCAGCTGGTGCGCTGAAACCTTTTTTCCAAACCCACGGCTCCCGCGCGGAGCACCCAACGAGCGAGAACTTTCATGGGCAAGTCAGTCGTCATCCTTGGAGCCCAGTGGGGCGACGAAGGCAAGGGCAAGATCGTCGACCTGCTGACCGAGCGGGTCGGCGCGGTGGCGCGTTTCCAGGGCGGCCACAACGCCGGCCACACGCTGGTCATCAAGGGCAAGAAGACGGTGCTGCACCTGATCCCTTCGGGCATCCTGCGCGAAGACGCGCTGTGCCTGATCGGCAACGGCGTGGTGCTCTCGCCCGAGGCGCTGATCAACGAGATCGCCGAGCTGGAAGGCAACGGCGTGGACGTGCGCTCGCGCGTGAAGATCAGCCCGGCCACGCCGCTGATCATGCCCTACCACATCGCGGTGGATAAGGCGCGCGAGGCGGCCGCCGGCAAGAGCGCGATCGGCACCACCGGCCGCGGCATCGGTCCGGCCTACGAGGACAAGGTCGCCCGCCGCTCGATCCGCGTGGCCGACCTGATGTACCCGCACGAGCTGCCCGCGCAGATCAAGGCCGCGGTCGAGTACCACAACTTCATCCTCACCCAGTGGCTCAAAAGCGAGCCGGTCGACTACCAGAAGGTGCTCGACGACGCGCTTGCCTGGGGCGAGTACATCCGTCCGCTGGTCGACGACGTGGCCACCATCCTGCACGACGTGCGCCGCGAGGGCGGCAACATCCTGTACGAAGGCGCGCAGGGCGCGCTGCTGGACATCGACCACGGCACCTATCCCTACGTCACCTCGTCCAACACCACCGTCGGCGGCGCGCTGGCCGGCACGGGCGTGGGCGCAGGCGACATCGACTACGTGCTGGGGATCTGCAAGGCCTACGCCACGCGCGTGGGCGGCGGCCCGTTCCCCACCGAGCTCAACGACGAGATGGGCGAGCGCCTGCGCAAGGTCGGCAACGAGTTCGGCGCCAGCACCGGGCGCCCGCGCCGCTGCGGCTGGATCGACCTGGTGGCGCTCAAGCGCGCGGTGCAGATCAACGGCATCAACGGCCTGGCCATCACCAAGCTCGACGTGCTCGACGGCCTGCCGTCGATCAAGGTCTGCGTGGCCTACGAATACCGTGGCAAGCGCCGCGAGCTGGCGCCGCTGGATGCCGACGGCTGGGCCGAGTGCAAGCCGGTGTACCTGGAGTTCCCCGGCTGGGAGGAGTCCACCGCCGGCATCCGCGACTGGAACAAGCTGCCCGCCGCCGCCCGCGCCTACCTGCGCGCGGTGGAGGAACTCTCCGGCTGCAAGCTCGCCATCGTCGCCACCGGTGCCGACCGCGAGGACACCATCGTGTTGGACGATCCGTTCGCCTGAGGCCGGCCGTACATCGAAACGAAGGAGCCCCCGCTTGCGGGGGCTCCTTTTTTCCGTGGATTCCTCAATGCTGCGCGTTGGCGTCGAATCCTGCGTCACCATCGGCATGGGCCGTCGTGGAGACGCCATGGCGCGAAGAACCGTGGACACCGGCCCGGGCGTTGCCACGGCCGCTGGCGCCCGACGATGCGTTCGCGCCGGAGTTCGAGTGGGCTGCCGCGTCGCCATCGGCTGCGCCCGAGCCCGACAGGTCGATCGACTTCCCATCGTTGCCCTGCGACGCACCGGACGCCCGCGACAGCAAGCCCTGCTTGCCGGCCGTTTCGCCGCCCGACGGCTCGTCCGTCCCGCGTGGGTTCGCGGACGCCTGTCGCGATGCATCGCCGGAGGCATCCGCGCCCAGCGCACCGGCTACGCCGGCCGACCGCGTGTCGCTGCCGGTGGGGGTCTGCCGGGCTGCATTCATCGCGCCGGCGGCCGTGCCTTCGGCTGCTCCGTTGGCGCCGGCAGACGTGTTGCCGGCGGCGTCGTGCGCGCGGCCGATGGCGTCCTCGGCGCCGTGTCTGGACGTCGAGACGGCCGAACGTGCCTGGCCGGCCGCCCGGCCCGCGGCATCGGCCACGGCACCACGCGCGCCGGAGGCATCGGCGGCTGC